>JAGQOC010000103.1 GCA_020427745.1 Phycisphaerales bacterium | reverse complement strand
CCATCGCCGGCAGGTCATCGTGCACGAGACTAAACGCGTGGATCAACTCCACCGCGACCCCCGCCGCGAGCGAGTTTGAGCCGTCCGCCCCGCACGCCTCGGCGGATCTCCAAGCGAGCACGGGGCGCAGTCGCTTGCCCCCGCCGAGGATCGCGTAACGGATCGCGGCATCGAGATTCTCGGGGAGCCCCCGATGATCGAGAAAACCGGCGATCGCCTGGTCCACGCGGGCGACGATGTCGCGGGTCTCGATGATCGATGATTTGCTGCTCGCGGGCATGGGCAATCCTAGTCGCACAAGATCGCACCGCCCGGCTACCATCCACCCATGATCGACGCGATGCTCCAGTTCTTCTTCACCGGCGGATGGGTGATGTACCCGCTGCTGCTGATGAGCATCCTCTCGCTGACACTCATCTTCGAGCGGGTGGTGTTCTGGTTCTCCGCGCCGCGTCGATCGGGCATCGCCCGTCTGCACCATTACGCCGGGCTGCTCACCAATCGGGATCGGGATCGAGCACTCTCCGACAGCCGGGACGATCGCTCGGTCGAGGGCATGCTTGTCCGCGGCACGCTCGCGATGTCCGCTCATCCGACCGAGCCGCTGGCGTTCTCGGTGATCGAGTCCATCCGTCCTTCGATTGATCGGTTCTCGACGGTCCTCTCAACAATCATCGCCGCCGCGCCGCTGCTGGGGATTCTCGGCACGGTCACCGGCATCATCCAGAGCTTCGATCTCCTCGGCGAGACCGCGACCGTGACAGACCCTTCCGCGGTGGCGGGGGGGATCGCCCAGGCGCTGTACACCACCGCCTTCGGGCTCTCGGTTGCCCTGATCACGCTGTTCCCTCATGCGTATTTCCGGGCGAAGGCGGAGAAGGCCCTGAGCCGACTCGAGACCCTCGCTTCGGTGCTCGGCGGATCAATCAGCTGACCGCGGCCTGCTCCTTGAAGAGCTCGTAGATCTCGTCGGGCGAGGTCGCGCTGTACACACGGTTGCGGAACTCTTCCTTGGTGATCAGCCGGCTGACCTCCGCGAGCGCCTGGATGTGGTCCCGTGTGCGGTCCGGTGGAGAAGCGAGCAGGACGATCAGCTGCACGGGCTGCGAATCAATCGCCTCGAAGTCCATTGGGGTTGCGGGCTTGCCGATCGCGATCGCAAGCCGATCCATCCCCGCGCACTTCCCGTGGGGGATCGCGAGCCCGAACCCGATCCCGGTCGTCCGGGTCTGCTCACGCGACCAGACGGCGTCCTTGAGCGACTGCGCATCGCTCACCATGTCGGCGTCCGCCAAGAGGTCCACAAGCTCGCCGATGACCGACTGCTTGTCGGTCGCGTTCAGCGGGGCGCTCACACATTCGGGGCTCAGGATATCAATCAGGTTCATACGCACCATCCATCAAAGGGCGTTCGCCCCCGGACTGCCCGGGAAGCCCGCCCAAGGGTATAAGTCTACAGCATCACCAACGCCAAAGCGCACACACGCTGAGAAATCATCTTATCCGACACGAAAAGCGGCACAGAACGATCCATCCCAGTACCGACCCGCATCCTCACCCGGCAATCCCTTGGGGTCGACACGCGATTGGTTCAGCAGCGTTGCGGGGAACGCATCAAGGATCCACGCCGACTGGTCCTCGTTCTCCGCGCGCTCCAGCGAGCAGGTCGCGTAGACGAGTATCCCGCCCGGCTCCAGCATCCCGACGGCGTTGCGGACAATCTCCCGCTGCAGAGGGGTGATCCTCGCGAGTTGGTCCTCCATCGGGCGATACCGCGCCTCGGGACGACGCGCGAGCACGCCCGAGTTTGAGCACGGAACATCTGCCAGCACCAGATCCGCTTTCCGCGGCGCATCAACCAGGTCCTCGACATGCAGCACCTGCACGCGATCATCATGCCGGAAGACCGAGCTCAGCGTGTCGAGCCGCGTGTCGTCGACCTCGCACGCCCAGACCTCGGCGTCGGGGTATCTCGCGAGCAGCTGACGCGTCTTGGTGCCCTGTCCGGCGCAGAGATCGATAATGAGGCTTGGGGAGCACTCGGGGATCGATTCCACGCTCGCGCTGCTCGCCGCGTCCTGCACCCAGAGATCGTCGCGGTCCTCGAGCAGGTCCAGCAGCTGCCGCCGTCCACCCGTGAACACCCGGCTGGTCGCGGACTCGTGTGCGCCGAGATGCTCTTCGTCGAGCGCACTCGCCGCGCCGGTGTAGACCACCACCGGTGCTCGGCAGAGTGTGTGCAGCGCCTGCGCACGCGGCGGGCCATACATCTCGAACCAGTCCCTGAGTAGATCCAGCGGGAGCGAGCACGATACGGACAATCGCCTTCTGGAATCCTCGGGCAGCTCCATACCGACAAGCTCCAGCCCACCGCCGTCGCTGAGCGGGATGCGGTCCATCTCGTTGTCCCAGGTTTCTGTTTTCTCGCCGCGCACCCGGGCGACCTTGCGCAGGATCGCGTTGGTCATCCCGCCCGCACCAGCGCGGATGTGGTCCTTGGCCCACTGGACACTCTCGTCGAGCACCGCGTGCACGGGGATACGGTCCATCAGAAGGAGTTGTGCCGCCCCGCCGAGCAACACGGCCTGCATCCGTGGCTCGAGCTCGCTCATTGTCACACGCCCAACCTTGCCCACGATGTACGAGAGCGTCATCCATCGCGTGATGACGGCGTCGTAGATCGCATGGGCCAGCGCCGCGTCACGAGGATCAAACCCGGAGGTGTCGAGCTCGATGATCGCGAGATCCGGCATGACCGACGCCTGATGCGAGATCGCCCGCAGCGCACAATCCCGGGCATTTGCGGCCGGGTTCGCGTGTGATGGAGTTCGACCGGGGGTAGCATAATCGGGCATCGTCCAAGCGTAGGACACCGACCCGTTGCGCACCGCAGGAGAACAGGATGTTCGCGATTCTCCCGAACCACGATCGTCCCAAGCCGGACCCCGAGATCAAGCCCGGCATCCTCGCGGGCATGCGTATCCGCAAGAAACTCTTTGTTCTGCACACCACCTTCTCGCTCTCGCTCGGGATCATCCTGCTGCTGGCGCTCAAGCCGGCGATGTCCAAGGTCATGGACGGCGCCGAGCAGGACCAGGCCGAGCAGCTCATCCGTACGCTGTTCGATGCCCAGCCCTCGCCGGGGCAAGAAGCCTTCGACCGGATCGTTCAGGACCCCGACCAGCGGGTGCGGATCCGCACGGGGGCGGCTGATGCGTTGGGGATCTCCGCGGTGGTCGAATCGCTCGCACGCGGAACGGAGGGGGGCACGGTGGTGATCGGCTCCGACGGCACCTCCGCCGGCGCGGTCCGGTGGCTCGGGGGGGACGAGTTCCTCCTTGTCCGTGTGTACGCCACGCGGGCGCGAAAGATGATCCGGCTCGTCTACGCCCTCGTCATCGTCACACTGCTCGCGGGCTACGCGCTCGTTGCGGGGGCGCTCGAGATGTTCGTGCTGCCCGGGCATGTCTACCGCCCGATTGGGGCAATCCTCAAGGCCGACCACGCGGTGCAGGACGGCGACCGCGAGCACGAGATCATCCCGATGTCCGAGATCCCCGCCGACGAGCTCGGAGAGATCATGCGATCCCGCAACGAATCGATCATCTCCCTGCGCAACCACGAGCAGCGACTCGCCCAGACGCTCGACCGGCTCGAGCACGCCGCGGCGGACCTGCACAAAAAGAACATGCTGCTCGAGACCGCGAAGAAGAACCTCGAGGGCGCGGACCGGCTCGCGTCGCTCGGGATGATGTCCGCCGGGATTGCCCATGAACTCAACACCCCGCTCGCGGTGGTGAAGGGGCTTGTCGACAAACTCGCCGGGGGCGACGAACTCTCCGCAACCGAAACCATGCTCCTCTCGAGGGTGGTGGGGAGGCTTGAAAAACTCAGCGATGGCCTGCTGGACTTCGCACGGGTCCGCCCGCCCACGCTTGTCCACGCAGATATCCGCCAGATCGTCGAGGACGCGTGGACGCTGCTCAGGCTGGACCGGCAGATCGTCTCGCCCGGACAGCGTCTCGAGGTCCTCAACGAGGTTCCCGAGGGGACCATCGTCGATTGCGACCCGGACCGTCTCGTGCAGGTCTTCGTCAACCTCCTCCGCAACGCGATCGGCGCTCTGCGGGGCGGGAGCACCCCGGGGGTCGTGCGGATCACCGCAGAGCACGAGCACCGCGACGAGATCGATTGGGTGAAGGTTTGCGTCGAGGACAATGGTCCGGGCATCGACGCCGACCTCATCGGCAGACTCTTCGAACCCTTTGTCTCGACCAAGCTCGACGCCAAGGGCACCGGGCTCGGGCTCGCGGTCGCCAACGGGATCATCCACGAGCACGATGGCATCCTCACCGCGACGAACCGTTCACCCTCGTCCGCCCAGAGCGGCGCCGTGTTCGAGGTGCTCCTCCGCAAGCCGGATACAATTTGAAGTACGATCTCCGCGCGAACAGAAAATGGTGTACACTCAACAGCGATGAGCGAGCACGAAACCGACAACCAGATCACCTCATCGGTCTGCCTGAACATCATCTCGCTCGATGATGACCCAGATTTTCGCGAATACATCGGGGGCATCCTGTCGGCCGAGGGGCACGAGGCCCGGTGCGTTTCGACCCCCCGGGAACTCGTCCGGGCCATCGAAGAATCCCGCCCGGACATCGTTCTGCTTGATCTGAACATGGGCACGGATTCGGGAGAGGAGGTGCTCCAGTCGATCAAGGAGCACAACCCCCGCCAGTGCGTGATCGTGGTAACCGGGTATCCGTCGCTCGAGTCGATGCGACAGACTTTCAAGCACGATGTGTTCGATTATCTGACCAAGCCGTTCAGTCTGCAGGATCTCCAGCGGGTCATCCGCCAGGCCGCCGAGGAGTTCGGGCTCGGACAACGCCCTATGGACCGGCTCCGCACCGACCTCGGACGCCAGATCCGTCTCGCACGCACCCAGCACGGCTGGACGCTCCGCGAGCTCTCTCAAGCGTCGAGTATCTCTGTCTCCCAGCTCAGTTCCATCGAACGCGGCACCCATCTCCCGAGCATCGAGTCGCTGATCTCCATCGCGACCGCCCTCGGGGCGTCACCCAGCGACTGGTTTATCTCCGCCGGCTTCTGATTGTTTCTCAACAATCAATCGTGACGATCCCGGTCTATTGTTCCTCGTGGACCACGCAGCGAGCCAACCCGCGATCCTGATGACCGCCTTCGAGCCGTCCGGCGACGACCACGCCGCCGCAGTCATCCGTGTGCTCAAACATCGTTACCCGGATCTGAAAATCTTCGGCTGGGGCGGCCGACGGATGCGTGAAGCCGGGGCGGAGATCATCGAGCTCACGGGCGACGACGCGGTGATGGGCGTGCCGGGACTCCAGAAGATCCGCGAGCACAAACGCATGAACGAGGACATCGAGCGGTGGCTCGACAAGAACCCCGTCGCGGTCCATGTCCCGGTCGATTCCCCGGGTGCCAACTTCCCGGTGTGCAAGATCACCAAGCCACGCGGCATCAAGGTCGTTCACCTCGTGGCGCCTCAGCTCTGGGCGTGGGCACCCTGGCGGATCCACAAGCTCCGCAGGCTGACCGATCATGTCATGTGCGTGCTGCCCTTCGAGCCCGATTGGTTCAGCAAACGAGGTGTGGAAGCGACCTTCATCGGGCACCAGCTCTTCGACGAGCCGCTCGATTACAACGCGCTCGATGAACGCATCGCGAACTGGCCGACCGGTCCCCAGCAGATCGCGCTGATGCCGGGCTCGCGTCCCGGCGAGATGAAGAATAACTTCCCGCTCCTGCTCGGAGCATACATCAAGCTCGCGGCGGAGCACCCCGGGATGGTCGGGATGGTCGCCGCGACCCGCCCCGAGATCGAGCCGGTATTGCGCAAAATTGCCAAAGAAGCCGGGCTCGATTGGCCCGACTCGCTCTCGATCACCCACGCACAGACCGACGCCGTCACCCGCTGGTGCAGCTTCGCGCTGGTTGTGTCGGGAACGGTGACGCTCCAGATCGCCCGCCAGCACAAGCCGATGGTGATTGTCTACAAGTCCTCGCGTCTGATCTGGTCGCTGATCGCCCGCTGGTTCATCCTGACAAAGTTCTTCACGCTGCCCAACATCGTTGCCGGTCGTGAGATCGTGCCCGAGCTCGTGCCGCACTTCGCTGGCGCCGAACCCATCGCGGATCGAGCCGTAGCGTTCCTTGAGAACCCCGATTCGTACCAGACCCAAGTCCGCGAGCTCGTAGCGCTGACGGACCAGTTCGCCGGGGCGCACGCTTCCGAGAACGCGGCGACGATTATCGCCCGCTTCGCCGGGCTCCCCGAATATCAAGGCTCACAGCCGGAGGGGGATCACCCCGATCCCGCAGCGGGTGTTGCCGGCGCGGTCGCTGATCGGAACTGACTCGATCTCCGGAGTGCCCACGGGCAAATCCGCGTTGAGGCACGCATGCACAAGCTGCGTGAGATCGTGCTCGATCACCGTGTCCGACTCGGCGAACAGGATCACCATCATCGCCGCGTGCCAGATCGAGGGCTCCGACGCGAGCTTGGCGATATCCGCCATCGGCCCCTTGGTCAGCTCCCGCGCATACCCATGATTGGGCATGGGCACGCCGTCGATATACGCGTGCTGCGCGACGGATTTCACCTCGACCCAGTAGCACACGCTCGGCTCGACGCCAACGCGATCGGGGTTCATCGTGTGCACAACCTCGCCGAACAGGGTCCCGGACGCCTGCTCGATGAGTTTCTGTTCTGCGATCGGATCGAAGAGTTCTGTGTCCGGATTCTCGGTCACCACCAGATCGCAGCGTTGTCGAGCGGAGTTCTTCGGCACAAACTCGGACGCCGAGGGGTATACCACCTCCCTGTGCACACCGAATCCTGCTGCTCGAAGTCCTTGCTCAATAAGAGGATGCAGCTTGATTTCTGGCAGTGAATCGAGCCCGTGCACGGCTTGCTCGGCAACGAGGGCACGCTCCGCGTCTTCCAGCGATTGCCGAGCCGCCCCCAGAATGACCGATGGGTTCCACACGGCCGGAGGATATCACAATCCTGTGTCGGTTTGCTTTTTGAGCCGAAATCGAGGATGATGGACCAACCGCCCCGGTGCTCAGCGTTCGAGTGCCGTGCCCGAGCACCCCAGGAACCCTGAGATCATGGATATCTTCGATTTTTTTAACTCCATCAACTCGATACTCTGGCATGATTATGTGCTCTACTCGGTCCTCGGGGTCGGAGTCCTCTTCACCCTCTGGTCCGGGTTCAGCCAGTACCGCTCAATCACCCACGGCATCCAGGTTGTCCGAGGCAAGTACGACGACAAAAACGATCCGGGCGCGATTAACCACTTTCAGGCGCTCTCCACCGCCCTCTCGGGCACCGTTGGGCTCGGGAACATCGCCGGTGTGGCGGTCGCCGTCGCGCTCGGCGGCCCGGGCGCAATCTTCTGGATGTGGATTGTCGGTCTCTGCGGCATGGCGCTCAAGCTGACCGAGGTGACCCAGGCGATGCTCTATCGCGATACCAGCGACCCCGAGAACCCCAAGGGCGGGGCGATGTGGGTCACCTCGAGGGGGTTCGAGAAGTTCGGGCTTAAGCCCCTGGGCGTCGTCATCGGTTTCGTGTTCTGCATCACCGTTATCATCTCCACCTTCACCGGTGGCAATATGTTCCAGTCGTGGTCCGTCGGGCAGATCACCAAGGTCTACTTCCCGAACTTCCCGGAAGTCGGCGCGGGCATCATCCTCGCCGTTGTTGCTGGGCTCGTCATCATCGGGGGCATCAAGCGAATCGGTGCGGTCACTGGACGCCTGGTCCCGTTTATGTGCGTGCTCTACCTCCTCGGCGCCGCGGTTGTTCTGGTGCTGAATGTTGGGGCCATCCCCAGCGCCCTGCGCCTTATCGTCGTGAGCGCACTGCCCGATTGGCTCGGGGGTCAGTCCGCGGATCCGGTCGGGGCGTTCCTCGGCGGGACCTGGGGCTACGCCCTCTACTGGGGCATGAAGCGTGCCCTCTTCTCGAATGAAGCGGGCCAGGGCTCGAGCCCGATTGCGCACTCGGCGGCCAAGACCGACGAACCCGTCCGCGAGGGCGTCGTCGCTGGGCTCGAGCCGTTCATCGATACCATCGTGGTTTGTACGATCACCGCGCTCGTCATGATCGTGAGCGGCGCGTGGAACCGGGAGTCCGCCGCGGACTTCGGCGACCTCCCCGCGATGGTCGCGGTGGTCGACGAAGCCGGGCAGCCGGTCGCGGACCAGTGGGTGCCGAGCATCTCCGCTGTTCCCCCGAAGAACGCCGAAGCGATCCGGACCAGCAAGGTCTGGCGATCGGGGGACGGTGTCTTCTTCCTCGTTCACGCCGAGGAGGACAAACGCACCGGGCGGGATGTCCACCAGGTTCTGGGGACCATCAACGAGGACGAGAACAGCGAGCTCTGGATCGATTGGACCCCCTTCGAATCCGCGAATATGCCCAAGCCATACGACTCTGGGCTCTACATGAACCTCCCGGGCCCCGGGCTGACCGGGCACGCGTTTGATCGCGCGGTCCCCGGGATGGGGATGCTGATCGTGACGATCGCGGCGTGGCTGTTCGCGCTCTCGACCATCATCTCCTGGGCGTACTACGGTGAACAGGCGGTGTCGTTCATGCTCGGCAAGTGGGCGGTTCTCCCCTACAAGCTCGTCTATTGCCTCGCCTGCGTGGTTGCCACAATGGGGTTCATCCGCACGGACCGCGAACTCGACGCGCTGACAAGCCTCGGCACCGGGGTGATGCTCTGGGCGAACATCCCGATCATGCTGATCTTCGGGCCTCAAGCGATGAGGGCCTATCGAGACTACATGGGCCGACTCAAGCGGGGCGAGCTCGGTGGACACGCGTACCCGAAGGCAACCGATGTCATGGAAGGCAAGGACATCGAATAGCCTTCAAAGCATCATTCAAACGCCCAGCATCGAGCTGGGCGTTTTTTTATCCCATCGCCATGACCTTTGATGCCGTGACCACGAACCCAGCGATCACGATCGCCCACACACCCAGCAGCCCGAACACGATGGCGCGGTGGTTGGTCTTCAGTTGCCGGACCGGTGCGGGCAAGCGGAGGAGCTCGTCCATCGCCTGCCCGTCGAGCCCGCCCCGGGCGCAGGCGCGTTCGACGATCTGAACGATCACCCGGGCGTGCATCGGGGAGAATCCGCCGGCGACACACTGCTCGATCATCTCGCTGTGCTCGCCCTCGATCCCGCGGAGCGGATGGAATCGGAGATGGTTCTCGATCCGCAGCTGGAGGCGTGCCGCCATGATCCAGCGTGGGTCGTCCCGTTCGATCACCGCTGAGTCCGAGAACGAAGCGCTGTTGTTCTGAGTCAACACCGCATCATCCCCGTGCACCAGACGCAACGCCGATCCCTGACTGTCTGCTCGTGTATGTGCTTGGAGTTCCATGACAAAGCACCGGCACATCCCGTGCCAAGTTCGAGAAGTTTCACCCGCTCGTCAACGCACAGGCGCCGATCACCCGATGTAGACTCCACGGACAGCCATGCAGAGCGATCTTCCAACCATCCCGACGACACTCGATGCCGACGAGGTGGTCGCCAGGCTGCGTAACCGCTCCAAACGCGGCAAACTGCCCGGCTTCAACGATACCCCCACGCAGGGGATCGCCAGCGTTGCCGCGTACGGCACCCCATTTGATGGCACGCTCTTGATAGAACATGCCGCAACCGAGCTCCGCTTCGATGCGAAGCTCAATAAACGGGTTCCCACAATTTTCGCGATCATCCTCGTACTCACCGTCTGGCCCGGGTTGCCGCTCACAGATTCGTTCCTCAGCAACTTCCTCTGGTACGAGAAGCTCCTCGCCAAGGGGCTCGCGACCTGGATGTGGTATGTACCCACGACGATCCTGCCGCTGCCGTTTGTCTGGCGGACCGCGATCAAGAAATCAAAGGCTTCCATCCACGCCCACGCCCTCGAGACCATCGAGAAGCTCCGCCCGGTGCTGAGCGAGAACGATTAGCCGGACTTCCGGATCCACTCGTGCTCAAGCTCGTCGAGCTCTTCCCTGAGCGTGTCCCGTTCACCGGTGAGCTTGTTGGCTTTCTCGATGTGCTTCCAGATCTCGTTGTCGTTGAGCTGGTCGTCGAGCTCGCTGATATCGGATTCGATCGCCGCGATGCGTTCCTCGATCTTCTCAATGGACATCCACGAGAACCGGCTCTTCTTCGGGGTATCCGCGCCCGATGCCGTGGGTGGTGGGGGAGCAGACTCCTTCGGCTTGCTCGCCGATGCCTTCGCTTCCAGCCGGGCCGCCTCGTCCGCCGCCTTGCGGTCCTCGAAGTGCTTCCACTCGGTGTAGGTCCCCGCGAACACGGTCGCGCCGCCCTCGCCGTCGAGGATGAGCAGATGATCGCATACCGCGTCGATGAGTGCGCGGTCGTGCGAGATGAGCACGATCGTTCCGTCGAACTGCCCCTTGGTCTTCTTCCCGGTCTTGGGGTCCTCGCTGTCGCGTTGCAGCGTTTCTTCGAGCCGCTCGGCGGCCTGGATATCCAGATGGTTGGTCGGCTCGTCAAGCACCAGCAGGTTCTTCGCGCTCGCCAGCAGCGCCGCGAGCACCGCCCGTGCCCGCTCACCGCCGGACATCACCCCGAGCGGACGCTCCTGGTCCTTCCCGGAGAACAGGAACGCGCCCGCGAGATTCCTCGCGTCCTGCTCTGGCATCATCACCTTCTCGTCGGTCTCCTTGCGGATGGTGTCCTGGATATGCCGGTAGACGGTCTTTTCAGGATCGAGGTCGCCGTGGGTCTGCGTGAAATGCCCCACGGCAAGCTTCGCGCCGAGCTTCACGGTCCCCGAATCGAGCTCCTGCTCACCGAGCAGGCATCGCACGAGGGTCGATTTTCCCGCGCCGTTGGGACCGATGATCCCCCAACGCTCGCCGCGCTCGATCTGCAGGCTGAGCCGATCGAACAGGACCTTTGTTGTCCCGTCCTCGTTCGGGTAGGACTTGCTCACCTCGCGTGCCGCGATGATGATGTCGCCCGCGCGTTCCGCTTTCGGAAGATTCAGGCGCAGCTCCGAGAGCTCGATCGGGCGTTCGATCGCGTCCTCCTTCGCCCGGTCCAGGCGTGACTCGCGACCCTTGGCCTGCTTCGCACGCTGCCCCGCCCTGAACTGACGAATAAACGCCTCCTCGCGTTTAAACATCGTCTGCTGCTTTTCGTACGCCCTCAGCTGTGTGATCCGCCGCTCGACGCGCTGCTTGCGGAACGCCGCGTAGTTCCCGGGGTACTCCACGAGCCGCATCTGCTCGACCTCGACGATCCGGTCCACGACGCGATCGAGCATGTACCGGTCGTGCGAGATCAGGATCACCGCGCCGCGGTACGAATCACGCAAGAACCCCTCGAGCCACTCGCGCCCCTGCACATCAAGATGGTTGGTCGGCTCGTCGAGGAGCAGCACCCCCGGCTGCTCAAGCAGCAGCCTCGCGAGCGCCACCCGCGCCCGCTGCCCGCCGGATAGATCCTTCACGAGGATGTCGAACTGCGCATCGGTGAACCCGAGCCCGTGGAGCACCTGGTCGACGAGGTGCTCGACCGCGTACCCACCCGAGGCATCAATCGCCCGCTCGATCCGCTCCTGCTCGCGGAGCAGTTTTTCGAGCTCGTCACCGCTCGAATCCCCCATCCGCTTGAAGACATCCTCGAGCTCGTCCTGCAGCGCGTGCAGCCGATCGAACGCACGCATCGCCGCTTGCTTGAGCGTGTCCCGCTCGCGCAGATCCGGGTCCTGATGAAGATACCCGACGAGCGTCCCACGCTGAGCAACAACGGTCCCGGATTCAGCGGTGAAGATCCCCGCGAGGATCTTGAGTAGCGTTGATTTCCCGCACCCGTTCCGCCCGACCACACCGACCCGCTCGCCGGGCTCTACGCTGATCGAGACCCCCTGCAGGATCGTGTGGTCCCCGAACGAATGGGTGATGTTGGTCGCGCTGAGTACGGGCATGGGTGCGAGTCTACGCGTGTCGATCTAAATCTGCCCGAAGAACCGCCGGTGATGGGCGATGATCTCCGCCGCGATCGCGTCATCCGGCTGGTCGTTCCAGTCATCGGCGAGGAAACACCCGCCCAGAATCAAGCAGTCCCGGCGCGGGAACATGTACTTGTACCCGTCATGCACGCAATACCCAAGCTCCTGAGGCTTGAGGTGCACCAGGATCCCCCGTGCCGCGTACATCGCATCGTCCCCGAACACCGTCCTCGATCCGATCGCCATCGCATTGACCAGCACCGGTTCATCAAGCGATCCAAGATCATCGATCGATGCGAACCGCCGCTCGACAAACCGCCCACCGAGCCGGGTGATCTCTTCGACGAGCACACCAAGGAACACGCCCGTGTGGATAAAGTCCGTGTGAAACACCTTCCCCGATCGCGGCGGGCCGGCGAGCGGGAGCCGATCGATCATCACCGGCGCGTCGAGCGTCCCGTTGTTGAAATACCGCTCCTCCATCGGCGCGTACGCGGGCTCATAGATCGGCAGCCGCTCGACCCCGAAACGCCCGCGATCGATCTCCTGGAACCGCCGGTGCGACGCACGCAGCACGCCGTGGAACCAGTCCACCCGCCCGGGTGTGTCCCCGAACTCGATCCCCGTCGGCAGCCACAACGCGCCCGCGAGCAGTGTTGTCGTGTCCGGCGCCATCTTCTCCGCAAAGACCGTTACGCGGTACCCACGCCGGAGCAACTCGAGCGCACTCGTCAGCCCGACCACCCCCGAGCCGAGCACCGCGACCGCCGATCCGGGCTCGGCAACTTGCTCAACGAGCCCCGCCGCCTCGATCGCGGTCCCGAACCCGAGCGTGACGCCGCACCCGCCGTGCCCATAGTTGTGGACCACGGTTTTCCCGATGGATCCGATCCGCTCGGTCTCGATCCGCAGCCCCCCGCGTCGGCACGGACGCAGCCCGCACACCACCCGAAGGATCTGCTCATCGCCCAGCTCCGGTGCCCGAAGAATCCCGTCATGACTCGCTGTCTCATGCACGCGGAATAATACGCCCCCAATCGCGTATACTCCCCCGTGAGCACCTCACCATCCAACCCAGAAGACCGCCGCGTCATCGAGCCCCGTCTCACGGAGCCGGTCACGCTCAAGACCCTCAAACGCCTCAAAGCCCGAGCCGAGCGGTTCGCGTGTCTCGCCTGCTACGACGCGACCACCGCGAAGCTCCTGCACAAAGCGGGTGTCCATGTCCTGCTCGCGGGTGACTCCGCTGCTCAGGTTGTGCTCGGATTCGATCGCACGATCAGCATGCCCATCGACTTCGCGATCCAGATCACCGCCGCGATCAAACGCGGCGCCCCGGACGCCCTGATCATGGCGGATATGCCCTTCCTCAGCTACCACACCTCGGTCGACACCGCGATGAACAACGCCGGGCGTTTTATGACCGAGGGCAACGCCGATGTCATCAAGCTCGAAGCCGACGAGACCTTCGCCCCGCTGATCGACCGCATGACCCGCGCCGGCATCCCGATCTGCGCCCACATCGGCTGCAAACCCCAGACCAGCTCCGTCACCGGAGGCCCCGTTGCCGCGGGACGGACCGCCGACCAGCTCCAACAAGTAGTCAACGACGCCGTCGCACTCGAGCAGGCCGGCGCGGTCCTGATCCTCGTCGAGGCCGTCCCGCCCGAGGTCGCTCGGGCCGTCATGGACGCGGTATCCGTCCCCGTCATCGGCATCGGAGCCGGGAACGACTGCGACGGGCAGATCCTCGTCGTCAACGACCTACTCGGGATGACCGAGCACCCCCCGCGTTTCGCCGAGCCCGCCGCGGACCTCTCAACCGCGATCTACAACGCAGGCGTCACCTGGGTCCAGCGCATCAACAACGGGCAGATCGGCGGCGTCCACTACACGATGCGCGACGAAAAGGCCGACAAGAAGGATGCAAAGCAGGAGAACGCATCCGGGCGTCCCGGTTCAGCGAAGCATTAGTCACACCGGGTCCGACAAGGAGAACACGATGCGCAAGTTCATCGCCCTCGGGCCGGCATTCGTTGTCCTGATGACCACCGTCGTCCTGCTCCTCACCGGGCCGGCCCTGATGCGCCGCTACGCGGTCGCCCAGCAGCACGCCCAGATCACCCTCGCCCGAGATGTCCTCGCGGAGGACGACATCCTCCGCCGAATCGACCGCGCCGTCGCCGCGATCGGCAACACCATCGAGCCCTCCGTTGTCCATATCGAAGCGCCCAACACCGATGACCCCAACAGCTTTGGCTCCACCGGCGCAGGATGGGTCTTCGACTCCGCGGGGCACATCATCACAAACGCCCATGTCGTTCGCAACGCCGAAGAGGTCGCGATCGAGTTCTTCGACGGGCATGTCATCCGAGGCTCGGTGCTCGGAAAAGATCCCTACACCGACATCGCCGTCATCAAGGTCGCCGACACCTACGGCCTCTTCCCCGCACGCCGCTCCATGGAACGCCTCCCGCACCGCGGCGAACGCGTCTACGCCTTCGGCTCACCCTTCGGTTTCAAGTTCTCCATGTCCGAGGGGATCGTCTCCGGGCTCGGGCGACAGGCACCCGGATCCAACATCCTCGGCGGCTACACCAACTACATCCAGACCGACGCCGCAGTGAACCCCGGCAACTCCGGCGGGCCCCTCGTCAACACCGACGGGCATGTCATCGGGATGTCCGTCGCGATCGCCACCGCACGCTCAATCGGCGGCGCACTCGAAGACTCCGGCGGCGACTCCGCGGGAATCTCTTTCGCCATCCCCCTCGGCACCATCGAGCCCATCGTCTCCCAGATCATCCGCTTCGGCTCCGTCTCCCGGGGCTACCTCGGCATCGTCTTCAACCCGAACCCGGGCAATCTCCTCCGCTGGAGGACAGAAGACGGCAAAGACCTCAGCGGGATCGTTGTCACCGGGCTCGAAGAAGACGGACCCTCCGATCGTGCAGGCATGCAGATCAACGACATCATCGTCGCAATCGAAGGCTCGCCCATCAACACCATCGAGTCCCTCTCCACACTCGTCAGCTCCGGACGCCCGGGCGACACCGTCCGCGTCGAGGTCTACCGCGACGGCGTGCCCACAGAGCTGCGTGTCCAGCTGGGGGCGATGCAGCCACAGATCCTCGCCCGGCGCATCGCCCAGCCCGTCCTTGTCCGCCTCGGGCTGAGCATCAGCGACGCAACCACACCCGTCCGTGTCTATCGCGTCTGGGACGGATTCCCCGCCGCGATCGCCGGGCTCAGGGTCGGCGATGTGATCCTCGCGATCAACAACATCCCCGTCGAGGACCGCGACCAGTTCTTTGTCCTCCTCGCCGACCAGGGCCTCCTCACCGGCGAGACCGTCACGCTCAGCGTCCAGTCCCTCGACGAAGAGTCCACCCACGAGACCATCCTGTCGCTCTACCCCTGATCCATGAAACCAAACACCAACGCTGTCCGAGCGGACATGATGCTGCTGCTTGTCGCCGCGATCTGGGGTTCGGGTTTCGTCGCCCAGCGTACCGCGATGGACCACATCGGCCCCTTCGCGTTCAACACCGTCCGTTACGCGATCGGCGCGATCGTGCTGCTGCCCATCATCCTCCGCAAGCCGAGGATGACCCGCATCCAACTCGCCAAGGGCGTGCTCCTCGGGCTCGTCATGGCCGCCGCCGCAGGGCTCCAGCAGCTCGGCATGGTCGACACCACCGCCCCCCGCGCGGGGTTTATCACCGGGCTCTATGTCCTCTTCGTCCCGCTCCTCGCCCTCTGTTTCGGGCAGCGGACCAACACCGGGCACATCCTCGGCATCATCCTCGCCGCCCTCGGCATGTACCTGCTCGCGGGTGATCTCTCCGGAACGGTGGGGCGGGGTGATCTGATGATCGCTCTCTGCGCGGTTGTCTGGGCGCTCCATGTCGTGCTCGTCGCCTGGCTCGTGAAGTCCGCAGATCCGATCAGCCTCGCCTTTGTGCAGTTCGTGACGGTCGCAGCCGTCTCGCTCATCGTCGAACGAACCACCGAAACAACCGCACTCACGGGTCTCCAGGGCGCCGCGGGCGCAATACTCTTCTCCGGCGTCCTCGTCGTGGGCGTCGCATTCACCCTCCAGATCATCGCCCAGAAGCACGCCCCGCCGACCCACGCCGCAATCATCATGAGCCTCGAAGCCGTCTTCGGTGCCCTCTTCGGCTGGCTCCTGCTACGCGAAACACTGAGCAGCAAGGAACTCCTCGGCTGCGCTCTCATGTTCGCGGGCATGATCCTCGCACAGCTCTGGCCCCACAAACGCACCAAAGCCGAAGCCGCTGAACTCATCGACCCCGTCCGCTAAACACCGTCGCGATCCGTGTCCGCCCATCCCTACAATCGCCCATGCATGATTGGTCCGGAAAACGCGTCACCGTCATGGGGCTCGGCCGCTTCGGTGGCGGGCTCGCCGTCACGCGGTACCTCGCACGCCGCGGCGCAACCGTCCTGCTCACCGACCTCGCCGATGAGCAAGCCCTTGCCGGGCCCCTCAAGCAACTCAAGCCGCTGATCGACCAGGGCAAGGTCCGTCTCCGCCTCGGGACGCACGAGCCCGTTGACTTCACGGCCGCCGATACGGTCGTCGCGAATCCCGCGGTGCCCAAGCCCTGGGAAAACAGATACCTCAACGCCGCACGCGAAGCGGGTGTGCCCATCACCACCGAGATCCAGCTCGGGATCGATTACCTCGATCCAAGCCGCATCATCGCGGTCACAGGCTCCGCCGGGAAGTCAACCACCAGCGCCATGACCCACGCCGCGCTTGTTGCAGCGAGTATGCCCACCATCCTCGCCGGCAACATCGGCACATCAATCCTCGACCGCCTTGACGACCTCACCGAGGACACCATCAGCGTCCTCGAAATCTCCAGCGCCATGCTGCATTGGCTCCAAGGCTTCGCACCAGCTGTCGCCGTCGTCACCAACTGCACCGAGAACCACACCGACTGGCACGGTTCTTTCGACCACTACCAGGCGAGCAAGCGATCCATCCTCGCCCACCAACCCCCCGGCGCAGCCGCGATCCTCGATGAAACACTCGCGGACTGGTCTTCACAGCCCGGAGTCCAGCAAACCATTCTCACCCATTCCGATCGCATCGAGCGGTGCACCACCCCGGGCGCACACAACGCCCGCAACGCCGTGTTCGCTGTCGCCGCGGCAACCGCGGTGCTCAATCAATGCCGCATCACCGCGGATCAATCAACGATCACCCAAGCCGTCCGCGAGTTCCCCGGCCTGCCGCACCGCTTATCGCTCTGCCACGAAGCCAATGGCATCCGCTTCTACAACGACTCCAAATGCACCGTCCCCGGCGCAACCCTCCTCGCCATCTCCGCTCTCTCCGAGACCATCGATCCCTCCCGCATCCACCTCATCGCGGGAGGGTACGACAAGGGTTCCGATCTCCAGCCCATCGCCGATCTCGCGTCGAGCCTATCCGGGCTCTACACGATCGGCGTAACTGGGAAGCATCTCGCCGATACAGCATCCTCCAACGCAGCATACTGCGTGGATCTCGATTCCGCGATGCGCACGATCATGCAACGCACCAAGCCGGGCGATGCCATCCTTCTCTCCCCCGGCTGCGCGTCGTGGGACCAGTTCACCAACTACGAGCAACGCGGCGATCGCTTCCGCGATCTCGCCGTCGCCCTCACCGAGCCCGCCAAATGCTGACCGCTCTCCTTGCCATCCCATTTTTTCTCGAGCCAACCGCGGAGCCACAGCTTCATGAAATCCTCCCCGGACTCTTTGTGACCCAAGGCATCGTTGAGTTCGACGGGCGGGTCGCGATCGATTGCCACCACGAGGGCACGCCCGATGTCTACCTCGAGATGCTGATCACCGCCCCCGATTCCCGCGAGTACGAGTCGCTCGTCGTTGCCGATATCAAGCCCTCGAATCTCCACGCCGCCCTGCTTGCCGCCGGATTCGAGCCCGGCGCACCGATGACCATCGACGAAGACGGCACACGCACCCCAGCGTCCGGCGATGAGCTCATCATCGAGCTCATCGTCGCCGACCAAGATCCGGTGCGGATCGAATCGTGGGTGGTGCGTGCCGAAGCACAAACCCCGCTCACTGCCGATCCCTCCTGGAACAAGCTCGTCTTCGCAGGCTCAACCCTTACCGATCGCGGATACGCCGCCGACGCCGACGGCACACTCGCCGCCCTGACACCATTCACCACCGAGGTCATCGCGCCCGCGTGGACGCTTTCGCACCACGCCGAGATCGACGAACCCGTCTGGATCGCCAACCGCGACCTTGTCCCTGAGCAGGGCGCCGGGGTTCGTGTGCGCATCACATCAGTGAAAGAGAATCAGCACGAAGACGATGAATCACATCAGCCATAGCGGATCCACATCCACCGCCGTCGTCGCGTCACTCTTGAGCACGCCATCCGCCCGCGCCGCGCCCAACGCCCGCTGGATCAGGTTTGCTTGCTCGGCAACAAACTCCACCGACCATCGGTACTGATTCGAGATCCGCGCGATCGCACACTCCATCGGCCCGGTCACCTGGACCGTATTCCCCGCGTGCGTGCGCACGGACCCCGCGATCCCCGCCGCGATCGCCTTTGCTTTCATGCTGTCCTCGTGACGAACCACAACACGAGCCATCCGCGTCGCGGGCGGGAACCCCGCCATCCTGCGGTTGTTGAGTTCTTCGGAAGCGAAGGCTTCGTATCTGTGCGCCGCCGCGAGCGTAATCGCGGGCGACAACGCGTTCACGGTCTGCACAACCACTCGCCCCGGTTGCTCGCCCCGCCCCGCACGCCCCGCGACCTGATTGACAAGCTGGAAGGTCCGCTCCTCCGCGCGAAAATCCGGGAGGTACAACGCCGTGTCCGCGCTGAGCACGCCGACGAGCGAAACATTCGGGAAGTCGAGTCCCTTCGCGATCATCTGTGTTCCCAGAAGCACCCTGAGCTCGCCGCGCCCGAAGCGTTCGAGGATATCAAAGTAGTCCTTCGCGTTCTTCATCGAGTCCGAGTCCACCCGCACAAAGGTCTCGCCCTGTTTCAGCCCGAGCAGCTCCCCATACCTCCGCTCGATCTCGTCCTCGACACGCTGTGTCCCCGCGCCGAGCTCGACGACGGGTTTGCCGGTCATCGGGCAGCTCTTCGGGATCAGCTGCTCGCTGCCGCAGTGATGGCAACGCACAAACCGCCGACCACCCTGCGTGCGCACGCTCCCCCGGTGCACGACCATCGTCGAGTCGCACTGGTCACACTCGAGCCGCCACCCGCACTTCGCGTCCGAGGACACCACCACGCTCGCGAATCCACGCCGATTCAGAAGCAGGATCGCCTGTGAACCATCATTGATCGTTCGCACAAGCTCGTGATGAAGCGTCGGCCCGATCGAATCGGTCGGCTTCCGCAAGCCCTCCGCCCGCTCATCAAGCCGCACACGCGGATCACGCTCCATATCGACAATCTTGACCTCGGGCATCGCACCGCCGTGTGCGCGTGTCGTGAGTTTCCAGTACGAGAATCGTCCCGACTTCGCGTTCGCGTAGCTCTCCAGTGAGGGGGTCGCGGACCCGAGCACCACCGGGCAACCCTCGATCTGCCCCCGCTTGATCGCCGCGTCGCGTCCGTTGTATCTCGGCATCGAGTCCTGCTTGTACGACCCGTCGTGCTCTTCATCGACCACAATGATCCCGATATTCTCCAGCGGCGCGAACACCGCAGATCGTGCGCCGACGACGACCCGCGCTTCGCCGCTCTGCGCCGCCGCCCATTGCTTGTGCCGGGTGGACGCTGTCAGCCCCGAGTGCAGCACCGCCACCCCCGCATCTCGGAACCGCGAAACAAACCGCCCACCCGTCTGAGGCGTGAGCGAGATCTCGGGCACCAGCACAAGCGCGCTCCTCCCCGACGCGAGCACCCGCTCGATCAGGTGCATGTAGACCTCGGTCTTCCCAGACCCAGTGACCCCCTGCACCAGATGCACGCCGAATGTATCGAGTGCTCCGCCGATCCCCTCGACGACCTCACGCTGCTGGTCGGTCAGCCTGGGGCGTGTGTCCAGGCGTGCTTCGAGCAGATCGAACGCCTCGGGCGCCCGGATGGATCGCACCTCGACCTCTTCCATGAGCCCAGCCGCGACCAAGCGATTGATGGGCCCGACATTGTTCAGACCAAGCCGTGCCCGCAGCACCTTCGCATCGATGGGCCACACCTCCGCCGAAAGCTCACCGATCGCCGCCCAGGCTTCCTTCGTCTTCCCAACAAGCACCGATCTGAGCTCGTCTGCACAGATTTCCGCGCCCGTCGGCCGCACCGCCGTCCGTGTCCGAGACCCGGTCTTCGCCTTCACAGCGCCAGGGAGTGCCGTCGCGAGCACCATGCCGATCGGGGCGAGGTAATACCCCGACATCCAGCGTGCGAGTTCGATCACGCTGCGATTCACCCGCGCATCCGTCGAGCTCAGGATCCGCTTGATCTTCCGCGGATCAAACCCGCCGAGCAGCTCTCGCCCCCCAGCCCGGATCACGATCCCGGCGGTGGGGGTGTTCCCACGCCCGACGGGAACCATCACCCGCTGCCCAACGCCGACATCCTCCGGCGCCGCATAAGTCAGCCCGTCCGCCCGATCGACACCCCGCTCCACGGCAACCTGCACGAACGAAGAAAAATCTTCGCCGATCGCATCACTCAGATCGTCATGACTCGGGAACAGGGACACCCGGAATCCTACACTCGTCTTTGTGAATACGAACACAAAAAACAAGCCCTCGGCCCGTCTCGCTCTCGCCGACGGCTATATCTACTCCGGCGTCCCCTTCGGCGCGGTCAACAAACAGATCTGCCAGACCGGAGAAGTGGTCTTCAACACCGCGATGACCGGGTACGAGGAGTCGCTCACCGATCCCTCGTATACCGGACAGATCCTCATCCAGACAACGCCGCTTATCGGCAACACCGGCGTCAACCCGGTGGACATCGAGTCCGGGAAGATCCAGGTCGCCGGCTTCGTGATCCACGAGCACACCCAGCACCACTCCAACTACCGCGCCGATTGCACGCTCTCCGCCATGCTCGACGAGGCGGATGTCCTCGGCATCGCCGCAATCGATACCCGTGCCCTCACCAGACACCTCCGCACCCAGGGCGTCGTGCAAGGAGTCCTCACCGATCGCACGGACCTCTCCGACCAAGAACTTGTGGACATCGCACGCTCCGCCGCCTCGATGGCAGGGCAGGACCTCGCGACCAACGCGGGCGTCAAACACGACTCTGAGTGGACCGAGACGCTCGGCGATTGGCCTGCAAACTCCGCGCCCGCCAACTTCGATCGCCAGCCCACCGTGCTTCTCATTGATTGTGGTGTCAAGCACAACATCGCCCGCAACCTCGCAGCCCGAGGGGTCCGGGTCCTGCTTGTCCCCTCGACAATCACCCACGAGCAGATCAGGGCCCGTTACGAAGCCGGGGAGGCCGATGGACTCTTTGTCTCCAATGGTCCGGGCGACCCCGATGCCGTAGAAGCTGTGATCAGCACGCTCCGAAGCATCCTCAACGATGTGAAAATGGAGAACTTCCCGGTTTTCGGCATCTGCCTCGGGAACCAACTCCTCGCGATCGCGCTCGGTGCCAAAACCTACAAACTCCCGTTCGGACACCGCGGGGCGAATCACCCGGTGCTTAATCTCCTGAACGGCCGCGTTGAAATCACCTCACAAAACCACGGCTTCGCGGTCGACCGTGAAAGTCTGGAGAAGATTGGTGGTCAAGTTACCCATCTTCACCTCAATGACCAGACGGTTGCCGGGTTCCGTATGCCCCACAAACCAGTGCGTGCGGTGCAGTTCCATCCCGAGGCTTCACCCGGGCCCCATGATTCATCCGGCTTCTTTGATGCCTTCTTGCGGGCACTCACCCAGCCCTGCACCAGCTAAATTCAGGCAACTCCCGACCAGAAGACACTGAATCGGGCTGGTTAGTGCTTACTCGATAATCCCCTGTTCTCGGGCGGATCGGTGAGAAAACTCTCAAAATCCGCGATTCTGCTCTTGCATACTGTGCGCGCCGAGGTATATTCGTGGAAGGTCTCCACTCGGGAGCGGGTTCGTGTGTGTGAATCCGTTCAGAAAACCGTGTGAAGCCGCCGCAGAAAAGGTTGCTCGGTCCGACTCCCGCTCGTGGGGTCCATGGGGGGCAACTGAGGAAGAGAGAGCCTCGATGCGGAAGTATTGGATGATCCCCGCTGATGTGTGTCAGCGTTGATCCGTTTCTGTTTGTTCCAGGCTGTCCGTTTCGGAATCACAGTCTTGAGTTGTGGTTACTAATTTTCAAGAAAAGAGGAGCTTTCCATGAAGGCAACAAATGCACTGAGTCTCGCAATCGCCGCTGGCTGCATCGCCAGCCCCGCGATGGCAAACAACACCCCCGTCCAGAAGCAAGGCACCTTCGCCAAGAACATGGTCGGACACATCTACTTCAATGTCGCCACCGGTGAGAAAATCGGTACCGTCCTCAGCGACGACATCCGCCCCGTCGACGGCGTGAACAGCTCCGAAGTCTGGGTCGCCGACAACAACACCCCCTGTGCTGCCTTCGGTCAGACCTCGGGCACCGCGGTTGTCCTCGACAACCCCAACGACTTCTTCGGCACCGGCAGCACCTCCACCGGCACCACCATGCTCGACTGGGGCGATGTCCCCCAGGACACCGTCATCGACTGTGTTCAGGTTGACTGGTTCTCCTTCGTTCCCGACACCGACACCGACTCCGACGGGCTCGGCGACGGCGTCGAAGGCTTCGCAGCCACCTGGTCCTTCTTCGACGGCGACAACGGGTTCAACACCTGCCTCACCCGTCAGGGCCTCATCGCGTTCACCTTCTTCGGCCTCGCAGGCTCCTTCGATGGCAGCTTCTCCGGCTACCTCCTGACCGTCGACCTCGCCGGTGACTTCTCCAGCTCGATCTCCTTCGAGTATGGCGACTCCGACAGCGACCTCCAGGGCGCCGCGTTCCACAACCCGCTGCAGTACATCTCGGACATCGACTCCGACGGGCTCCCCGACGGTGACCTCGACTCCGACGGCCTCGCAGACATCTCCTACGCATATGTCTACATCCAGCCCGGCACCGTCGACTTCGACAACGCCGACGGCGACAGCGACACCACCACCGGTGTTGACGGTGACCCCCTGAATCAGGAACTCACCGCAACCGGCCTCGCGGCACCCCGTGGTACCACCAACGAGACCGACAACGGTGACGGCACCTTCTCGTACGACATCACCCCCGACGCCGGCCCCAACGCGACCGGTGCGGAAGAAGGCTGGGACGAGTTCGACTCCGCAGGCTTCTACGATGCAACCTACTGGATGGGCGGCTTCTCCTGCAACTCCGACGGGCTCGGCGACATCAACGCCTTCTCCCAGATGGACATGATCATGTACACTCCGGGTGCTGCGAATCCCTGCCCCGCGGACTTCACCGGCGACGGCCTCCTCGATGTCTTCGACGTGTTCGCGTTCCTTGATCTGTTCAACGCGGGTGATCTGTCTGCGGACTTCACCAACGACGGCATCCTCGATGTCTTCGACGTGTTCGCGTTCCTCGACGCGTTCAACGCTGGCTGCCCGTAATCAGCCCGCCTGGCCACCCACACGGGTGATCTACAAAACCAAAGCCCCCGGAGTTCCGACTCCGGGGGCTTTTTTCTTGCACCGCCACCACGCTGCACCGCATCGGTACACACCACCATGACCAACCGATCCTGTGCAATCCTTTTCGCAATCCTCTCCTTGCTGGCTCCGCCGCTCACAGCCGCGGAGCCCACCCCCCGCCAGCTCGCCGACCAGTTCGACTCCGCCTACCAGTCGGCCGACTGGGCCCGCGCGATCGACCTCGCCGAGCAGCTCGCAACAACCGACGCGGGCGCCGTCATCGGCGCCTACAACGCCGCCTGCGCCCACGCCCGCGCAGGGCACGCCGAGGAGAGCGCCGACTGGCTCCTGATCGCCGCCCAACGCGGGTTCACGGGCATCCGCTCGCTCGAGGAAGACGCCGATCTTGAGCCGATCCGTGGCACGGAGAAGTTCGCCCGCGCCCTCGCCCTGGTGCAGGCAAACGCCGACAAACGCTTCGAGGAATACAAGGCCGTCGCGACCGAGACCGAGGTGCTGACCATCACGCCGGACGCTTTCGATCCGGGCGTCCCGTCGCCGTTCCTGGTCGTCCTCCACGGCTCCGGCGGCACCCCCGAACCCCTCGCCGAGCTCTACAAGAACATCGCCAACGAGCTGGGCATGGTCCTCGTCGTCCCCGCCGCCCTCCGCCCCTGGGGCGATGGCTTCGGCTGGACATACCGCGATGAATCGGAGTGGATGGTGCTGCACCTCATCGATCGGCTCGCCGAGTCCCACCACATCGACCGCGGCCGCGTCTACCTCGCCGGTTTTTCGCAAGGGGCGAATGTGACGCTCTCAGTGGGGCTCAAGCACCCGGACAAGTTCGCGGGGCTCTTCCCGGTCAGCGGGCATTATGAAGCGGACGCGATGCCGATCACCGATTGCGCGAACCCGCCGCCCGTGTACCTGATGGTCGGCGCACGGGACCCGTTCGTGCAGACCTTCCGCGATGCCGTCGAGCCGCTCGAGAAGGCGGGTTTCCCCGTGCGCCTCCGGATCCTCCAGGGGATCGCGCACGAGTACCCGAAGCGTCCGGACCCCGAGCTCCGCAAGGGGTTCCGGTTCTTGATCGAAGAACGAAACGAATCGCCGTAAGTCAGAGCAGCGCGTCGAGCAACTCGGGAACACCCTTGGCGTGGGTCGCGACGGTCTCAAAGATCGCACGCTTGCCCGCGATGTCGCGGAGATCACGCACAAGCTCGTGCTCGCCCGGGTGATCCGCCTTGTTGCACACAAACAAGTCCGCGATCTCAAGAATCCCCGCTTTGTCCATCTGCACCGCGTCGCCCATGCCGGGCGTGAGGACCACCGCGGTCGTGTCGACATGATCGCGGATCAGCGTCTCGTTCTGTCCCGCGCCGACGGTCTCGACGAACACGGTCTCGTACGCGTCCGCGCTCTCGCATGCGCCGCCGATGAGCCCGATGATCTCGTCGAGCCCGTGGTAGTCTTCACCACGGATCGCGAGTGAGCGGTAGAAGACCTTCTCGCCGAGGTTGTTGAAGTCCACACGCAGCCGATCGCCGAGGAGCGCTCCCGCGGTGATCGGGCTCTTGGGATCGAACGCGACAACCGCGCACCGCCCGAGCGATGGATCATTCCCCGATCGACGCGCGTATTCCCCGACCAGCTGAGCAACCAGCGTGCTTTTGCCGGCGCCCGGTGAACCGGTGAGCCCGATCACCCGCTTGGGGCGACGCTTCTTCGCATCGGAGCGGATCGGCTTGCCGTCGTGCAGCAGCGTGAGGTCTCGAGCGAGCTGCGCCGTCGGGTTGGTTGTCTCGACTTTCTGTTGCTGCTGATGCACGACGCTCCGCACGGCCTCGACGATCTCGACCAGCCCGGTCCCCGTCGGGAAGCAGCGATCAACACCGGCGTCCTTGAGTTTCTGGATATCGTCGACGGGAAGAATCCCGCCCATGTGCACGGGGATGTCGTCCCGTCCGCAGTTCCTGAGTTCCGAGATCAGCTTCGGCCCGAGCACGAGGTGCGAGTTGCTCATCATCGACGCCGCGATGACATCGACATCCTCATCGCGGGCGGAGATCGCAAGGCTCGTCGGCGTCTGCCAGAGCCCGGAATAGATCACATGGATCCCCGAATCCCGCAGCGCACGAGCGATCACCTTCACCCCCCGGTCGTGCCCGTCCAGCCCCATCTTGCCCAGCAGGACTCGCGGGCGATGATCGAGATCGGCGCACCGGTCCATCTTCTCAAACTCTGTGGTCGCGCTGCCGAGTGTCTTTGCCATATGGGGGTCTCCTGGATGCTCGATTGCTCACGGATCATAGGCAAGATCCGCGTTTTCAACCCAAAAACGGCTCCTGTTTGCACCCGCAATCGGATTCTGCTAGCCTCCTTGCTCGCGGGCATCGAGAGCCCGCATGGATCAATTTCCGGGGGACTTATGCCGTCGATCGAAAAGCAATGTGTTCTGTGTGGCGAGTCCTGCGCCGGTCAGCCACGGATCAAAAACGAGAAAGGGCAATACGCCCACCGAGCCTGTGCCGAAGCGAAGCAGGCCGCGAAAGCAAAGCCCGAGCCCGTGGATCCGGATCTCGCCGCGTTGGGGTTCGATGACGATGGTTTCGGCGACATGAATGATCTGCTCCCCGATGCACCCAGCGAGCCCCAGCAGCCCGCGATGCGTGCCGCCTGTCCCTCCTGCGGCAACGCACTCGCGCAGGGTGCCGTCGTCTGCATGGGCTGTGGCTACAACACCGCCTCTGGAAAGGCACTGAAAACAAAGGCCAAGGACAAAGCCGCCGCCGGCGCGGGTACTGCCCTCGTCTCCGGCGTGGCGGGCAAAGCGGGTGGCGCTTCACTCAACATATTCATGCCCGTCGTCGGCGCTCTCGTTGCCGGCGTGATCGGTGCAACGGTCTGGGCGGCCATCGGTTTCTTCACGGGGTTCGAACTCGGGATCCTCGCGTGGGGCATCGGTGGGCTCGTCGGCGTCGGCGCACTCATCGGCGCCCGAGGCGACGGCAACCTCTGGGTCGGCTGCGTGGCCGCGGTGATCGCCGTCGGCTCCATCCTCGGCGGAAAATATGTCATGGTCTCGATGTTCCTGAATGACTCATTTACATCCGGGATCGTCAACGCCGCATCAAACGGCCTGGATGACATGGAACTCGAGCAGGCCGACGCATCATGGGTTCAGAGCGACATGGCATGGACCATCGTCGAGCAACGCGAGGCCGATGGGGAAACCATCGCGTGGCCCGACGGGATCGATCCATACGACGAGGAAGGCGACGGAGCCTACTGGCCCGAAGATTTCCCGAAAGATATCCAGGATGAGGTCCTCGCAGAATGGGACGCACTATCACCCAGTGAGCAGCAGGATCGCATCGAAACGCAGCAGCGGATCTACGAGGAGTTCGCCAACAATCTGCGAGACGCATTCGGCGGGGCGATGATGAAAGAAGGATTCATCGCAACCTTCGGAATCTTCGACCTCGTCTGGCTCTTCTTCGCGCTCGCCACCGCCTACGGCATCGGCGCTCAGGAAGACTAGACCTTCACCCGCGACCAGCCGCCCTGAAAGAACCGCGTAGAGAACAGCACCGCACGCAGCGCCATCTCCGAGCACAGCGCGATCCAGAGCATCGTCAGCCCAGGCTCGAGCCCGAACCACCTGCTCGGCAGATCCGGGTTCATAATCATCCCGCCCCCGAGCCATTCGGGGATCGGGATATCGACGCCGCTCACCAGATACGCCAGCGGCAGCCGAACCGCGTAGGTCGAGAACCAGGTCAGCGCCATCACCGCTTTGACATCCCCCGCGCCGCGCATCGCCGCGCGGAGCACGATGCTGAGCGCGAACGGGACCTGCACAACCCCGCAGATAATCAGCAGCGGGGGAACCTCCGCGAGATGGATCGGCTGCGTCGACAGCATCGCGGTGATCTGCCTCGGGATCAGGATGAGCAGCACGCCAAACAAGCCCATGAACGCGACCGCGATCAACGCACACCGCCACACCGCTTTCTTCGCGAGATCCGCCCGACCCATCCCGAGATACTGCCCCGCGAGCGTTGCCGCGGCCATCCCAACCCCGAAGCCCGGCATAAAGCTGAACGCCTCGATCCGGATACCGATGATGTGCGCCCCGAGCAATCCCTCGGTGCCGAGCTGCGTGCTCAGGAGCCCCACAAACGAGATGATGAAGAAGTTCCCGATCCACATCCCGAAGGTCTCGAGGAAGTTGGGCACCCCCAGCCGCACCAGCCGAACAATCGTCAGCATGTGCGGCTTCATCCGGATCGCCTTCAGACGGATCCCCCAACGCCCTGTCCGCGCCACCCTCCAGATAAACCACGCGCCGGCGAGGTCCCCCAGAACCGTCCCGAGCGCAATCCCCGTCACGCCAAGGTCGAGCCCCAGCGGGCTCCGCATCCCGAACACCTCAACGCCGGACGCGCCCCAGCTGATGATGATGTTGACCACATTCCGCACCACCATCACAACCAACGGCGACACCGAATCCCCCGCGCCACGAGAGCACGCGATGAGCGCAAACAACACCGACGTCGCCGGCGTCCCGATCGCGATGATCCGCATGTAGTCGGAGAAGAACGACGAAGCCTCCGGTGTCATATTCAAAAGCAACGCAACCGATCCAGAGAGCAGCCACACAATCAGCCCGATCGTCGCGCCCGAAGCCACCGCGAGCGTCACCGCCTGCCCGAGCACCGCGTTCGCGACGCCCACGCGTCCCTTCCCGATCGACCGGGCGATGAGCGCCGTCGCGCCGACCCCGATCGCCATAATCACAAGCCCGATCAGCCACATGATGTAGCTCGCCCCGCCGATCGCGTCCGTCGCCGCCTCGCCCTGCTCGAGCCCCGCCGATAGTTTGGTGTCCACGAGCCCGACCGTTGAGTTGAGCATCGATTCCAGAATAACAGGCCAAGCGAGCACAAAGATCGCCGACCCCATCGTCAAGCCCTTGAGTTTGCCTGTTTTGAACCGCCCGTCGTCCGCGATCAGCACGGGCTGCATCGCCACCGGCGACATCGTCGGCACAACCGTTAGCTCCTCCTGATCGCTGTCCGCGTACGGCGTCTCACACGCCTCAATCGGGTGCGTGTCCAGCTCGCTCTGTTCAATATCGCGGGGGGTCTCAGCCATCGGTTCGGTCCAAGCGTGCAGTGTAGAGCCCCGCCGACCCCAAACCCATCGGAGGCGACCAATCATCCCGGGCAGCATATAGTTTTGACCCCAAACGCATCACCACGGACCCGCCAAAGAGGAGCGACCCATGAGCAATACAGACCACGGAATCAAGAAAGTCGCTGTCATCGGCTCGGGCCAGATGGGCGGCGGGATCGCCCAGATCGCCGCCGTCGCCGGCTTCGAGACCGTCGTCTACGACCTCTCCGCCGACGCCGTCGCCAAGTGCACCGCCCTGCACGACAAGCTCCTCGCACGCGCTGTGGAGAAGGGGCGGATGTCCGACGCCGAGGTCAAATCAACCAAGGACCGGCTCACCTATGTGACCGACATGCATTTCCTGCACGACGCCGACATCATCATCGAGGCGGTTGTCGAGAACGCGGATGTGAAGAAAAAGATCTTCTCCGAACTCGCCGGGAATGTGAAGGGTGAACCGATCCTCGCGACCAATACCAGCTCGATCTCGATAACCGATCTCGCAACAAGCGTCGGCGATGCCGCGGACCGTTTCATCGGCATGCACTTCTTCAACCCCGTCCCGGTCATGAAACTCGTCGAGGTCATCAACGGGCTCGCGACGAGCAAAGAAACCACCGACCGCGTCCTCGCGCTGTCGGCCGCGATGGGCAAGGTCGCGGTCCCCGCCAACGACCGGGCGGGCTTTGTCTCCAACCGGATCCTCATGCCCATGATCAACGAGGCCTTCTACACCTGGATGGAGGGCGTCGCCGAGCCCGAGCACATCGATGAGATCATGAAGCTCGGCATGGCCCACCCGATGGGCCCGCTGCGTCTCGCCGATTTCATCGGGCTCGACACCTGTGTGCACATCATGGAGGTCCTCGCCGAGGGGCTCAACAACCCACGCTACCGCGCCTGCCCGCTGCTCA
>JAGQOC010000102.1 GCA_020427745.1 Phycisphaerales bacterium | reverse complement strand
CACGCTTGGCGTTCTTGCTCTTGGGCTTTCGCTCACCAGCGGGCTTGTTCGCGTACTCCCCGCCGTTCCCACGCGAGCCATCCCGCGAAGGAGCATTCCGACGCCCCCCGAGCTTCCGCCCACCACCGCCGGATGACCGCTGCGGACGCTGCGGCACCTCGAAGGTCAGGTCCTCATGATCCACGCCCACCTCGATCTCGATCTTCGCACGGCGCTCGATCGAACGGAACTTCCCGATCTCGTCCCGATCGCACATCGAGATCGCGATCCCGGATGCGCCGGCACGCGCCGTCCGCCCGATACGGTGCACATAGGTCTCGGGATCGATCGGCATGTCATAGTTAATCACATGCGTGATATTGTCGACATCGATCCCGCGTGCCGCGATATCCGTCGCGACCATCACCTTCGTCATGCCGTCCTTGAATCGCTTCATCGCGCGGGTGCGTGCGTTCTGCGACTTGTCGCCATGAATCGAATCCGCGTGGATATCACTCTTGCGGAGCACCTTGACCAGCTTGTCCGCGCCGTACTTCGTCTTCGAAAACACGAGCGCCCGGCCCACCGAATCGCCGCTGAGCAGCCGCGTCAGCATCTCCGGCTTGTTCGCCTTCTCGACCATGTAGATCTTCTGCGCCACCGCCTCCGCCGTCGTCGATTCCGGCGCCGTCTCGATCACCACCGGCTCAAACAACAGCGTCTCCGTCAACGCCCGGATCTCCTGCGACACCGTCGCCGAGAAGAACAGCGTCTGCCGATCCTCGGGGACCATCGCGACGACTTTGCGGATATCGTGGATGAACCCCATGTCCAGCATCCGGTCCGCCTCATCGAGGACCAATACCTCGATCGCGCTCAGATCGATGTGCCCCTGATTGATCAGATCCAGCAACCGCCCCGGCGTCGCAACGAGCACATCCACACCCGCACGGACCGCCGCAACCTGCTTGCGTTGATTCACGCCCCCGAACACCACCGCATGCCGGAGCTGCTTCAGGTACCTCCCGTACGCCACAAAGCTCTCGAAGATCTGGCTCGCAAGCTCACGCGTCGGCGCGAGCACAAGCGCCCTCGGCGAACGCCCGGGCGGCGCCTTCCAGTGCTTCTCCGCCAGCCGGTCCAGGATCGGCAGCGCAAACGCGCAGGTCTTCCCGGTCCCGGTCTGCGCCGTCCCGAGGATATCGCGGCCCTCAAGCGCCGCCGGGATCGCCTGCGCCTGGATCGGGGAGGGCACAACATACCCCTTGTCGCCAACCGCGCGCACGATGGGCTCGATGAGCCCGAGTTCTGTAAACTTCATCTGTGTATTTCTCAACTTCCGGCTGAACTGTTCAGCGCCTGAACCGCGGGCATCGGGGACCCAAACATACCGGAAGTTCAACCAACGCCAATCGCGTCAACGGAGAGCCCGGCGTGGATTATCTCGCGATCCCGAAAAGCCGCGAGGGCCGAGAGTCTAGGCCACACAATCGCAAAGTCCAGAAACACATTAACTTCAAGCGAACACCAGTAACACTGCCGCCGCTTCATTCGTAGTCATCGATTAAGGCGAGGCTTGCATCCATTTGATCCATGGCAGATCTAAGACACTGACTCAAATTCCCCAAAGCCTGTGAAGCTTTTTTTCTAGAATGATTAAACCGAGATGTTACACGGGGCAAAGAATCGACAGACGCCTGCATACCATCGATAGGTCCCAAGGCATACCCCATCGTGTCCAAGAAACTAAGAAGATCATCTCTCGATTGCTTTATCCCATCAATACCCTCTTGACCAAAATCTGGCGCAATTTCAATACCCTTATCCAGTGCCGATATAGCTTCGGCAAATGCTTCGTCTAGCACAGGAGTGTCTGAATCTAGTACATTTGCAAACAAATCAAGCTTTGTCGCAAGAGAATTAATGATTCTTTTTGCGCTTTTTCTACCTGGCAAATCATCGACTGCACCAATTGCATTTAGATGTTCCACAGCCTGATTAACATCGCCACCCAGATCACTTATTGACTTTGTATACGAGCCAATAATTCCACCAATTACATCAAAACAATTTTCCCATTTATCCAATAGGTCTAGCAGACCTTCCTCATCATCAACCTGCGTTTCTGTTTCAGACTCTTCCTCAATGTGATTTTTCGTTAATTTTGCACCATCATTTGCATCAACGAGCAGCTCATTGACAGCTTTGATTAAATGCTTCCTTGCCAAAGAGACAAAATCTGATGTCGAACTGTAACTCCAATGGAGACCGCCCTTCTCCGGAAGCCCAGATTTGAATGCTTTCACGCTTTTAAACTGCTCTATATCTAATGAATATGGATCAACTGCTTGATTTTTGAAATAGATCATAATCTTAATTTTGGAAGGACAATCTTTCCATTTTTTGTATGCAGAATTAAATTCTTCTATAGTTCCAGATTCTGCTTTCTTTGTTCGAGTTCCAATTCTTGACCACAAAATACCAAGAAAAATATCATACTCAGAACCAATCTGTTCATTAATTACTTCCTGCGGATCTGGCCCAAATCCCGGGTATGCGTGTGTCTCCCACCGTACTAAACTTAAACGGACATTTTGGCGATCAAATACCGAGTCATTTAACTCTGTGACTACATCTTCAAGTTGATCTCTTTCCTCTGCAACATCACTTGGCGATGCGACGAATACGACAAGCTCCTTTATTGTCCGACTCATTTTGCGCATACTCCTTTTGACACAAGGGATAACAACCCTATATTATACCTACTGATAAATTTTTGTGCGGGTACTGTATGGATAATTTCAACTTGGGTTACCCAGTATTGACCCCCCCCCATCCCCCGCCTACCCTTCAGGCCCTCCGGATGGAAACCGGACCCACACAAGGATTTGCCATGAAAACCGACACCCACCCCACCTGGTACCCCTCCTGCAAGGTCTACTACAACGGCGAGGTCGTCATGACCGTCGGCGCGACCGTCCCCGAACTCAAGGTCGATGTCTGGTCCGGATCGCACCCCTTCTTCACCGGGAAATCCGCCTTCGTTGACGCCGCAGGCCGCGTCGAGAAGTTCCAGAAGAAGTTCTCCGGCAACTACTTCAACAACAAGAAGAAGTAACCCACAACCGAACCCCCGCCTTTCCACCCCGACCAGAGCCCGATTATCGGCCCTCTGTTCGGGGTTGTTTCTACGCATTCCTCCACGAAACCTCAAATTCGCCATGCCGTGGGCGGATCCATCGCGCAAACTGACCCGTATAGTGCGGCGTCTCTGCCCTCCGGTGCGCGTTCTTTGCACCGGCTCTGGGCCGCTCGTGGGGTCTCTCATGAGCATTTCAACAGACGCGGAATGGGCACCTGACCTCGGAATCCGAGATCCAGGTGGTCGTTGTTTTCCCGGTGGATCCCCACCACAGTTGCCCCGGCGGGTTGTGTGCCGAGGCTGATCCGATCATTTCGTCCGCCGTGCACACCACCGGCAACCCCAGCAGAAAAGGACCGATCCATGAAAACCCGAGCCCTCACACTCACAACCACCACCATCCTGGCGCTCTGCTCCGGGATGGCAATCGGTGGGGAAACCTGCACCGAGACCTGTGACAGCCACCCCACCGTGAACCACGCGACAAACAACGCGCCCGACGGCATCGCCAGCCTCGACACAATCTTCACGCGTGAGCTCGCAAGCACCATGCTCCCCCTCCTCCCCGCAGAGGACAAGGCGCAGGTCATCGCCGCCGAAGGGATCGGCTCCGAGGCCTACCTCCCCAAGGTCGGCATCGGGATCATCGACCTCGAGCGTGCAAGCGACTTTTCCAAGGTCCAGCAGTACGCGACCCCCGAGCTCTGGGCACGCATGTCCGACACCCACCGCAACATGCTCCTCACCATGACCGAACGCGCCGAGAAGGGGCTCGTCCCCGCAGCCGCGTGTTTCGCACCCGGCACGGACCCGGACATGGCGATGGCGTTCTCCGAAGCACTCTTCGGGCAGGTCGACCGCTACCAGACCACCAGCCGCTGGTCCTCCACCGCCACCAACGGCTCCGGGCTCCAGCAGGGCGACCCCACCACCCTCACCTACTCATTCCCGCCCAACGGCACCTTCTGCCCCAACATCATCGGTGTCACCGGAAACTCCAACCTCCACACATGGCTCAACGGGCTCTACGGCTCCATCAACACCTGGCAGCCCCTCTTCCAGCAGGTCTTCGATTCATGGTCCGATGTCTGCGCAAACACCTACATCTATGAGCCCAACGACGACGGCGTCAACCTCAACGGCGCCGCCGGTTCTCTCGGTGTCCGCGGCGATATCCGCATCGCCGCAATCACCATCGACGGCAACTCCAATGTGCTCGCCTACAACAACTTCCCCAACGACGGCGACATGGTCTTCGACTCCGCCGACAACTTCTTCAACTCCCTGAGCAGCGGATCCATCCGTTTCCGCAATGTCGCCGCTCACGAGCACGGACACGGTATGGGGCTCCTCCATGTCTGCCCGATCTCGCAGACCAAGCTCATGGAGCCCTTCGTCACCACCTCCTTCGACGGGCCCCAGCTCGACGACATCCTCGGCTCACAACGCCACTACGGTGATGTCTACGAGCCCAACGACAACCCCCTCACCGAGGCGACCGATCTCGGGAACTTCGGCGGATTCAGCGGCACCTCACGCCAGGATCTCAGCATCGATGACAACGCGGACCAGGATTACTTCCTGATCACCGTCACATCGCCGAGCCAGATCACCATGACCGTCACCCCCGCCGCAGCAACCTACATCCAGGGTCCCCAGACCTCGGCATGCAACACCGGGACCTCCACCAACTACAACGCGATCCAGAATCTCCGGCTCGATGTCTACGACGCGAACAATGTCTTCGTCGCGCTTCAGTCGAGCGATGTTAACGGCACCGGATCCAACGAAGCAATCGTCTTCAACGCGGTCACCCCGGGTGACTACCTCTTCCGTGTCTCCGCTTCCGGGAACATCAACAACATCCAGCTCTACGACATGACGCTCCTGAGCGACAGCCTCCCCTTCCTCGACCCCACCATCTCTGCCTCCGCCCCGAGCTTTGTTGATCCGGGCGTGACCACGGACTTCAGCGTTACTATCAACGCAAACGATGACTCGATCGTCGGCGGCTCCGCGCTCCTCAACTACCGCATCAACGGCGGCTCCTATTCCACCTCCGCACTCGCCGCAAACGGCGGGTCCAGCTACACCGCGACCCTCCCCCCCGCCCTCTGTGACGACACCCTCGAGTTCTTCCTCTCCGTCGAGGGCGACACCGCAGGCGTCATCACCCTCCCCGCGGGCGGCGCATCCGCACCGTTCTCCGCGGTCGTCGGAACCGTTGATGTCGCGATCGACGACAACTTCGAAACCAACATGGGCTGGACCGTTTCCGGCCCCGTCTCCGGTGCCGCCGAAGGTCAGTGGGAACGTGCTGTCCCCTCGGGCGACGGCTCACGAGGAGACGCACCCGATGACTTCGACGGCTCCGGCCGCTGCTATGTCACCGGCAACGGCACCGCAGGATCCAACACCGATGTCGACGGCGGGCAGACCATCCTGACCTCCCCGACCATCGACCTCTCCTCCAACCCCGAAGCCATCGTCTCCTACGCACGCTGGTACGACAACACCGGATCCGGCACAGGCGCCGCACCCGGCGAAGATATCTTCACCGTCGAGATCTCCAACAACAACGGCGCCTCGTGGGTCACCCTCGAAATCGTTGGCCCCGTCTCGGTTGAATCGCAGGGCGGCTGGTTCGAGCACTCCGCTCGCGTTGCCGACTTCGTCACCCCCACCAACCAGGTCCAGGTCCGCTTCATCGCTGAAGACATCGGCTCGGGTTCGGTTGTCGAGGCCGCCGTCGACGCGTTCGATGTCACCGGCACCTCCTGCGAAGACCCGGACACCTGCGCCGCGGATCTCACCGGTGACGGCGCTCTGGACATCTTCGATGTCTTCGCCTTCCTCGATCTCTTCAACGCCGGCGATCTCGGCGCAGACATCACCGGCGACGGCACCCTCGACATCTTCGATGTCTTCGGGTACCTCGACCTCTTCAACGCCGGCTGCCCGTAATACGAGCACCGCCGCATCCAACCACGGATGAATCGAACACTACACGCCCGGGGAGCAATCCCCGGGCGTTTTCTTTACATGAACAGTATTGCGTGCATCAGTACGCTCTTGTAAAGTAGAGTATGCGTCAAAGCCAACCTCCCGTGGGATTCGCAGAGACCATCAGCACCCTCGCGTGCTTACATACAGGAGGACCCAATGAACATCAGCAAGCCAATCGCACTCACGATCGCCGCCGGCTCCCTCACATACAGCGCCGCCGGAGCAGAGCCTGTCCGCAGCCCTCGCGCGACGATCAGTAGTTCGCCCACAACACATATCTACTACAACATCGCCACCGGCGAACAGATCGCCACGAACCTCAACACCCAGACACTCCGCGATGCCATAGACCCCGGAGAAACCGTATGGGTCGCAGATAACCACACCCCCTGCGCCGCTTTCGGACAAACCAGCGGCACATCCGTCATCCTCGACAACCCGAACGACTACTTTGGAACAGGTGCCGCACCAGAAACACGGACACTGATGAACGACTGGGCTGATATCCCCCCCGATACGATCGTCGACTGCTTCCAACTCTCCTACGCCACAGGCATCCAGGACACCGACACAAACAGCGACGGCATCGCGGATGGAGTTGTCGGCTTCGGGCTCAACTGGGGGTTCTACGAAGAAAACAACGGCTTCAATGACTGCCGCTGCGGGCAGGGCCTCATCGGGTTCACGCTGACAGGGCTCCCGGGCCAGCTCGATGGCCTAGGCGGATTCGCAAGCGCAGAGCTCACCATCGATCTCGCATCCGACTTCGACAACTCACTCGTCATGGAGTTCGGAGACTCGGACGGGGACCTCAACTCCGCCGTGGTCCACAACCCGTTCGTGTTTGTCGGCAAATGCGGGGACCGGGACGACGACGGGCTCTCCGATTTCTCATACACCATCCAGTTCATCCAGCCGGGAACCCTCGACACCGACAACGCCGATTCCGACAGCGACTCCACAACCGGAATCGACGGCAACCCCGCGCTCCAAGACGCGACCGGCGTCCCGCTCGCCCACTACCGAGGCACCACCATCGAGATCGACAACGGTGACGGCACATTCTCCTACGAAATCACCACCGCCCCCGGACCAAACGCATACGGCGCAGAAGAAGGCTGGGACGAGTTCTCCTACCCGGGCGGCTTCTACGACGCAACCTACTGGATGGGCGGGTTCTCTTGCAACTCCGATGGCAACGGAGACATCAACGCCTACTCACAGATCGCGCTCACCATGTACGGCCCAGAAAACTCGATCTGCTGCCCAGCCGATTTCAACTGCGACGGCGTCATCGATATCTTTGATGTCTTCGAATACCTCGACGCCTTCAACGCGGGTGATTCAGCAGCGGACTTCACCAACGACGGCCAGCTCGATATCTTCGATGTGTTCACATTCATCGATACCTACAACGCCGGATGCCCCTGACCACCCTGGCCATCAGTCACCAACTCACAAAAAAGCCCGGCATCTTGCCGGGCTTTTTTCATGACCATCTCAGTTTCTCCTCGACATGACCGCATGTTAGTGCTTACTC
>JAGQOC010000101.1 GCA_020427745.1 Phycisphaerales bacterium | reverse complement strand
TGGTACAAAGCATGGGGGCAGATCACCACCGTATCGACGATGAGAATAATCAGCATCTCGACTGGCGTTTTTGATCCCGTAATACAGATTGAATCCATCAATATACGCAATTACGCGTGATTTTTGCAATCCAGTGGAACAATTTGACGATTCTGGCATATATACTTACCGTACTACCCCGTGGCGATGAGTCACGGCCCGAGCGCCCCTAGGGGGCGTTTTTTTAGCTCTGTGTACTGTAGTATCGCAGCTCTAAAGCCGTGGTAAATAGGGGGTAGAAACTTTGTAGCAAAATTGTGATATATCTGCCAACAGCAAGTTGCGCAGGCAGATAGCTTAATAATTGATAATGCCAACAATTAATGCGTATTCAATTCCTCACACACCCATTGCAACGATCGCGTCCGCGAGTTTCACGAAGCCTCCGCGGTCGGCGCCGACGCCGTAGTCAACAACGCCGTTGACCATCGGCGCGTTCGCGATGCATTGCTCGTGGATGTCGATCATCACGCCGTGCAGTTTTTCTAGCGATCGCTGCTTGGTCCACGCGTCGTGGGCGGCGTTCTGGTGCATCTCGAAGCACGAGGTGGCGACACCGCCCGCGTTGGCAGCCTTGCCGGGCCCGAAGAGCACGCCCGCGTCGTGGAACACCCCGCGGGCCGAGTGCGTGCAGGGCATGTTCGCCCCCTCGGCGACAACCTTCACGCCGCGGTCGACCATGTGCTTGGCGTCCTTGGTGTCGACCTCGTGCTGCGTCGCGCAGGGGAGGGCGACATCGGCATCGACCAGGCCCCAAGGCCGCTCGCCCGCGTGGAACGATGCGCCGTTGCCGCTCCAGTCCTTGAGCCTTCCGCGCTGGACTTCCTTGAAGTCGATCATCTCTTCGAGCTGCGATCCGCTCATGCCCTTGTCGAATATGACGGACCCGCCCGAGTCGCTGAGCGAGACCACCTTCGCGCCCTTCTCCATCGCGAGTTCCGCGGCGTACAGCGCGACATTGCCCGCGCCCGAGATCGCGACCCGCTTGCCTTCGATCGAATCATCCGCGTGCTTGAGCATCGCCTCGGCGAAGGTGACGGTGCCGTACCCGGTTGCCTCGGTCCGCCCGAGCAGCCCGCCGAGCCCCATGGGTTTGCCCGTGAGCACGCCATCGCGTTGCTTGGTGATCTTCATGTACTGCCCGTAGAGGAACCCGATCTCGCGTCCGCCGACGCCGATGTCGCCCGCGGGGACATCCACGCTCGGGCCGATGTGTCGGTAGAGCTCGCGCATGAACGCCTGGCAGAAGCGCATGACCTCGTTGTCGCTCTTGCCCTTGGGGTCGAAGTTGCTCCCGCCCTTGCCGCCGCCGATGGGCTGACCGGTGAGCGCGTTCTTGAAGCACTGTTCGTAGGCGAGGAAGTGCAGCGTGTCCTCGGTCACGCTCGGGTGGAACCGCAGACCGCCCTTGTAGGGCCCGAGTACATTCGTGTGCTCGATGCGCCACCCGAAGTTCACCTCAACGCCGCCGGCGTCGTTGACCCACTCGACACGGAAGCGGATCACGCGGTCGGGGATCAGCAACCGATCGAACACCCGGGATTTCTGATACTGCCTGTTCTCCGCGATCACCGGCGCGATCGATTCGGCGACCTCCTCGATCGCGGAGCGGTAGAGTTCCCCGGGGTTCACGCGGTCGATGGACGACGAAAGATCAAGAACATCAGAAACAGCAGGCATGGTGCGCTCCTCGTGGATCGGTCGCCCGGTTCCTAGCGAAGACACCCCCGGAAGGATCAGGCACATGGACATTCTAGAAGAACAACCCGCCCCGGTCGCCACTCATCCCGCCAATCCGGGCAACTCCATCCGCGTCGAACCCGCCACGGATCCCGGGCTCGGACGCATCTGGATCCTCACCGCGATCCAGACGCTCCCCCGCCCGATTGACGAGGTTTTCCCGTTCTTCGCCGACGCCTTCAATCTCGAGAAGCTCACCCCGTCGTTCCTGAGGTTCCATGTCGTCACCCCGAGACCAATCGCCATGCGATCCGGGTGCGAGATCAACTACAAGCTCCGCGTCCGGGGCGTTCCCATCCGGTGGAAAACCTTCATCCTCGACTGGGACCCGCCCCACAGGTTTGTCGACAACCAAGAACGGGGCCCATACGCCCTCTGGCACCACACTCACAGCTTTACGCCATCCGAGGATGGGCAGTCCACCATCTGCAAGGACACGGTCCTCTATCGACCCAAAGGCTGGGTCCTCGCGCCACTGATCAACAAGGTCTTTGTGCAGCGCGATGTGAAGAACATCTTCGAGTACCGCTTCAAGCAGCTGGAGTCTGTTTTCTTGCAGTGAGTTCGGATATTTTCGCCGCGACCGCGAAGGAGTGTGGCGTGTTCCGCGGATGGGCATCAAGCTCAATGAAACGAGTACCCGCCCGCTGTATCCAGTGTCACAAGCTCACGAAAGATCCGGTGCGTGCACACACGCTGCACATCGAAGAAATCGACGCCCAACCCGCAAATCTTGAACAGTCCGAGCTATGAGCGTCTTCTTCTCGTTACCATTGCGCCGACGAGCAAAAACACCGCCGAGCTGCTCGGGGCAGGAACCTGAAGCCCGAGTGTGAGCGTTGATCCCTGTCCAAATACGGTGTCGCCAAAGATGAAGTTGTAAGCGTTGAACACTTCCATCCTGATTGTGTCGTCAGCACCAACGAACATGCTCTTCCCGAGCGTGTTGAGATTAATCCAGCCGTCTGATGCGTATTCCCCCAGCCCGGCAAAGTCATCGCCGAACCCCGGGGCGATCAGCAGCTGTTGCTCATCGATCTGGCCCGCGTTGACCGTGAGTCCGATGCGTAGATCCGAAAGCCAAGCGAAGTTGAATGTCTCGTAGTTGAGGTCCCACCTGATCCCGGCGAGCAGCACATTCTCGCTGATGTACCCCTCTTGCCCATCGCCCATCGTGAGATCAAAGTATGGATTGCCCGGCGTGCCCTCCGGACCGATGACCGTGAGCCCCGAGAGATCGACAACAAAGTCCCCGTAGAGATCCGCTGCGCCGCCCGCTGTATCGCCGGTGATGAGCGATGCGGACGCTGCTGTCCCAAGGGACATGCCGATGATGTACGGCAACAAGCGGAATCGCTGAGCACATCGCTGAATATATCGCCGTTTGGTATTCATCTCTACTCCTGCACATCCCCATTCCAAGAGCATACCAGAAGCCGGTATTGGACACAAGAGAAATCAGTGCTCAAGAGCGGGCGATGAGTCGCCAAACAGCTCACCACTCCCCGCGGCAAGCTGACGCAGTTCCCCGCTCACATGCTTGGGCTCAACAAGCGACTTGGTACTCTTGGCACCAGCATCCTCGAATCTGCGCAGTGTCGGCATCATCCGGGTGTCAATCGAACCCACAAGCTTGTTGTACCGATCCACCGACTGTCGGATCGAATCGCCGAGTTTGCCCGCGTGCTCGAACGCCGTCGCGGCCCGGTCGTGCAGCTCCTTGCCCAGCTCGAACAGCGCCGCCGCCTGTTCCGTCAATGCCTGCTCCCGCCATCCAACCGCGACCGCACGCAGCAGCCCGATGAGTGTGCTGGGCGATGCCAGGATCACGCCATGCTGGGCCGCCATATCAAGCAGTTGCGGATTCCGCGAGAGTGCCGCATCAATAAAGTGATCGCCCGGCACAAACATCACCACAAACTCCGGTGATCGCTCGAACAGCGCCCAGTACTTCTTGTCCGCGAGCTTCTTTACCTGCTCGCTTGTGTGCCTCGAGAATCGCTCCATGTGGCGTTCGCGCTCTGTGTCGTCGGCCGCGTTCACCGCCTCGATATACGCGCTGATGTTCGCCTTCGCGTCCACGACAATCACCCGATCGTTCGGCAGCGTCACCACCATGTCCGGGCGCAACAGATTCCCGTCGCCATCGCGCTCCGAGACCTGCTCCGAAAAATCACAGTAACTCGTCATCCCCGCGAGCTCTGCGACGCGGCGCAGCTGGATCTCCCCGTACTGCCCCCGGATCTCGGGCCTCGACAGCGCCCGCGTCAGCCGTGCGGTTTCTTCCTTGAGCGATTCGTTGCTCGCGCTGCTGGCCTTGACCCGCTCGTCGAGCTGCGTGATCTGCTCGTGGGTTTTGTCGAGTGTCTCGCGGATGGGCTTGACCATCGATTCGATCGCCTGCTTGCGTTTGTCGAGCTCGGCCTGCGAGAGCGAGTCGGCGTCCTTGAGCCGCTCGGTGATGAACTTGCCGAGCGCCTCCTGGTTGGACCTGAGCGTCTGCGACCCGAGTGCCTCGAACTGCTGGACCATCTGCTCGCGGTTTGCTTTGAATTCCTCGATGAGCTTTGCCGCGGCGTCGAGTCGTTCGGTGAGCTGGGCGTTGGTGACGCTCATCGCCCGCACGGCTTCCGACTGCCGATCCCGCTCGCCCTCCAGCCCCTCGCGCTCCGCCCGCGCGTCAGCCAGTTCCGATCCCAGCCGATCCCGGTCGGCGGTCACGGACGCAAGCTCCCCCTCGGCCCGGGTCAGTTCCACCCGAGCCGCCGAAAGCCCCCGCATCAGGAGAAAAACGGCAACCCCGAGCCCCAGAGTCACCAGCCCAACAACGATCAACGCGACATCCATGTCCGGAGTATATCAGGGTTGCCGCCCGTTGCCCGGATACTCTTGCGCCATCACTCGCTCCAGAAACCGAACCATTCGTAACTCCGCATCAGCTGAAACATCCGCATCAAAGCCGAAGGTCACCCGCTCCCCGATGATCGGGGGGAACCGCATCTGTTTCATCTCCCCGATGCTCCGTACATCAAACCCGTGATACGCGCCGGGATATGCAACGATTTCGATACCGTCCCCGCTCAGCTCCGAGAGTGCACGCCGGATCGCGCCGAGTGTTGTTACATCATCCGCTTCCCCGCTCAGCACCAGCGTTGGAATCTCCAGTTCCCGGATCCCGCCCGACTCGACCGCACGCTCTACCGACGGGTAGTACACCACGGCTCCAAGGATCCCGAGCCGGGCAAACGCATCACCCCCCGCGTTTCCCATCGCCCAAACCCCTTCGCTCCCGAGTGACCACGCCACGATCGCGCCTGGCGTGCCTTCCTCGATGAACCCGGATTCCTCCGCCCACTCGACCGCTCGTCCCGCGACCCATGCAATTTTGCCTCCGGTTTCTACATCGGGACGATCCTTCGCGGCCCGGTATGCCGCCTTGTAATCCACCACCAGCGCATCAAACCCGTGCTGGTTGAGCACATCCGCGGCCAGAAAATAATGCTCTGAGTCCCCCAAAATCGTCAGACCCGACGATCCGGGCAGCAGCAAGGCCCACCCGCGAGAAACTTCCTCGTTGCTGCCTTGAAAATAGAAATGCCGCGTCTCAGCGTCTGCCCCTCGTACCCGTTCGATGATCGCGATCTCGCCCGTCTTCTGTGCCCCTGAGCATCCGCCGAGAACGACCATCACCGCCAGCAATATCAATCGTGTGACCTTCATGACGGACCAGTACTCGTCCCGACCGACGAGGTTGCACATCAGGCCCCCTGCCAATTCGGCACCCATCCCTCTCCAAGCCCCGCTCCTGACACCGAAACACGCCCCCAACCCCCGAATTCAACCCGAATTCCTCCCCCCGGATCGGCACGCCCTTTGCCATGTATCCGGGCACATGATGGTCCAGCAGACCCATCCCGCCGCCGATTCCCCCGCTCCGGGGCGTCTGAACCTCCTGCTCTCTCGGGCGGGCTGGCAGACCAACCCGTGGGTGGATCGGCTGCCGACGCTGCTCGCGCCGCTCGGGGTCCGCTCGCTGGTCGCAGACACAGCCTGTGCCGCCGAGCGGGTCATCCGGTCCACCCCGGTCCACATCGCCGTCGTCGATCTGGCGCTCCCGCTGGACTCGATCCCCGGCGCCGACGAAGAGTCCGGCGTCCGCGTGCTCGAGCTCCTCGCCCGCCAGCCCAACCACCCGCCGACGGTCGTCATCAAGCGCAACCGCACCGCCCGCGACAACCAGCGGGAGATGAACGCCGCCCTCCGGGCCGGCGCCTTTGCCGTTGTTGATCGCCCGCACGCACAGCGCGATCTCGAATCCCTGCTTCAGGTCCTCCGCCGATGCCTGGACCGCCATTACCAATCCCGCTGGCCTCAATAGCCCAGCTTCGTTTTTTTCGTTCCCGAAACCAACCTCTGGACACCAGAGCACACAGAGTCAGACAGGAGAACCCAGACCATGGCAACCAAGACCAAATCCAAGATCGCCGTCCGCCCCCTGCACGACAAGATCCTCGTCGAGCGTGATGCGGCAGAGACCGTCACCAGCGCCGGCATCTACCTCCCCGAGTCGTCCACCGAGAAGCCCCAGTTCGCCACCGTCCTCGCCGTCGGCAACGGCACCCTCAACGACAAGGGCGAGCGCGTCGCGCTCGATGTCAAGCCCGGCGACCGCGTCATCCTCAATAAGTGGGGCGGCACAGAACTCAAGCTCGAAGGCGAAGAATACCTCATCGTCAACGCGTCCGATGTCCTCGCGATCGTGGAGTAAATACTATGAGAGATGTATCAAATTTTATCCAGTTTCTAGTTTATTGTTTCCATGAGAATCACCAACCATTCTTTCTATTGGATGGAACTCCCGTAACACTAAAATTTCGGGATAAAGAGCGTCTTGCGATAAGTCTGCCATCATCACTCCGTGATGATCAAACGATCCAAGAGATGGTTGAAGCGGGACAAGAGTCTGACACATCCGCTGTGCTCACCATTCGCGGGGATGAGTTTGATGTGATTCGTCTTAATGCAGAAGCTTACATCGAAAACGGCGAGAAACCGCTAGTTACCAATGCTGCAGACATAGTACTAAGCCCATCAGCGGTAAGTTTTTACTGTTTGGGTCCGGTGAAGTGAGGTAGCTCATGAACCAGGACCAACTCCGACTCGCGCTCAAAGAACTCAACGGCGAACGCCACGCGCATTTCGCCCTCGTGGGAATGCACGAGTCCGCGTCCGTCCTCACCATCCCGTCCGCGATGCTCATCCCCGAGGAGACCGACAAACTCGTCAAGGTCACCGACGGCAAGAGCGTCTACATCATCGAAGCCGAGCGCATCGCATACATCCGCATCGGCCTGTAAACCAAGTCTGAAAACAGCACCAATCAGCGGTGCGAGGAGATACGAAAATGGCAGCCAAACAGATCGCATTCAACACCGACGCACGCGAGCGCATCCTCAAGGGTGTCCAGAAACTCGCAAACGCCGTCAAGGTCACCCTCGGCCCGTCCGGGCGCGTCGTCATCCTCGAAAAATCCTTCGGCGCACCGACCGTCACCAAAGACGGCGTCTCCGTCGCGAAAGAAATCACCCTCGACGACCCCTACGAGAACATGGGCGCCCAGATGGTGAAGGAAGTCGCCAGCAAGACGAGCGACGTCGCCGGTG
>JAGQOC010000100.1 GCA_020427745.1 Phycisphaerales bacterium | reverse complement strand
AGGCCGTCGAGGCCGTCGATGAGGTTCGAGGCGTTGCACGCGCCGAGCACGAAGATCGCGATGATCGCGGTCCCGACCCAGTAGGTAATCTCGATCGGGATGCTCGAGCCGATACCCATCGGCAGATCGAACCCGAGCGGGATGTGGTAGATCAGGTCGGGGTTGTCCAGCAGGCGCCCGAGCGTGGGCCGAAGGAGCCCCTGGGCGACATTGGTCCCGACATCCCCAACCGCAAGGGCGGCCGCGGCGACAAGCTGCCCGCCGAGCTTGATCCGCGGCGCGATCCCCCCGATATCGTCGATCAGCCCGACGAGGACGATGGAGGTCATGCCGAGGGCGATCCACGGCGGGACCATCGGGCGGAAGACGCCGTCCTCGAGATGCTCGGTCGGGTGAAAATCAATGAGCCAGGGGAGCTCGGACGCGAGATAGGAATAGATGATGCCGGCGATGATGCCCGCGAAGACGGCGATGCCACCGAGATACGCGATGGGCATTTTGTGGACCTTGCGTGCCTCGGAGGGGTGGTCGACGATGCCGTTCTTGACGGCGAGCTTGCGCACGATCGGGGTGGACAGGAGCGCAACGACGAACGCGACGATGAACACCCCGATGTAGCCCTGCATGATCGAGAGCGGAGCGGTGGCCTGCTCGGCGAGGGAATCGAGCACCGAGGACGCGGTGCCCGGCTCGGTGGTCCTCGCGAACACCGTTTCCATCGCGTCCTGCGTAGGAGGCGGGATCGTGAGCGAGCTTTCGGTGACATCGGGCTGCAGCATCATCGCTTACCCCCCGCGTGGATGCCCGAGCTCCTGATTTCCTCGGCGATGTCGGCGATCGTGCGGCTCAGCGTGTAGGAGGGCTCAAACCCGCAGACGGACCGCACGCGGGAGAGGTCCGGACGACGATGGCGGAGGTCCTCGAAGCCCTGCGGGTACGCGTCGGCATAGGGGGTCTTGACGATCGGTGATTCGCTGGAGAGCTCGCGGACAACCAGCCCGGCGAGCTGCCCGATCGAGATCGGGCGGTCTGAGCCGATGTTGAACACCCGCCCGTGGGCCTCGGAAGATTCGAGCAGTGTCGGCAGGACCGCGACCACATCGCGGACATCGCAGAAGCACCGGGTCTGCTCGCCGTCACCGAACACGCGGATCGGTGCGTCATTGAGTGCTGCCTGGACAAACCTCGGCAGGACCATGCCGTACTGACCGCTCTGGCGCGGCCCGACGGTGTTGAAGAATCGGCAGACGACCGCGGGCAGCCCTCGCTTGTCATGGTAAGCCAGCGCGAGGTGCTCATCGATGGCTTTGCAATGGGCGTAGGACCAGCGTCCGGTGGTGCTGGGTCCGTAGAGCGTGTCATCGTCCTCCGAGAACACGCTCGCCCCGGGTTTGCCGTAGACCTCGCTCGAGGACGCGATGAGCGTGGGCGGGTTGCCATGGGCGTTGACATAGCGGAGCAGTGCGGAGGTCTGCTCGACATTGGTCTCGATGGAGCCGATCGGATCGGCGAGGATGAGATCAACCCCGACGGCAGCCGCGAGGTGGTATACGCGATCGAACGGGGGCTCGTCTTCGAGCTGCTCCAATGCCCGGTCGAGCCGGGATCCGATGAACCGGATTCTTGGCTGGTGATGAGCGATGTTCTCGACGCGTCCCGTGGAGAGATCATCGACCACCGTGATCTGAGCGCCGCTCGGCGCGAGCAGGTCGAGCAGATGCGAGCCGATAAAGCCCGCGCCGCCCGTGATCAGCACACGGGGGCGTGGGTCGGTGTCTGGCTTGATCGTCTGACCGGGTGGCATGCGTTTGGTTCGGCCCTTCCCGGTCTGTTAGGTGGCGGGTTTCTCGGTCGCACCGGCATGATAGGAGTGCGAGGTGCGGATGTTCTTGCGCATGTACCCGCCCGCGGACGCCTTGACGCCGTTGACGAGGACACCGAGGAAATCGGCCCGCCCATCGCTGAGCTCGTTGCGGAGCCGGGTGACCTGCCCGCGTTTTTCGACCATGGCCCGGACGACAAGCAAGGACGCGTCGGTCTGGTTCGCGAGGGTGGACGCGTCGCCCGAGACGATGGCCGGGGAGGTGTCGACGATCACCATCTCGTAGAGCTCGGACGCCTGTTTGAGCAGGTTGGTCATCGCGTCGGTGCCGAGTCGTTCGACGATGCGGTGGGGCAGCGAGCCGACCGCGAGCACATCAGGCGATCGCTCCCCGGATTTCTGGATGCACTCTGCGAGTGCCTTTTCACCCGAGAGGACATCGGCGAGCCCGATGTTGGAGTCCAGCCCCATCGCGCTGTGCACACGGGGGCGCCGGTGGTTCGTGTCGATGATGAGCGTCTTCTGCCCGCGTGCGGCGCAGGCGGCAGCGAAGTTAATCGCGACACTCGTCGCGCCCGAGCCGGGCATCGCGCCGACGACGAGCAGCGAGCGGTCCTGGTTGCGGAGCATCTCGTTGCCCACCTTGGTGCGGAGCTGCCGATAGCTCTCGGCCATGACGCTCGTCGGGTGGTCGCGGAAGACAGTCTCGGGCGAGCTGGGGTTTGCGGGGTCCTCGGCGACATCGGGGATGATCCCGAGCGGTCGTGTGCGGGGCATCATGGCGATGTCCGCGGCGCTCTTGACACGCTGGTCGAGGAACTCGAAGAGCAGGATCACGCCCGCGGTCAGTGCGCCGACCACGAACACACCCGCGGGGATCATCATGTAGATCACCGGGAACGACGGGCGATCGGGCACGGTCTCGACGGACGACACCACGACGCGTGCGGAGGACTCGAGCGACGCAGAGGCATTGAGCTGAGCGAGCGAGGACTGATGCTCTGCTTGCTGCAAAACGGTTGCCTGGATCTGCTGGTCGATGTCTTTGATCTCGCCGCTGATACGCGTGAGCTCGGTCAGCTCGGTGGTGAGCTGTTCATGCTGCTTGAGCAGATCCGCCTCCTGGGCGCGGTACTGGTTGATCATCATCCGTGTGCCCTGCACCCGGGCCTCGAAGGCATCGCGGAGAAGCTCCTCGCGGGTGTCCTCGATCTTGCGTTCGAGAGCCTGGATGGTCGAGATCGTTCGGCGGACGGCCCGGTGATCGTTGCCGTAGCCCATCGCCTGCATCGAGATCAGGTCGGCTTCGGCGAGTTTCTTGTTCTGCTTGAATCCGAGGATGAGGGGGGACTGGTCGACCTGGTTCCGCAGGCTCTCGTCGTAGTCGGTCCCGGTCTCCCGCTCGAGCTTGGCCTCGTCGGTGATCCGCTGGACCTCGAGGAACTCGATCGCCTGCTGGATCTCGAGCAGCCCGACATCGATCCCGCGGAGTTTCTGGGCTCGGACCGACTGGGCGGAGTAGATGGAGTCGACATCACCGTCGCGGACCAGGCGGGCACGCCGGGTGTTGAGTTCCTTGATGTCCTGCTCGGCCTGGGTGATCGCGTTGCGGATCACATCCTTGCGCTGGATGACATTCTTGGAGCTCTTCGAGGTGATCTGCTCGATGTAGTTCTCGCGGACGAGCCGGACCAATCCCGCGGCGTCCTCCTTGTTGCCGACCGAGAGCGAGAGCTTGATCAGGTAGGTATTGGGGATCGCGTACGCCTTGACGATCTTCTGGAGTTCCTTGTTGGCCTCGATAATGTCGAGGGTGCCGTTCTTGTGGAACTGACGGGTCCAGACGGGGGCCTCGGCTTCGAGCCGTGAATCGTTGGCGACCTTGGCGATGATCTGCTCGGACTTCATCGTGGCGACCTGGGTCCCGATGAAGCGTTCCATCTCCTCGGGGTTAACGATCGCTGGGTTGGTCTTGCCGATCTCCTCATCGACGGGCGTGCACTGGAAGACGACAAAGGATGTGTACTTGGGGGCGAGCTTCAGCAGGGCAAAGTGCGCGGCGACACCCAGGACACCACCAACCGCGAGCGACGCGAGCAGCACCCACTTGTACTTGTGCAGGAGCTTGATCGGATCGAGCGAGACCATCGCGCCGGCGCCGGGCGCTGCGCCGCCCTGGGGGCGTTGGGGGCCCTGTGGGTTGGGGCGTGGTTGGCTTTGCGTACTCATCGGTTGCTCCGTTCCGGGCGGGTCCGAGAACCTGCTCTGGTCCCCGCCGATCATCAGTTCACTCTTCACATTTCGGTCGGATCAATCACCCTGCTGAGGCGATCTCCGATTCGACTTCCTGGATCGACTTCTCAATGTCCTCGTTCACACCCGGGAGCGATCGGAGGATGGACTTGGCGTTGAGCACCTGCCCGCGGGCGGCGTCGAGCTCGCCCTTGGCGAGCTTGAGCCTCGCTTCGGCGAGGATCATTGTGACCCGCGCTTCGATGCTCAAGGCGTAGGTCATTCCTTGTCGGATCATCTCCGACGCCTCATCGTATCGCCCGAGCCTCGTGTAGATACGGGCGAGGGTCTCGAATGGTTCGCTGCGGGTGATGCCCGAGCCGATGGTTGCCTCGGCGTAGACCAACGCGTCCTCACTCGCCCCGAGCTTCTCGGACATGACATAGGCGAGGTTGTTGTTCATCTCCCAGTCCTGCGGGAAGAGCTTGACGCCCTCGATCCAGAGATCCCGGGCCTGTTCATACTTGTTTGCGGCGAACAGCATCGAGCCGTAGGTCTGATAAGCCATCCGCTGGAGCGCGGGGTTCTCCGGGCGTGCGATCAGCCCATTGAGCAGCTTGGTCGCCCGCTCCGGGTTGTACTGGTCGCGTGCCATCCGCTGGCAGATAAACAGATCGATCCACGCCTGCACGCTCGGGATGTCCTTGCGCTGGCGCACAGAGTCGAGGTAGGCGATCTCCTGGTCGATCGGCTTGCTCTCGTAGAAACGAGCGACATTGGAGTACCACCCGAGAAGCTTGGAATCCTCATCGATCGAGATGTCGAATGCCTTGGTGAGCTGCTGGACCGCGAAATCACCCCGCCCGCGTGCATCGAGCACGAGCGCGGATGCGGCGAGCAGCCCGGGGCTCTTGTCCACGCCGCCGATCAGCGTGCCGAGGTCGTTGATAACCGCGTTGGCCTCGGTTGTATCGGGGGGTGAGCGGCGGACGAGCGCGTCGATGTAGGTCGCGCCGTCGCTCGGTGAACGCCGCTTGTTCCACGCCATCGAGTAGAACTCGCAGGCGCGGTTCCAGTCCTTGCGGGACGCGAAGATGTGCCCGATCTGGGACATCAGCGGCGCGTCGTTGGATCGGCGCTCGACAACCTCTTTGGCGAGGTCGAATGCCTCGCCCGGACGGTTGCTGTTGATCAGCTCGTTGAGCACGCCGAAGAGTGCGCTGTCAAGATTGGGGTTGATCCGCACGGCGCTCATCAGGTCCGCGAGCGCGTCGTTCTTGCGATCGGCCGCGAAGAACGCGGCGGCCCGGACCCGGTACGCACGCCAGTCGTTCCCGTTCATCTTGAGCGCCTGGTCAACATCCGCGAGCAGGTCCGTGAGCAGCGAGGGCTCGCCGATCATTGATTCGGCCCGCTTGATGAACACGATGGGATCGTCGGAGTACTTTGCGACGACATCGTCGAGCACCCGGCGGGATTCATCGAGCCGGTCGAGCCCGTTGAGGATCTCCGCCCGCTGGAGCATCGAGACCTTGGTCGCTTGCTCCGTCTCGGGCAGTGCATCGAGCTGCGAGAGCGCTTCGTCGTACTTCTTCAGACGCAGGTTCGCCTCGATCAGCTTCGCGCGGTACTCGTTGTTCGTGTCCGCTCCGGCGTCAACAACTCTCGTGTACGCGGCCGCGGCTGCGGCGAACTGGTTCATCGACATCTGCAGATCGCCCTGCAGCTTCGAGCCCTCCATGGTCTCGGGGTTCTCAAGACGCACAGCCTCGTTGGCGGCCTGTGTCGCGAGATCCGGACGCCCACGGCTGAGCATAAACCGTGCGAGCGAGATGAACGGACGATCAGTGAGATCGTCACCGAGCGAATCGATGTAGTCATGGTACACCGAGCGAGCCAGAGCCAGCCCGTTCTCCTTGCCCACGCGTCCCTGGTCCGCGTTCCAGAGCGCGAGCAGATCCACATACTCCAGGCGACTCCCGCCCGCCATCAGCGAATCGATCAGCACCTTGGCCTCGTCCCACTGCTTGGCCGCGACATACATCCGCGCAAGCTCGAGCGTGTTGGAGGTGTCGGTGGGGTTGAGTTCGAGCATCCGCTCACGCTGGCGGATCGCGAACTCACGCCCCTGATCCCCGCCGTAGTGCGCCTCGAGCATCAGCCAGAGGTTGTTGAAGTCCGGATCGGCAACGCCGTATTTCTGGTTCGCGCGGGCGACATCGAGCGCCTGCTCGAATCGACCGGCGGCGGTGAGAGTCGAGACATATTCGTAGATCGTGAACCGGTCGTCCGGACGGATCGCCAGCGCTCGCTGGAACGAGTCGGCCGACGAATCGATCTGCCCGATGACACGCTGCTCCATCGCCAGCATCCGGAAGACCGACGCGTCCGCGGTCCCCAATGCGGTCGCCTGCTGGAGGACCTGCACAGCCTTTGCATGCTCGTCCTTGTACGCGAGGATCCGCGCCTGGTAGGTCAGCCCACGCACGCCGTCGAGGTTGTTCGCGTTGGCGGCCTGGGCGAGGCGCTCGGCCATCGCCGTGTCACCACGCTGCAGCGCGCGGGTAAACCCGATCTCCACCACGCGGTAGTCATCCGAGTGGGTCTCGGCGAGCTCGGCGAGGAGCTTGTCGAGCTGCTCGAACCGTCCGTCACGCATCAGGATATTCGCGATCGAGATGTCCTTGTCCAGATCGTTCTGGTCGCTCTGGCGGACCAGGGTGATCAGGATCTCCACCGGGTCGTCGCCCTCGAGGGCCTCCGACAACCGTCCCATCAGCTCGTCGTCCGGGAACCGGGCGACGGACTGCATCACCGTGGCGCGGGCACCGACAAGATCACCGTTGTCCATCAGCAGCATTGCGAGCTCGCGGGTCACGCTGGGCTCGTAGTCGATCGCGGGATCGACGATGCCCTTCTTGAGCAGCTCGATCGCCGAGGAGAGGTCGCCGGGCTGCCCGTCGGTCCCGGTGCGGATCTGGCGGGAGCGGAGGATAAGCGCGAGCGAGGGGTTCGATTCGGAGATCGAGCTCGGGTCCTGCATTGCTCTGGTCGCCGCCATGCCCTGCGTCGCGAGCTCGTTGGTCGGGTCATAGATGAGGATCTTGCGGTACTGCTCGGCGGCGGCCTCCGGGTTGTTCAGCTGCATCTCGATATCCGCCAGCGCGAGCATCGCGCGCTGGTCGTACTTCCGCTTGGCGATCACCAAATTGAGCGCGGTCCGTGCGGTACCGAGCTGCCCGAGCTTGCGGGCGACCACGCCCTCACGCCAGAGACCCTCGGCGAACTCACGCTTGGTCTGCTCGTTGTATTTTTTGTACAGGCTCAGTGCGGTGTTCAGATCGTTCTTCGCCTCGGCGATGCGTCCGCGGAGCATAATGAGCTGGTTGTCGTCCTCCGACACACCCTTGGCAAACTCGCCCATCAGCTGCTCGGCTTCCTGGAGCAACTCGGGCTCGACGGGGGCGGCACCCTCGGGGAGATCGAGGTTGGCGATCTGGTAGTCATCGAGCCGGATATTCGCGATCGAGATCAGGGATTGACGCTTGCGCGTGTAGAGCATCATGCCCTCGAAGCTCATCGGGAGATTGGGCAGGGCGGTGATCGCACGGAACCGCTCGACGGCCGCCTCGTTGTCGCCGCTCTCGGAGTTGATCCGTGCGGACGCCCAGAGACGGTCCGGATCAGTCGGGTCCGCGTCGACGACCCGATCCATGAGCGCCCTCGTGCGGGTGAGCTTGGACTCGGGGTCCGCGGCGTTCTCGAGGCGGATCATCAGCTCGATGGTGTTCGCCGAGATCGTGTGTGGATCCAGGGAGTTCAACATCGCGAACTGCGCCTCGACCTTCGGGAGGAACTGGGTGAAGCGTTCGACGATCGCGGTTGTCCGTGCCGCGTCCTCGAGCCCCGCCCCGGCGATATCGCGTGCGTTGTCCATCTCCATCGTGAGCCGGATCGTCGAGACATCCGGATCATTCGGGTGCTCGGCGAGGAACGCATCGGCGTCCTTGATCCCCTGGTTGCGGGCGGCGATCATCTTTGAATCCTCGCCCTCGATCTGTGTCCGGAGCGCCTCGGCGAGCGACCAGCGGATCAACGCCGCCATCGCCTCCCCGTCGCTCGGGTTCGCTTCGAGTGCCGCTTCGAGATCCTCGCGGTAGAGCGCGATCTGGTCCTCATCAATCACACCCTGCGCCTGCACGATCCGGTCGTAACCGAACCCGCGGTACCGTCTCAGCGACTTCCACTCGTTGCTGCCCGCCGGCGGATTGTCAAAGTAGGTCAACGCCCTGGTCGACGCCTCGATCAGCCGGTCCGCACCCGCCCGCGAGTACCCGAGCTTGAGCATCTCGTAGTAGATATCGAGCAGGCGTTTGTGCGCCGCGACATCGGTCCTCCGGATCGTGCTCGCAAAGGTCAGCGCGCCCATGTAGTCCGACTGGAACGCGTCGCGGTACGCGGTCTCGGTCTCCGGCGTGATGTGCTCCATCGCGTCGATCCACTTGTCGACCCAGTCCGCACGCGACTGGTCCTTGTTCACCGCCTTGCCGTAGAACGACTTGGCCTTCTCGTAGTTGCCCTCGGCCATCATTTTGTCGCCCGCGGCGATGTGGTCGGCGCCGCTCTTCTTGACGACGGAATACGCGACGCCCACCATCGCAAGCAACGCGACGACCGCGACGGAGAGGATGATGACGAACTTGGTGTTGACGCGGGATGCCATGGTTTCAAGCCTTCTCAATGCCCTCGGCGGGCTTCTGGTTAGGAATCAGTCTTTGGGTCTTGGTTTCGTTTCGGGTTGTCCGGTGGGTAGTCCCCGCGCTGGACATCGGTCCAGTCCGGGACGCAACGCATGATCTCGCCGAGCATCTCGCTGATGAACGAGCCGGAGACCTCGATAAACTCTTCGAGCGAGTCGACGGCGTTGGTGTTGATCTGGATCTTCAGGTAGTACGAGTAGTCATCATCAAGATTGAACGCCAGCGCACGGACATCGTTCGCGTTGGCCTTTGTCTGGCCGTTGGCGATGAAGAAGTACCCGGCGTAGATCGTCCGCTCCTGCCCGATGAACTCGCTGAACCGCATCGAGATCGGCTCGCTGGGCCCGACATTCCTCGGCAACCGGACACGCATGCCCGGGGCGTCCGTGTACGCCCGGTCGTTGCTCAGACGGGTTGTGTAGACCTTCTTGCTCTCCCCGCCGAACTCCTCGGGCACCGAGCGGTCCTCCGCCCAGCCCGAGGGGTCGATATCCAGAGGGAGCACGATCGACGAACTGCTCTGCTGGAGCCCGCCGCCCACGAAGCAGCGCTCGGGCACATGCGGGACCGTGTCGATCCCGCCCGTGTAGTACGCGCCGTGGACCTGGATCATGACGGGACGATCCGGGTTCTTGGGGTGCTTTTCGGTGTACTGTCTCGTCAGGTAGTTCTCGGTGCCGAGGACCTCGAGGATCTCCGCCGGCTCGACATAGTCCGAGCCTACCCGGATCCAGCTCTCGGTTTCGGTAGGAAGATTGGAGAGCTGGCGGTTCTCCGCGGGATAGATCGGTGTCTTCTTGAGGTGGATGCCGCGGACACGGATCATCGCACCGATCGCGACGGCGCCGAAGAGCAGCATGACCGTCGCGGCGACCATCGCGATCCTGCGGGATTGATTCATCTGGGCCGTCATGACGCGAGCCCCGGTTGCTGCGAGCGGATGATCCGGTTGAGCGACCACACCACGCCGAGGAAAAGCAGCAGCGAAGGCACGAGCAGGATCGTTCCGATCATCGTGTGCGCATCGCCCGTCGCGAGATTCGGGTCACCGAGCATCAGGAGCCCGAGCACGGTCACACGGATCATGTTCATGAAGATCGCGACCGGGCCCGCGATCAGCAGCAGCGCGATCCGCTGCCACCACTGCGAGCACCCGATCAGCGCCACCGCCGCAGCCAGCGCATAGAACGCGACCACCATCCGCATCCCGCTGCAGGCCTCGGCGACATTCATCGGGAGGACCTCCCCCGAGTTGGTCAGGATCTCCAGCGTGTTGCCGTCGATATCCACACTGAACCAGCCGGTGGGCTGCCCGATGAGGTTGAGGATCAGCCACGAGCCCTGCGACGCGAGCAGCTGCAGCTTGAAGGTGATCTCGATCATGATCTTGTTCGAGATGGTGACCATCATCACGAGGTACGCGATCGGGATAAACAGGTGCCTGAACATCCCCGGCCCGACCATCCAGAGCACCAACGAGCCGAGCGCGAGGATCATCGAGAACCCAGCGGTCATCGGGTTCTGGATCAGGAACACACAGAACGGATACGCGACCAGCCCGCACGCGAACGGGACCAATGCGGGCCAGAAGACACTCGGCGATTCCTTGGCGATCTTCTCGCGGTTGAGCCAGACCAGGTACCCGGAGATCAGCGGGATCACGAACGCGTGCCCCCAGTCCTCCGGGTGGGCCATGCTGATCTGGGCCTGCTGGATGAACCAGCGGAAGAACATCGCGAGGAACCCCATCGCGAGCACCGCCGACACCGCGATCCCGGTGGGTGTAAAGAGACCCAGCACGCGAGATGGCGAGACAGCGGCTTCGGAACGGGTTGTTGCCTTCGTTTCGGGCATGGTTCTCGGAAGTTTTCGGCTGAGAAACCGCCCTGCTTTCATCCAAGCGGGCAGGTCGGGAATGATTGGCACCTTTCCGGGTCCACGCACCCGGATCCACTGCGCATTGTCCACATCAGGGCACACAATCTCCCCGCATGCGCACAATCCGCAGGCTCTCGCTACGAACTGGGCACGCAAAAAGTTCTCCCGATCGCCGGGATCAGGAGAAAGTGGCACAAAGTGTAGGAAATACGGGTGTTTTCGGTCGAATGACCGGAAAGATCAGTTCCGGAAGTTCGTCGGCGGTGCGCCGAATACATCGTTGCCGAAGTTCCGGTCAAGCAGGAATCCGAAGCCGTAGTTGGTCCGGAACCCACCACGCAGCACCGCCAGAGGCGTCGCCCAGAAGCTGGTCCCGATGTTGATCCGGTCGTCGCGCTTGATGAACACATCGGGCTGGGTGCCCTCCGCGATCGCCCGCAGGTTGAGCATAATCGTCGCTTGCTCGTTCGGGCCCACCATCCGGGTGAGGTCCACCCGCTCGGGGATCGCCAGCCCGCCGAGCCCGCCGGCGGAGGTGATCGCCCGGGTCAGGGTCATCCGCCCGATGTTGGGAAGGGTGAACGAACCGGGGCGGTTGATCTCGCCGTCAACATAGTAAAAACCCTGCTCCGACGGGGGAACCTGGATGATGTCACCCGGGCGGATGACGATGTTGTAGCGGGCATCACCCGCGATCAGCGGTGCAACGGGGACGCGGATCACGCGCTGCGTGAAGAGTTCACCACGCGAGTCTCGGGGGAGCAGATCATGGTCGCCGTCGCGTGCGATCAGTCGGCGTGCGGCCGCGCTGGTCGTCTCGCGGACCCAACGCCCGTCGCGGTACCGCCAGCGGGGTGTCGAAGCGGTTGCGGTCACGGAGCCCGTGCCGCTGGTGCTCGTGGAGCCCGAAGACTCGATCAGGTCGATCATCGGCTCGTTGTCCGAGGGCTGGAGCCCCACGACCGGGACTATCCCACTCGTGCTCATCCGCCCGCCCATCGCGCCGGGGGCGGAGAGGTCGTCGATGATGTCCAGCAGGTTCTCGCCGTCCTTCGGTGTGTTCTCGTTGGGCCTCGGCGTGTAGGAGTCGTTCTGGTCCTCCGGCTGAACGCGGTCGGCGTCCCCCATCAGCGGGACCTGGCGGATCACCAGGATCTCCTGCGAGAACTGGGTGAACCCGCCCGCGGCGTTCAACGCCTCGAGGATCCGGAAGTCCGCGCTCGGGATCGGGAACTGCCCGGTCTGGGCGACATTGCCCATCAGCGAGTAGGTCTGCTGCCGGCGCAGCTGCACATTCACCGAGACCAACGGGTCGGCGATGATGCCGACCATCTTGGCGGCGACCGCCTCGGCGACTTCCGTCTCGGTCAAACCGGTCACATACACACGACCGAGCTGCGGGATCTCGACATACCCGTTCTGGTCCACCGAGCGGGGGAGGGTCTCCGCCTGTCCGCGTGTGATGAGATCCCAGATCGTCAGGTCAATGAAGTCGCCCGGCCCGATGCGGTAGACATCGGTCTCCGGGATGAGGTCCGCGTTGGTGATCTCGGTCTTCTCGATGTACTGTTCGCCCGGGTCCTCGATCGCGCCGAGGTGCTCGAGGATCGGCACGCGCGTGGGGGTGTGCTCCCAGCGTCCGACGACCGAGGGGTCCATATAGGAGTCGTAGTTGCACCCCCCGAGCAGGGTCGCGACAAGCGCGAGCCCGCCGATACTCAGCGTGCCGACGCGTGTTTTCCGCGTGCTGGGGATGGTCGAAATCGCTTGTTGAGGCTCGATATGACGCACTGGGCAACTCCTGCTCTTCTGAATCTCTGCACACCCATCCGCCCGGCCGGGCACAGACGCACCACAGACCGAGCGCCAGAGTGTAGCGCACAAGCCCCCCGCGAAGTGCGCGGGGACCCGCCCCATCCATCGACCGACCGGACCCGGGTTGTTGATTCTCGGGCGGGAAATTCGCCGAGAAGGTCCGGGAAAGAGCGTACTGCTCGTTCGATCCGGGGAGATCTCATCTACGCCGCACGCACGAGGGAAGTTCGCCCGTGTTCCTCGCGGGGAACGACGCCGCGACCTAGACTTCTCCCCATGCCCGACCAGGCTCCCGCCAACACGACCGATGCCGCCCAATCCGACCCGGGTTCCGGGCGTGTGATCTCCGACGCCGGGCTCAAGCGGACCCTTGCGAGGCATCCCCGCCCGCTCGGGGGCGACCCGATCCGCACGCTCCGACCGAGCTTCTCGCTCAACGACATGATCCTGAGCAACCAGGACGACGCGGTCCACCACCTCTCGCCCAAACGCAAACCGAGCTGGCTCAAAGCCAAGATGCCCGGGGGTGAGGCGTTCCGCAAGACCCGCGACAATGTCCACGCTCACAAACTCCACACCGTCTGCGAGGAGGCCGGCTGTCCGAACATGGGCGAGTGCTGGGAGCGCGGCGTCGCGACGATGATGATCCTCGGCGACACCTGCACCCGCGCGTGTGGGTTCTGCAATGTGAAATCAGGACGCCCCGCCGAGGTCGACAAGGACGAGCCGAGACGCGTCGCCGAATCCCTTCGCGGGCTCGGGCTCAAGCACATCGTGATCACCTCGGTCGATCGCGACGATCTGCCCGACGGCGGCGCGGGGATCTGGGCGGAGACCATCATGCGTGTTCGCGACGCCTGTCCCGAGATGTCCATCGAGGTCCTCGTCGGCGACTTTAAGGGCGACGAAGCGGCGCTGCAGATGGTGATCGACGCCAAGCCCAACATCCTTGCGCACAACATCGAGACCGTGAAACGCTGCCATCCGGCCGTCCGCCCGAGCGCTCGGTATGAGCGCACAATCGAGCTGCTCCGCCGCGTCAAGGCGCAGGGAGGGGTCGCGAAGACCTCGGTGATGGTCGGGATCGGCGAGCGCAAGGAAGAGGTCTTCGAGCTCTTCGAGGACATGATCGCCAAGACCAGCGACCACGACGGTCCCCGCGATCCCAGCGATGATTCACGCGGCGACCCGTGCGACATCATGACTGTCGGGCAGTACCTCCAGCCCACACGCAACCACCTCCCGATCGACCGCTGGGTGCATCCGGACGAGTTCGCGGAGTACGAAACCGTGGGCAAGTCGCTGGGCTGGAAGGTCGTGATGAGCGGGCCGCTCGTGCGGTCGAGCTACCTCGCCGACAAACAGGCGGACATGTTCAAGGTCCTCCGCGGCGAAGAATAAGCACAAAAACAAGATGAAAACTACAGCCCGCAGTTCTTTCGGATGATCTTGTCGAGCTTGGGTGGCACGAGCATCGCGCTCAATCGTGAGAGTCGGACGAGATCGAAGTTCTCGAAGCGTGCGTCGCTCTTGATCTCCGCGAGCGTGTAGTTCTTTGTCGATGCCTTGACGGGTTTGAGATCGAAAAGCGGACCCTTGAGCTCGCCCTTGGCGGTTAGCCCGGGGTTCTCGGGGTCCTCGTAGACATCGCTCACGACAACCGCGAGCCCGGCGATGCGCTTCTCTTTTCCGGTGTGATAGATGAACGCTTCGTCGCCTTTCTTGACGGTGCGCATGTTCATGAGTGCTGTGGGGTTTCGGACGCCGTCCCAGTGGGTGCGTTTGTCGCGGAGGAGATCGTCGAAGCAGTAGCACTCGGGCTCGGTTTTGAGGAGGAAGGTCGCCATGCGGGATGCTATGCGTCCCGGGTGATGCGGAGGGTCATGCGGGTCTCGAGTGTCTCGCCCGGCGCGAGGGTCCTGACGCCGACCCGCGCGGGGTCCTCGGCGTTGAACCCGTTGTTGGCCATGGTGGTGGGCTCGACGCAGACGAACGGGGCCGCGAGCGGGGTGAACACGACGAGGTGCGTGAGCGACTCGGAGTGCTCGATGGTGAGGCGTACATTGCTCTTGGACCAGTGCAGCTCGATGGGGGCGTTGCCCAGCGTGAAGACCTCGTCGAGCTCGGATCCGATGAACGAGTCGCCGTCGCGGAGGGCTTTGCAGAAATCATCGTCGACCGGCTCGCCGGTGGGGATCTGGTGCTGGGAGGGGTATCGCCCGGAGACGGGTGCCTTGATGGTGAGCAGATCGTTGGGCCTGAACAGTGTCCGGCTGAAATAGGGGTGCTGCCCGCATCCGGCGGGCATCGGGTTGTCGCCGAGGTTGGTCACAGAGAGATCGATGGTCAGCGAGTCCTCGCCGAGCTCGAACCGCTGGCAAGCGCCGTAATGGAACGGGAACGAGGTCGTTGCTCCGAGCGGGACATTCCGGGTGTCGAGCGTCAGCCGGGCGCTGAGGGGGGTGCGGTCGCTGATGGTCCAGGGGAGTTCGCGGGCGGTGCCGTGGATCGCGGTGCCGTCGGGGTGGTTGGCGCGGAGGGTGTGCTCGGTGCCCTGAAAGCGGAATGTTGCGTTCTCGATGCGGTTGGTCCAGGGTGCCATAACGAAGCTCGCACCGATTTTTTGATCGGTGTGCAGGAGGTCCTGGGGCTGTCCGTCGGTGTTGTCGAGGGTGAGCCGATTGATCCGTCCGCCCTTCTCGGGGTCGAGTTCAAGGGCGAGGGCGCCGGAGCGGAGCGTGATGGGGGGGGTGGTGAGTTGGGTCATCGTGGACGGTATCCGGTGTGGTTGGTGTCGGCGAATGGTTGGCCCAGGGGGGTGGAGGGTGGGGAGTGCTGGATTTGGATTTTGACAAGATTCGGGAAATCAAAGGATTATGCCGATAGGAAGGATGGCCCTGCTGTTATCGGTCGTTCCGGGGTTCCGGGGTGAAACGCCGGGACGTCGGGACCGTTGAGACCGGAATAAACGGGCGGAGAAGTACTCCCGTGATCTCGTGGAGGTTGTGCAACATGGGAGTGTATAGAGATAGTTGGTCAGGATGCCGATGACGAGGTGTGCGGATTCCTTGTTTCAGCCGGGGTTTGCCGCGATCCGACCCGATGGGCGGCAGGAGTGATGTATGAACGGAAACCGCGATGGCACAACCAACGAGACCACGCCCAAACGCCCGCCGTCCAAGAACCCGACGGACGCGGAGGTGAAACCCCCAAAAACCGAGGATGATGTCCTCGGGGTGATCGAGGGTGTGGAGCAGCAGCTCACGGCGTTGCGCAATGCGCACGCCGAGCACCGGGCGGCGATGAGCGAGCTCACCGAGCGCCGACGCAAGCTCGAGGACCTGACCGACGAGCTGGAATCGCGTGAGTCGGAGCTGAGCGCCCGCGAGGTCGAGCTCGCGGAGATGCGCCAGGAGTTCGAGCAGCGAGAGTGCGATCTTGTCCAGCGTGCTCAGGGGCTCGAGCAACGCGAATCGAAGATTGCATCGCAGGCCGAGTCGCTCGAACGCAGGGAAGCGGAGATCGAGAGCGAGCAGCAGCAGGTCCGCGCGAAGCTCGAGGAGATTGATGGGCAGCTTGTCGCGCTGCGCAACGAGCGTGCGGAGCTGGAGACGCGCGAGCTGGAAGCGATGGAGAAGCTCGAGCGCGAGGAGGTCGCCGCGGCGCAGCTGGTGACGGTCCAGCAGGAGCTGAAAACCGCGGAGGGCAAGCTCCGGGGCAGGGAGATCGAGCTCAACGAGCGCAGCAAGGCGCTCGAGGAACTCGCCGAGCAGACCGGCTCGCTGGACGCCGAGCTCAGCGCGACCAAGCAGCAGCTCGCCCAAGCGATCTCGCAGGCACAGGAGCACCTGACGCGCGAGCAGAAGGTGAGCGAGGGTCTCCGCGCCCAGCTCGAGCAGGCGGCCGACCAGAGCGCCGAGTCGCAGCAGCTCCGCGAAAAATATGATCTGCTCAATGTCCAGCTCGAGGAAGCGAACGCCGAGCTTGTGCGTGTGCGCAACGAGTCCAAGTCCGCGCTGGAGGACGAGCAGAACAAGCTCGGCGATCTGAGCGAGCAGATCGCGGGCTACACGGCGCAGATCGCGGAGCTCACCGAGCAGCTGCAACGCTCCCACGCCGAGACCAAGCGTCTGGGCGAGGAGCTCGAGCGTGCGCGTGCGCAGCTCGAGGGCGCGCCGACGGACCAGCAACTCGAGCAGGCCAACGCGACGATCTCGGAGCTGCGTGGGCAGATCGATGAGCTCGGGCGCGTCGCCGACGAGGAGCTGACGGCGGAACGCGAGAAGGTCGCCCGGTTCGAGAAATCACTCGCCGAGCTGCGCACGCAGATCGATGCGCTGACCCAGGAACGCGACACGATCAAGCAAGAGCTCGAGAAGCGCGGCGAGATGGGGAGCGAGGAACTCGCGGCGCTGCAGACGCGGTACAAACAGACGGCGGCGCAGCTCAAGAAGGTCACCGAGCAGCTCGAGCAAGCCGCGGCACGCCACCAGAAGCTGCGTCTGGACGCAGCGGAGCAGGCGAAGAACTATCAGGCATCGACCGAGGCGGTCGAGAAACTCAAGGCGCAGTCCGCGGCGCTCTCGGTGCGTGTCGAGGAACTGACGAAGGAGCTCGAGACGGAGCGTTCGTCGCCCAAGGGCATCGATGTCGATGCGTGGAACGCGACGCGCCGCAAGCGGCTCGCTTCTGTTCGCAGCGTGCTCCGCAGCAACTCGGAGAAGATCCGCCGTGCGACGGATGCGCTGCGCGATCGGTACGACCAGTGCGAGCAGGTGCTCGTGAAGAGGGCCGAACTCGCGGAAGCGTACCAGGCGATCGCGGAGGCGCAGCAGAAGCACGCCCGCAAGGAGGTCCGCTCCGGCGTCTTCCTCGGGATGACGGGTGTGGGGCTGTTGGTGCTTGTGCTCGCGGCGATCAGCTGGTTCGCGGCGGGGCGGATCGCCCCGGGTGAGTACGCCGCGCGTGTCTCGGTCGTTGCCAGCGCCGGCGAGCGTCAGCTCACAGACCAGGATCTTTCGTCGTGGGGCGCGTACATGGAATCGCTGACGCGTGATCCGCAGTTCATTGAGTTTGCCGCGGAGCGGATGAAGCGTCGCGGGATCACTGCACTGGGGATCCCGGGTGAGCTGAGCTCCGTGATGCGGGATTCACTCGATGTTGTAGAGTCTGCGCCGGGGACGATCGAGCTGGAGTACCGCGGTCAGGGCGCTGAGCGGAGCCAGCGTGTGCTCGATACATTCACCGTCGCGTTAACGAGCGCGGCGAATAACGCGCGGGCGCGTCGACCCGACGGTGCGACATCGACAATGCCGCAGGTCGCTCAAGCGGGGAGCGAGCCGCTGGATACACGCCGGATCGAGACCGCCGGCATGGTCTTCGGCGGGTCGATGCTCGGATCGCTCATCCTCGGCGGGCTGCTCTGGTCACGGCTGAGTGCAGCCAAGGCACGCTTCGAGCGGGACTCGCGCATCGAGCCGCTGCTGGACGATTCGCAGTGGACGATGCCCGGCGCGTGACTCGGTGATATCTGATTGAAACGAAAAAAGACCGGGCGATATGCCCGGTCTTTTCTTGTGCATGTATCGGGTTTACATGTCGGCTTCGACGCTCTTGAGCAGCGGCTCGGTTTCCGCGATGTCGTTGGTCATGCCCTGATAGATCGCCAGTCGGTTCTCCGTGCTGAGGTTGACCTTAATATCGATCGACTGCACCGAACCGTTGGAGGAGAAGGTCGTGACCTCGCGGACGATGTTGCCCTCTGCGTCGAGCACGACCAGTCGATAGGGCTCGTCACCGGGCTGCTGACGGAGGTTTTTGACGAGCAGCCGGGCGGAATCCCAGTCCGGATTCGCGAAGACGGATGCGCCCATGATCGAGGATTCGGAGCTGGACGCGAGGACGACTCGCCTGGTGCTCGCGTCGAACATGGTGTCGTCGACGAACTCCCCGCCGTAGGTGTCATAGATCTTGGCGATGAAGGCGTTGCTGCCAGCGTGGTTGTAGGTCTGCTGCAAGTTGATCGTCACAACGGTCATCGCGACAACCGCCGCGGCGAGCCCGATCGAGGTCGCACGCCACACCCGGTGCACCCGGGGGCTGCGGTTCAGCTTGGGCTGCGCATACGCCGCACGCGAGATCACCCCCGCGACTGCGGGCGCCGCGTGACGCTCGGAGGCGAGGCGCTGCTCGTTGGTCCGCTCGTGCACCGCGGCGCGGACAGCGGCGATCACCATCTCGCGGAGCTCGGTGCGCGGCTCGGTTTCGGGCATCAACGCGCCCAGATCCGCCATGCGCTCTGCTTCGGCGCGGATGTTTGCTTGCACACGAGGCGACGCGGCGGCGAAGGCGGCCTCGTAGGCTGCGCACTCGTCTTCCTCCAGCATCCCCAGGGTGTGCAGCATGGTCATCTCGAGCAGTTCGTTTGTCGTCATGGGCTCACTTCCTCTCCGGTCCGTTCTCGCAAACGCACCAGTGCTCGGCTCAATGCCGATTTAATTGTTCCAAGGGGAATATCCATCTCTTCCCCGATCTGCCGCAGCGTCTGTCCCCCCAGGTAGGCACGCATCACGACAGTCTTCTGTAGCTGAG
>JAGQOC010000004.1 GCA_020427745.1 Phycisphaerales bacterium | reverse complement strand
TTGTTCACCCGTGCGATGGTGTGCGCCATCGTGAAGGTCTTGCCGGTTCCAGTCGCGCCGAGCAGGCACTGTTGGCGTTGCCCGTTCTGGAAGCCGTGGACGATCGCATCGATCGCGTCGGGCTGATCGCCCGCGGGCGAGAAGTCGCTGACAACCTGCAATCGGGTCGGATCGGTCGGCATCGCGGATGATATGCACCGACTATGTGCCGAACAAAGAAAATATGCGTTGGATCCGTTTGGGGCTTGCAATCCTTGATAGGTGACTATATAGTCACCTATATATTCCGCAGTCTCGGGAGGCGTCATGGACGGCGACGAACGGACAATCCAAACAGTTCCCCGCGGGGGAGAGCCGGACGGCGTCTGGCGGGCGCTCGGTGACCCGACCCGCCGGCAGCTGCTCGACGAACTCCGCAACGGGCGCAAGTCCACGAGCGAACTCGTCGCGTCGGTGCCGGGCATGACCCGGTTTGGGGTGATGAAGCACTTGGGTGTGCTGGAGGAAGCGGGGCTGGTGATCAGCCGCAAGGAAGGGAGGCAGCGTTGGAACCACCTCAACGCGGCGCCCCTGCGGATGATCTACGAACGGTGGGTCAGTAAGTATGAAGACCAGTGGGCAAGTTCGCTGGTGAGGCTGAAGCAACGGATCGAAAGGAAGAGCACAATGGGAGCAAAGTTTATTGACACGCCTGCACGCGTCGCCGTATCCGAGATTGAGATCATGATCGATGCGCCGAAAGAGACTGTCTACCGGGCGTGGTTTGATTCTCCACATGATTGGTTCTACGAGAACGAAGACGCGAGAAAGAACAGGCCGACGCGGTGCGAAGAGCGGATTGGCGGACGCTTCTATATGGAACTTCCCAACGGGGGGTTCAATGTCATCGGTGAGTTCACCATGCTCAAGCCCAACCACAAGATCCGCATGCGTGGGGATTGCACGATGCCGCAGGCGGTGCTGATGAATATGACTATCGCGTTCGAGGATGTCGATGGCAAAACCAGGGTCTCGATCGATCACCGCATGAGCGGTGAGATCGAGGACGACTTCCCAGAGGGCTTTGTCGAGGGTTGGACGGACGGGCTCCAGAAACTCAAAGCACTTGTTGAATCACGCTAGATTCTTGATCGAACTTTGTTTGGGCCTGAAAATGCCGTGATTGGCGTGCGAGGGGGGGCGGGAGTCGATACAATCTCTGAGCCTCTCGGGTCGGAGACCCGGGCGAGTGTGTTCCGCGTTCGATGATCGACAGCCGACACGGAGGTTGAGCTGCCATGACGACCCTTCCCGCATCCATGCCTGTAACAGCACAATCCGATGAACAAGACGCTAAATTGTCTTCTCACAGCGGGTTGCAGCTCACCAAACTGACAGTCAACGGCTTCAAGAGCTTCGCGGATAAAACCACCTTTGATTTCACCGACCCGATCACCGGCATCGTCGGGCCCAACGGCTGCGGCAAGTCCAATGTCGTTGACGCGATCAAATGGGTGCTCGGCGAGCGGTCGAGTAAGTCGTTGCGTGGCAAGGAGATGCTCGATGTGATCTTCGCGGGCTCCGTTGGGCGCAAGCCCTCCGGGATGGCGGCCGTCGCATTGACCTTCGCCAACCCGATCGGGGGCAGTATCGCAGGAGAAGGCGTCGCGATCGAGATTCAGGAAGACGCCATCGACGAACCAGAAGAAACCCACCCCGAGCACGATGCGCACATCTCGGACGAGGACGCGGATCGGGCTGCGGAGGAAGGAGAGTCCGAAGCGTCGGCGATCCTGACCGAGCGTGCGCGGATCAACCGTCCGCTCCCGATCGACAGTGATGTTGTCGAGGTCGAACGCCGGCTCTATCGCGATGGCAAGAGCCAGTACCTCATCAACAGCAAGCTCGCACGGCTGAAGGACATCCGGGATCTGTTCCTCGATACCGGCATCGGCGCCGACGCCTACTCGATTATCGAGCAGGGCAAGGTCGATCGGATGCTGCTCGCTTCGCCGATGGAGCGTCGGGTGATCTTCGAGGAAGCCGCGGGGATTGCGAAGTACCGTCAGCGCCGTGTCGAGTCTGAACGGCGGCTCGAGAAGACCGAGACCAATCTTATCCGCACACGCGAGCAGCTTGATTCGACGGAGCGTCGGCTCCGCATGGTCAAAGGACAGGCGAGCAAAGCACGCCGGTTCGCGGAGCTCGATTCCGAATATTCCGCGTTGCGTGTCGCGCTCGCGTTCGAGCTCTACGACGACATCCGCAAACGCCTCGAGGGTCTGACCTCACAGATCGCATCGCTGGAGGACGAGAAGCGGGCGACCGAGGAAGCCCTCCGCGAGGCAGAGGACGCCCAGCTGGAAGCCCAGTCCATCCGAGGCGAACGACTGCGGGCGCTCCGCGAGGTCGAGGAGCGGCTCACCCGCGCGAAGCACGACGCGGACAGCGCGACACAGCGTTCGACGATGACCGCGAGGGCGATCGAGGACGCCGCGCACACGGTCGAGACCGAGACGACGCGCCTGAACGAAGCGACGAACAGGCTCGCGGAGCTTGATGCGCAGATCGGGAGCGGGGCCGCGAAAACGAAGATGCTCGAAGAATCGCTGTCGAGCATCGAAGCAAGGCTGCAGCAAGCCGCGAGCGAAAAGGAGATCGCGGGCGGGCAGGCGCTCGCGTGCCGACAGTCGCTCGATGAAGCGCGTGCGAGTGGAGCTTCGATCGAACGCGAGCACGCAACCCTTGTCGCACGAGTGGCCGCGGACGAGAAACGGATCGAAGCCGCCGGCGAGCAGTCTCGGGCGATCGAGCAGCGTGTGCTGTCCATCGAGTCGGGGCTCTCGGAATCGCAGTCGCTCGCTGAGCAGGCGCAAACACGCAGTACGAGCATTGATGCGAGGGCGTCCCGTCTCCGTGAACAGCTCTCGGCACTCGATACCCAAGCGCAGCAGACCGGCGAGTCTCGTAGCGAGCTCGCCCAGGCCGTCAACACGCTCGACGAGGAACGCGTTCGCCTGGAAACACGCCATGCAACGCTCGAGGAGATGGTCCGCTCGCGGGAAGGGCTCGACGATGCGGTCCGGACCGTGCTCGAACAACACGAGTCGGGGAAAGGCTTCTCGACAGTGCTCGGCTCGCTCGCGGAGCTGATCGAGGTTGGCGCGAGCGACGCCCCGATGGTCGAAGCCGCGTTGGAGCGATCGCTTCAGGCGGTTGTTGTCGAGTCCATGGCGCAGATGCCGACGAGCGATGAGCTCGAATCGCTCCCCGGACGCGTCGCCTTCCTCCCCGCGATCGGGGGCACGCGTGCCCCGAGCGTGTACGACCCAATCGTCGGTATGGAATCGCTTGTCGGCGGCGGGCGCGTTCGTGCAGTTCGCTCGCTTGTCCGTGCAAAGAACAATGACCCACGCGTCGAGTCATTGCTGGATCGTCTGCTCGCGAGGACAGTAGTGGTGGGGGACCTCGACAGCGCGATGCTGCTCGAGGCGGGGCCCATGCGTGCGATGGGTGTACGCTATGTCACCCGCGCGGGGGTGGTGATCGAGCCCGACGGGCAGGTCGTCGCCGGGCCGGCAGGGGCTTCGCATTCCGCTGGGATCATTGCTCGACAAAGCGAACTGCACGAGCTCCAGAGCGTTCTCGAGAGTGTGCGTTCCCGTTTGAGCGAGCAGCGTTCGGCACTCGAAGCGGTCGACGCTGACGCGGCGAGGCTCGCCGAGCAGCGGAGCGTGGTGCACACGGCGCTCGGTGAAGCGGGCCAGGAGCTGATGAAGGCGTCGCACGCCATCGATCGGCATCGCTCGGACATCGATCGTCAACAGCGTGAGCTCGAGCGTGCTCGCGACGAGGGCGCTCGATTGGGTGAACGCATCGAGCAGATTCGGACAGAACGCGACGAGCTGCATGAGCGTTCCGCGAAGCTCGAACGCCTGATGAACGACGAGCGAGCCCGCGTGGAGACACTCTCGCTCGATATGGGGCGGGCAGAGGAGTCACTTGCGTCGCTGGTCGAATCGCTCGGTGCGATCCGTGTCCAGGCGAGCACCGCCTCAGAGCAGCTCCGCTCCGAGCAGCGTCAGCTCGCCCAGGTCCGTGCCGCTCGCGATGACGCGGAGCGACAGACCGCCGAGGCCCAGCGGCACATCGAGCGGGCAAGGGCGAACCTCGAAGAGCACCAGAAAGCCATGCGGGAATCGAGCGAGCAGCTCGATCGGGCCCATGCGCTGATCTCCGAGCTCGAAGAGGTCGCGAGCGAACGCGCGGAGCAGGTGCGGGCGACCGACGAGCGAACCCGTCTCGCTTCGGAGACCGTCACCAAGGCACGCGATCGGGCCGACGCGTTCACGCGGGATTGGCACGCGATCGAGTCCTCCCGGCGCGAGCTCGAGGTTCGCCGTGAGAATGCGGAAGAACGCACGATGGACGATCTCGGGTTTGAGCTCGCCCTCGAGTACCCCGAGTACCGCGTGATGATGCAAGCCGCCGACTCCGGATGGACAGTCGAACGCATCGATGTCAACGACACGACCGCCCGCGTCAATGTCCTCAAGGGAGAGATCAAAAAACTCGGGCATGTCAACCTCAACGCGATCGAGGAAGAGGCCAACCTCAGCGAACGCAACGAGGAACTCATCTCCCAGGTCAGGGACATCGACGAGGCACGCATCAAGCTCGCGACGCTCATCGAGAAGCTCAATGTCGCGTCCCGCGCACGCTTCGGCGAGGTCTTCGAACGAATCCAGCACGAGTTCGGCGCCCGCGACGGCATGTTCCGCAGGCTCTTCGGTGGCGGACGCGCCGAGGTCCGGCTCATGGGGCTCGTCAAGGAGATCGACGGGCAGAAGATCGTCACCGACGAGGTCGACCTGCTCGAGTCCGGCATCGAGGTCATCGCCAAGCCCCCGGGCAAGGAGCCCCGCTCGATCAACCAGCTCTCGGGCGGCGAGAAGACCATGACTGCCGTCGCGATGCTGCTGGCGATCTTCCGCTCCAAGCCGAGCTGCTTCTGTGTGCTCGACGAAGTCGATGCCGCGCTCGACGAAGCGAATGTCGCCCGCTTCTGCGGCACCCTCGACCTCTTCACCGACCAGTCCCGCTTCGTCGTCATCACGCACAACAAACGCACGATGCAGGCCACCAACCGGCTCTTCGGCGTCACCATGCAGGAACGCGGCGTCTCCAAACGCGTCGAGGTCCGCTTCGACCAGGTCGGATCCGACGGCACGATCGACAAGAGCGCCGTCGATGCCGCGACGATCGAGGATGAGCCGGCGGAGAGCAAGCCCGGCGCGTCCGGCGGACTCCGCAAGGCGCTGGCGGGGATGCGGGAAGAAGAGCGGATTGAGGCGGAGTAGTGGGTCGGTCAGCTCAGAGATTAATTCTGGGCTTGAGTTTCACTATCCTGATTTGCTTAGGTATCGGTGCTCTGGTCAACCAGGTTCGGATTTGTAACCAGGGCTGGATATACGCAGCCGCATGGGAATCTCGATATTCTCCGAAGCTTTTTGAACCAGCGTTGCATTTGTATCCAATTTTGGTTCAAGAGCCCGAAGGACCCGCATTTGGATTTTATATTCAGGTAGACATCAAGCATTATGTCCATCCCACACGCGGGCCTGACGCGGGCACCAGACTTGTAGTGTCATCTCCTTGGTATCGCTCATTTGATGACCTTTCAGAGTATATTGAATGGGATGAACTCTCCGAACTGGAACAGTCGGCAGTGCTTGAGCAGGTTTCGACTGGCACCGCTTTGCACAGGTGGATCTATGGCGGGGCAGATTTTGAGTTCGACGGGGTCTCTTCTTTTACATCCAACCCGAATCCCTGTCCTGTAGTCTTTGCGGATCTGTTTCAAGGTGGCTCTTTCGGCGCGGTCGCTGGGGTTGCGGTCTGGGCACTCTTGGTTAGTACAAGTTTTTCTGTGAGACGAATAGTTCGCAATCGTCGCCGTCGGCTTGGAAAGTGTGAACGGTGTGCCTATCCGCTTATCGACGGCTTCTGCCCCGAGTGCAGCTGGAAATCCGCCGATTAGACCCCGCCTCCCTGCCCCCATTCACATCCGCCCGAACCCCGCCTATGCTGGGCAAACACGCCAAGGAGAACAACGATGGGCACCCCGACGGATCGTCTGTATACCGAATCGCACGAATGGCACAAGATCGATGGGGATATCCTCACGATCGGGCTGACGACCTACGCCGTTGACCAGCTCACGGATGTCACCTTCGTCGAGATGCGCGAGGTCGGGACCGAGATCGAGCCCGGGGAATCCGTCGGCGAGGTCGAATCTGTCAAAACCACCTCCGACATCTACTCCCAGGCGGGCGGCGAGATCACCGAGGTCAACGAGGCGCTCGCGGACAACCCCGAGCTCGTCAACAACGACCCCTACGGCGACGGCTGGCTCGTCAAGCTCAAGATCATCGACAAGGGGAACCTCGACGACTGCATCGACGCGGACAGCTACGACGAATCGATCCGCTGAGTGGTTGATAACAAAGCCGAGCCCCATTTCCCAAAGAGAACTCCATGATCCGCTGCGTGGATGTCCACAAGTCGTTCATCGTCGGCGACCGTGCCGTGCATGCGCTGCGTGGGCTCTCCATGGAGATCGTGGACAGCGGTTTCTTCGCGATCATGGGACGGAGCGGGAGCGGCAAATCCACGCTCCTGCACCTGCTCGCCGCGATGGACACCCCGGATTCCGGTGAGCTCTTCGTCGCGGGAAAAGCGGTGCACCTGATGAGCGAACGCGAGGCGACAGGCTATCGACGCAGGGACATCGGCGTGGTGTTCCAGGCATTCAACCTCATCCCCACAATGACCGCGCGGGAGAATGTCCTGCTCCCCGGGCTGCTCGCGGGCGATTCGGGCGCGGGGCTCCAGAGACGCGCCGACGAACTGATCGAGATGCTTGGGCTCAGCGATCGCCGCTCGCACCGACCCGAGGCGATGAGCGGCGGCGAGCAGCAGCGCGTCGCGATCGCGAGGGCGCTGCTGTATCGTCCTGCCGTTGTCTTCGCCGATGAACCGACCGGGAATCTGGATACGGCTTCGAGCACACTGGTCTGGTCGATGCTCCGGCGGGTTGCCGACGAAGAGGGCGTGACGGTGATCATGGTCACGCATGAGCCGGAAGCGGCCCGCCACTGCGACCGGATCTATGTCGTCGGCGACGGCGTGATGGTCGGGGAGATCGACACCGCCGAGGAAGGGGGGCTCGATGCGGGCGGCATCGCGACTCGCACGCAGCATCTGCTCGGCGCGTCCGAGTAGGATCACGCTGCTCTCGCTCGCCGTTGCGGGGTCCGTGATCCTCGTGACCGCGATCGCGTGCGCGATGGCCTCGATCAACGCCGCGTTCGTCGAGCAGCTCAACACCCAGGTGGGGACCGCGGAGATCAGAGTCCAGCCCCGCTCGGGCGAGACGATGGACGATTCGGTGCTCGGCGAGGTCCGCCGATGGGACGGCGTTGAGCACGCGGTCCCCAGGCTCACACGGACAATCTCGCTCGTCGCGACGGTCACGGTATTCGACACCGCCGAGGACCGCCCGCTCGGGTACGACAGCGAGACGACCCGGCTCGCGACCAGCGTGTTCGTCTACGGCATCGATCCTACGCAAGAGATCGGATCACGCCCGGTGCGTCTGCTGATGGGGCGTGATGCGGTCAATGCAAACGAGATTGTGATCGACGCCCGGACGGCGCAGCGTCTGAGCTGGGCGTTCGTAGATGCGCAGCGATCAGGAACACCGACTTCTTTAATTACCGACCAGCTCGGGTACATCGATCGCTCGCCGCCGGAAGCCGCGGAGCACACGGACACGCTCGATCAGGCACGAAAGCGGAACGCGGGTGCCGGCGTGCGGATCGGCGACACGCTGGTTGTGCCACGCTTGTTCGGTCAGGCGGGCAAGCTCGTGGTTGTTGGGATTGCCGAATCCCCGCCCATCGGCGGCAAGCTCATCGCCCGAACAACACTCGAAACGCTTGATTCCCTCGGACGAAAAAAGAACCAGCTCTCGGATATTGAGGTTCATCTGAAGCAGGGGGTGGACGCCGAAATGTTCGCGGATGAGCACGCGGATTCACTCGGTGATCGGCTGCTCGTGCAGACCACCGAACGCATCACGAGCGGCGTTGAGAAGAACATGGCCGCAACCCAGCTCGGGTTCCTGCTCATCTCCGTCATCTCGCTCATCAGCGCCGGGTTTATCATCACCACCGGACTCACGACGGGCGTCGCGGAGCAGCAGCGCACGCTCGCCGTCCTCCGCTGTGTCGGTGCCGCACGCAGACAGCTCGCCGGGGCGCAGCTCCTCGTGGGGCTGGTCGTCGCGGCGTTCGGGTCGCTCATCGGTGTGCCGATCGGGATCCTTCTCGCATGGACGCTCTCGGAGATCTTCAAGCAGCAGATGCCGACCGGGCTTGTTGTGCCCGCGGGGAACATCGTGATTGTTGTACTCGGATCGGTTGGTGCGGGTCTCATTGGCGCGATGTGGCCCGCATGGAAGGCTGCATCGTCATCTCCCCTCGAAGCACTCAGCGTGCGTGCGGTTCCGCACCGGACGCGATCCATTGTCAAGATCGGGCTGGTGGGCATATTCGGGATCGCTGTCATGGCGGCGATCGTGGTGTTCTTCAGCAACCAGCCCTGGTTCTTCTGGACCTACGCCGCCGTCGGCCTTCCCGCGATGTTCGTTGGTTATTTCCTCATCTCTGTGCCCATCGTTGTGTGCGTCTCGATCATCTTTGGCCCATTGATCTCGCGCATGCTCGCCCTTCCCGGATCGCTGCTCAACCGAACCGTTCGCGCGACGCCCTATCGCCACGGCTTCACCGCCGGCGCGCTGATGACCGGGATCGCCCTGCTCATCGGCATCTGGACCAATGGCTCCGCGGCGATGAACGATTGGCTCGCGAAGATCAACTTCCCCGACGCCTTCGCCTACGGCATGCCGCTGAGCGAGGACGCCAAGCAGATCCTTGATGATCTCCCATTTGTCGATTCGACCTGCATGGTCACGCTCCACCCCGTCGGCACTGATGCGTTCGGTATCGAGGGGCTCAGTAAATACAAGACCAGTTTTATCGGTTTCGAGCCCGATTCATTCTTTGATATGGTCACGCTCGAGTTCGTCCAGGGCGATGAGGCCGCCGCACGCAGACGCCTCAACGAAGGCGGTGCCGTGCTCGTCGCACGCGAGTTCCTCATCGCACGCGGTATGGGCGTCGGCGACGAGTTCACCTGCCAGGATGAAGAGGGGCAAGACCACACCTTCGAGATCGTCGGCGTCGTCACCTCCCCGGGGCTCGAACTCGCCAACCAGTTCTTCGATCTCTCCGACAACCTCGTCCACCAATCCATCCATTCCGTCTTCGGCTCCCGCGCCGACCTCATCAAGCACTTCGATATCCGCACGGCCCAGCTCATCCAGGTCGATCTCAATGATTCCGTCGACGACGCGACCGCCGTGCAGGAGATGCACAAGGCCCTCCTCGGTGCCGGTGTCCTCAATGTTGGATCGGGCAGGCAGATCCGCGAGCAGATCGAGGTCGTTTTCTCATCCACGCTCGTCGTGCTCTCGACCGTTGCGATCGGCGCGATGGGCGTCGCGTGTTTCGGCGTCGCGAACCTCATCATCGCCGAGGTCCACGCGAGAAGATACGAGATGGGTGTCCTCCGCGCCTGCGGCGCGACACGCGGGCAGCTCGTCCGCCTTATCTGCGGCCAGGCGCTGCTCATCGCGATCACCGCGTGCGTGCTCGGCACACTGCTCGGTTTGCAAGCGGCATGGGGCGGACGCGAAACGAACCGTCAGCTCGCCGGGATCGATCTGCCAACGGTCTGGCCGATCGTTCCCATTGCCTTCTCATGGATCGTCGCGATCGTGCTCGCCGTCGCGTCTGCGGGACCGAGCGCCGCAAGAATCAATCGCTCGACGATCCGTGGATTGATGAGCGGTGGATAAGATGTTCATCCAAATTTCTAAACTCAGTCTGGATTCTTCTCGAAGTCACGCATCCACTGCCGAAGCTCTCGAGGCGAGACAGTATTCCCGTTTTTGTCGATGAAACGAAGCCGTGACGGCGGGAAGAAAAAATCGAATGGTGGAATTGAGACATCGATCCCATCCATGAGTGATTCCCAGATTGGAGCATATACTGTTCGTTCGCCTGCAATTGTGTATGGTCCGATGAACTCACCTACTGAGTTGTATTTGAGTTCGACCGCGATACTTCCTTCCGGATCAATAAATCCTGCTCGCCAGCGGATTGATCCCCACGGGACCTGTCGTACCCGTGCACGGCCGTTGACAAACTGATCACAATATGTGAAGTTTGCATCGAAAGCCCAGGAACCATCAGGGCGTATATATCCCTTTCGACTTTTAGTGCCGACAAACGCGAGGCCTTCGTTGAACTCTTTGCTTGCGAATTTGTAGATGGGCGCGATCACGACTTCGCCATCTAAATTCTGATACCCCTGCATATGAGAATCTAAACCCGCCGCGGTCCTGATTGGCTTTGAGAGATCGTAAAACCGAACAAGATCTGCTGGATCAGGCTGCTGGGAGAATTGGGTTGTGAGCTTGTATTGTTGTGCGTGGGATTCCATTCGATCCCAGAGTGAACTTGAACGGCTGTTCGCAACCCCTATCCAGCTGATCGAACCGAGATATAACATTGGTATGAGCAGGATCAGAGAGAGGGCCACAAATCTCTTTGGGGTCTTTCGAAGCTGGAGGAGTAGTTGCTTTTTCATCGAAGCTGAAGTCTACTCCACACGCTCGTGCAGCGTTCCCTGGAACGATTCCAGATGCCCACCCCGGCTCATCATGTCCTCGATCACAGTTCGGAACTGTCCATCGACAGCCGGCGGCGATTTGCCGTCCATGACTTTCGCGTAAGTCGCATCATCAAGGCCTAGGTAGATCCGCATCGCGTACTCGTACGCCGCGTCGTGGTCATCGCGTGAGAGATCGAGACGGAGCTCGTTAATGATTTTGGTTCCGAGCCTGATCCAGTCGTCGAATGTTTCTTTGCTGATCGACTCATAGATCCACTGCCCCATTCCGTTGCGGAACGGCGGGCGCGAAAGCTGCGTTCCCATCCGCCCGGTCTTGGTGCAGCGGAAATCGCCGTCGCCCTCGTCAACCGACGCCGGCTTGTTCTCAATTGCCGGGACCGGCTCATCGATCTCACCGAGCATCCCCGCGATCGCGTCCTTCGGCATCAGGTCCCCCCGCGTGACCGCTTCCTCATAGCCCTTGAGCAGCACCGGGCGGGCCGAATGGGGCTCGCCCGCGTCGATGTACGCCCGCCCCGCGAGTTGGGCGGCCTTGGTCATCGCCGCGTTGAGCTTGAAGCACTCACTGAACGCGTCGCCCGCTTCCCTTTGACGCCCCGCTTGCTGCAGCGCGTTGCCGAGCGAGAAGAACGCCATGTCGTTGGTCGGGTCGTCCTGGGTCAGCTTGGTGAACTGGGCGATGCGCGTGTCGGCGTCCATACTTCTCCTCCGTTGGTCTGCTGGTCTATCCTAGACCGATGCCCCCGTCCCCCTCCATCGCGGTCGATCTCTGCGGCATCCCCCTGCGATCGCCGATCATGACCGCCGCGGGCACCGCGGGTACGCTCGATGAGATGAAAGAAATCATCGACCCGATCCACCTCGGCGCGATCGTCACCAAATCGATCACGAGAGCGGAACGCGGAGGCAACCCCTTCCCACGCATCACCTGGACCCGCGCGGGAATGCTCAACGCCATCGGGCTCGCCAATCCCGGCATCGACCGCTGGGAGAACGAGATCGCTCCTCGGATGGCTTCTGTCGGCGCCCCGGTCATCTGCTCCGTCGCGGGCGGCTCGCCCGAGGACTACGCCATGCTCGCCGGCACCATGGACCGCGCCGGGGCGATCGCGATCGAGCTCAATGTCTCCTGCCCGAATGTCCGCTCCGGCACCGAGCTCGGCGCAGATCCAGACTCCATCCGTGCGGTGGTCACGCAAACAAAGAACGCCGTCGAGAACGCGAAGCTCTTCGTCAAGCTCTCCCCGGTCACGGTCGGAACGCCCCACTCGATCGTGGATCTTGCCCAGGCCGCGATCGAAGCCGGCGCAGACTCGATCACGCTCTGCAACACCGTCCCCGCGATGGGCATTGACATCAAGACCCGCAAGCCCGTCCTCGCAAACATCACCGGCGGACTCAGCGGCCCCGCGATCCACCCCATCGTCGTCCGCCTCGTCCACATGGTCTATTCGACACTGGGCGATCGCGTCCCGATCATCGCCGCCGGAGGGGTGACCCGCTGGCAAGACGCCGCAGAGTTCATCCTCGCTGGCGCGACGGCAGTCCAGATCGGCGCAGGACTCTTCGCCGATCCGCGCAGCCCGATCAAGATGAACAAGGGACTCGATAACTGGGTGCGATCGCAGGGATACTCGAACATCCGTGAACTGGTCGGTCAGGTTGTGACGGACTGAGAACTACATCACCATCCGCACCGAAGCAACCGCAAGGATCAAGGCGATCGTCATCTTCAGGTGAGGAAGCCGCAGCCTGTGGGCGAGCATCGCGCCAAGGTATGCACCCACCAACGCGCCGACACCCATCGGCACGGCGAACGACATCGCGTCGCTGATCGTCATCGCCACACCGGCATCGTCATGGATGCTCGGCAACGAGTAGAGCTTCATGCTCGCACCAATAATCGAACTGATCCACATCGCACCGGCGCTCCCCGCGATCGCGTGGCGCAGCGGGAGCTTGGCGAGCTGCAGCAGCGGCACGAGCAGGATCCCGCCGCCGATCCCCAGATAGCCCGAGATCATCCCGACCCCGAACTCGATCGACAGCGTCTTCCACGACGCGGGGGTGGGGGAGTCATCCGGATGGTCCGGGATCTTGCGCACGGTCGTGACCAGGTTGTAGAGGCAGTACGCCCAGATGAACGCGGCGAACGCGTACAGCGACCACTGTCCCTTGGACTCGCCGCTGAGCAGCACGCCTCCGATCATGCCCGCGCCCATCGCCGGGACGAGGACCATGAGCAGGTCCTTGCGGGCAGCCCCCTTTTTTTTGTGCAGGATGGTCGAGGAGAGCGCGACGATCACATTCACGACCATCGCGGCGGCCATATAGACATGATGCCGGGTCTTGCTCTCGTCGTTGTAGCCGTAGATCATCGCCAACGCCGGGAGCATGATGATCGATCCCCCGAGCCCCGCGAGCCCGCCGACGCACCCCGCGACAAGCCCAAGTGCAGTCCGGATAAGGATTTCGGTGAGTGTCAGGTCCATGTGGCTCCGTCGGACTCCGCCGACGCGCAATGGGTGCACCGGGGTCCGTCTGTGCGTTCTCGGTCGTGATCCGCTTCCGGTTATTCGGCCCGGAGCGGTCATGCCGGGTCAAGCCTAGGTCGATCAACCCCCGAGGGACGGGATTGCTGTCCCCCGGGTGAAGACGGGCTACCATCATTCACCAGAGGCACGGACTGCCTGCCGGGCCGATCACCCGATCGACCCAACTTCCGGAACGGACCCCTACACGGTTTTTTCCAAACTGAAGAGCAGACCACCGAAGGGCACTGGACATGATCCATCAATCGAAGAGCACGAACACCCCCGTCTTTGGTGTGCACACACGGATCAACCCGATGCGCACCGCCAAGGTCGGTATGTGGCTCAGCGCCTTGGTGCTCGTGGTCGTCTCCGCGATCTGGACCAAGGAGCACGCCGTGCTCCCCGCGCTTGCTGTGGTGGATTCCCGCGCACAGATCGAGACGGTTGCGTTGGAGAACCCGGGCGCTCTGGAATCGACAACCATCACCGAGCCATCGAGGAATGATGAGCTAATCGAGCAGTTCATCGCCGAGCAGGACGCCCAAGCCCAACCCGCCGACGAGGGATTTGATGATTCCGTCCGCTGGTTTGACGGCCGCCCCGCTCGCCCCGCCAAGGTCATCTACATGACCGTCACCGGATATTCTCCCGATGCCCGTTCCTGTGGCGAGTTCGCCGACGGCAAAACCGCGACGATGTACTCCGTCTGGACCAACGGCATGAACCTCGTCGCCGCGGATCCCAGGGTGCTGCCCTACTGGTCGATGGTCTCCATCCCCGGCTACGCCGATGGCGAGATCGTTCCCGTCCTCGACTGCGGCGGCGCGATCAAGGGCAACCGGATCGATCTCCTCTATCCCACGCACGAGATCGCCCGCAAGTGGGGCGTCCGCCAGGTCCCCGTGACCGTGTGGGAGTACATCGACGAGGATTGAGCCGGTTCGTCTGATCTCGGCGCGGGATGATTCCCGTGCCTACAGTCGCAGGCATGTTGTTCTCGCTCAATGTCAACTCCATCCGCGATGTGCTCAAACGCAAGGGCAAGCGTGCCGTTGAAGTCATCGATCTCCCGAAATACACCGCCGAGCATCTCGGGCTCAGCGCCCTGACGCTCCCGACGGACCTGCTCGCGGGGATGGGACGCACCGAACTCGAGAAGATCCGCGACACCGGCGACCGTGCGGGCTGCACCTGTCTACTGCTCTCGCAATCCGAGCCGCTCACGCTCGCGGAATCCTCGGAGAGCAAGGGCGATGCCGCGATCGATCGCGCAAGACGGATCATTACCGCTGCGACGCTGCTGGGGTGCAACTCCGCGTCCATCTCGATCAAGGCCAAGGACACCGAAGCACAGTTCGATCTGGTCACCGAGCGGATGAAGCGGATCCTTGAGCACGCGGATTCGGTGGATATCAATGTCCTCATCGCGCCCGAAGCCGGGCTGACGGAGGACCCAGAACGCTTGACGGATCTCATCAAAGCGATCGGTGGGTTCCGCATCGGGTCATTCCCGGATTTTGAGGGCGCGCAGAAATCGGGTGATCCCGCGGGCTATCTCCGCAAGCTCACTCCATACGCATCCGTCGTGAACGCGTCGACGCTCGGGTTCACAGCCGGCGAAATCCCCGATGCGGCGAAAAAATCGAATCCTCTTGAGTCCGGATTGTCCGGACTCGATGCGCTCGCCGCAGAGCTCGAGAGCATGCTGGACGAGCCGGATGCGCCGCCCGTGCACGATGGATTCGATCTCGCGACGATGGCTGGCGCGCTCTCCGCGGTCGGATTTGATGGCAATATTGCTATTGACTACCGGGGGGGGGGCGATGGTACACTTGGAGCGATGCAGAGCCATGAGGCCCTCGAAGCCGCCTTCGAGTCCCTCGCCGGCTGACACGACAACCAGATCGGGGAGCCCGTGAGCACCACCCACACGAAGCCCATGCCAACAGCCGCTGCAAAGCCACCAAGGACGGGGGGACCGGTGCCGACGGATCAGCCCATCATCATCACCATCGACGGCCCCGCGGGGACCGGGAAATCCACGGTCGCCCGTCTCCTCGCTTCCCGGCTCGGGCTCGATTTTCTCGACACCGGCGCGATGTACCGCGCCGCCGCTGCCATCATGATCGACCGGAAAATCGAAGAGGAAGACACCGGCACGCTCGTCTCGACCGTCATGGGCGCGGATCTGCATTTCGATTGGTCGCAGGATCCCCCAACCATCCTCGCGTGGGACACCCCGATCGACCACCGCATCCGCCACGCGGATGTGACCAAGGTAGTTTCATTTGTTGCGTCGATCGCCGAGCTTCGTCACCACATGGTCCGCAAGCAGCGGGTCATCGGCGCCCAGCACCCCAGACTGGTGACCGAGGGGCGTGACCAGGGCTCCGTCGTGTTCCCCGATGCGTTCATCAAGTTCTATCTCGATGCGGATCCAGAGGTCCGCGCCCAGCGCCGGATCGACCAGCTCGGGATGGACACCTCGGAGATCTCGCTGGAAGAGATGTGCCGGCGGATCGTCGATCGCGATCGGATGGACTCCTCCCGCTCCGACGGCCCGCTGGTTTGTCCGAGCGACGCCATCCGCGTTGATACCTCGGAGATCGAGGTTGAGGGAGTGGTTGATCTGCTCGAGCGACGCACCCGAGAGCGGATCGCGGCAACGCTCGACAACGGGCGCTAATCCCCCAACACTTGCCCATATGCTCGCCCGGTATCGTGCCCACCATCCCGGCTCCTCGCTCGCATCGCTGCTGTTCTACGACACGATCCGCGAGTCGGCGTTGCTCGCCCTGCAGACCGTGTTCCGTCTCCGTCGACGCGGGGTGAAGAATGTACCACGCGAGGGGGCCGTGCTGCTGGTCGCGAATCATCAGTCCTTCCTCGATCCCCCGATTGTGTCGGCCGCGATCCGGCACCGCCACACAGACTTCCTCGCCCGCGACGGGCTCTTCAAGTTCAAACCCTTCGGCTGGCTCATCTCCACGCTGCACGCCTCGCCCATCAAGCAGGGCGCGGGCGATTCCGGCGCCATGAAAGCGACGATCGCCAAGCTCAACGAGGGGAAGATGCTCCTCGTGTTCCCGGAGGGCTCACGCACGCCCGACGGCGATATGCACGAGTTTCAACGCGGGATCGGTGTTCTGCTCAAACGCGTGGACTGCGCTGTTGTCCCCGTCGGTATCTCCGGCGCGTTCCACGCCTGGCCCCGCACACGCAGGCTGCCCAAGCTTTTGAACAGACCAAGCGCGGTGGTCTATGGGCACCCGATCCGATCGACCATGCTCATGGAAGCCGGTGTAGACCAGGCGATCTCACGCCTGACGCACGAGGTCGCGATCCTCGAACGCGAAGCGCGAGGGCTCTGTAAATAAACTCCGCGATCACTCGTCGATCGCGCCCTGATTCTCCGGAGCAGGCGGGTTCACGGGCACAAGCAGCGTACGCCGCGTGGAGCGGAGGTCGTCGCTGCGATCGAGCACCGGACGCTGCGGATCGTTGATCGGGACCATCTGGGTCTTCCCGCCGGCGTTCTCGGGTCGGACCTCGATCTCCTCGCCCGTTGCGGAGACGAGCAGGTCCGCGAGCAGCCGGTCCTGCTCGGTGGTGAAGAAGGCCGAGATTCCGTCATCGTCGTAGAGTTCATACAGCGCGCCGACGACCTGCGAGTACGAGAACCCGAGCCCGGGGTCACGCCCGTTGGTTGTCGGATCATTTGCGAGGTACTTGACGAGATCCGGGATCGCGGTGGGGGTCTTGTTGTTCACGATGGTGCGCCGCGTGTTGTCATCGCGATAATACAGACGCACATCGTCCGAGGGGGAATCCGCGGTCAGCATCAACCGATCCGACCACGCGGACGCGAGCAAGGGGCGTTTGATCTCCATGTCCCTGCCGAACAGGACGATCCTCGGGACATCCTGCTGCGTGATGTAGATCAGCGGGTCACCGAACGGCACGATGTCGAGGAAGAACTTGCCCGCTACAACCTGACGGCTAATCCCGCGGACAGGATCAGAGGGCACCCAGCTGTTGGCGAGCACATCCACTTGGCTCAGCGTCAGGTTCGGGGATTCGCCGATCCGATTGTCCCGCGATGCGAGATGATTCAGGATCTGACGCTTGCGTGCATTGATCGCACGCTGGATCAGACCCTCGTAGGCCTCGACACGGATCGAGAGCTTGTCGGATTCCAGCAACTCGCGGAGCGTGCGATCAATCGCGGGGCGCCCGTCGATCTCGCTCATCAACGCGATCGCGTCGGTCCGCAGGTTTTCCGGGCCGTTGGTTGCGATGTCCTGCAGATGTTCCGCGGCACGCGGATCGTTGAGCCCCGCTCCGGCGCGCAGAGCCGCGAGTCGAGGCGCGGCGTCCGGGTTGTCGTACAGATCCTGCAGGAACGGGATCGATCGCTCGCCCAAAGCCTGCAGGCACCAAGACATGTCGCTCGCGAGATACGCATCGCTCTTGAGTGTCACCGCATAGCGGCGAGCGAACAACTCCGGGTAGGACTGGTCGATCGTGATGTGCGAGAGCAGATTCACAAAGTCGCTGTGACGATCCTGATACTCGGTCGGGACACGAACGAGCACCAGCGTCTCGTCCTTCCCCCGAGCGGTCGGCTCGCGGTCCCCGGGTCGCATCGGGAACACGCTGTTGATCGCTGAGGTAATCAGCCGGGCTCGCTGGTGCGAGGGGTTGTCGAGCACCACCTGGATCTCGGTCGGGAAGGTCACAGTCCCGCCGTTGAGCACACGCCCGACATCCCTCGTCACGCCATCGAACGAGCCCCCCGGCTCAGCAAACGGGTTGAGGAAGATCGGCCCCTTGCCCGAAGCGATAATCCGCGCCTGCGGATCCCCGAACGCCGAGGGTGGGCCGATCCTCATTTCTGTCGACCAGAGCTTACCTCCCTCGAGGCTCGTCGCGTTGATCGCGCGGACATAAAGGTCGAAATGCTCACCCGCCTGCGCACCGGGAGGGATCGCCGCCTGGATAATGACCGCGGCGGTGTTCGGATCCTGCAGAAGCGCTCGCGGGCTCTTGCCGCTCACCGGGGAACTCCCGTTGGCGTTCGCGATCGAGACGCCGTTGATGCTCATCATCCGCTCGAGGTGAGCCGCGTACTGCTCCGGGATAGTCAACCCGCCCGTGCCGTTGAGCCCGACAACAAACCCGATGCCCGAGACCAGAGTGGATTCGTTCCCGATGATCGATGCTTCGCCCCCGATCGTCCCACGCAGCGGCGCGGGGATATCACGGATGTTGACCGGCGTGCTCGCCCGGGCGGTGGGGACGGGGTCATTCCGATGCAGGAACTTCTGCATACGCGGACAGCCGCCCATGAGCCCCATCGCGACAACGCACGCGGACAGGAACACGCCGCCGGTGCGGAGTTGTTTGGAGCATCGAGAACGGCATGAAGCGTGCATCGTCACGGGGAGAAACCTCGGTGTGTGAGCGGATAGTTTGCGTGCCGCGGCAGCGTGGGGCGCCGGCGGAACCGTGTGCGTTCGGTTCAATCCTATGTTCCTTACGCACCCAGGCGTGTTTGTATCCATCGAGTTCCTGATCGAGGCGAAACTTCTCGACCGAAATCCGACACACTCCGCTCGTTGGAGTGATCCGCTCGGAGCGCAATGTGTGGAAAACCCGCGGGATCCACCTTCTTCATGATCGGAAAATATTCGGTTTTTGGACAGGGCACATCATTCGTGCCGCGGACTTCGAGCCGATGAAAGCCCTTGCCTATACCCAGTTTGGCACCCGCGGCAGGGGGAAACCCGCCGCGATTTCTGTCTTCATCGTGATCGGGAATCCCCCGACTCCCGCGAAAAAACCTCGAAATTTTCTCCAGAGGTCACCACCTACAGGTGGTGCAGTGGTATGATCGTGGCCCGACGCAGAACGATATGTTGTGGGTCGAGAAAAAACAGGAGTTCGCACCACCCCCGAATCGCTTGGCTGGAAACGACTTGGAATCAACCGACAGGTTGTCCACATCGTCCCTGACAAGCCTCGGAGACCGCATCCGACCCACGGATGCAACACGACAACCGAGCATTGAAAGATGTTTGGGATGTATTCGATTTCGGTTCGATTGCCCCTCCAGGCAGGACCCCGGCTTCGTTCAAGTTCCGTCGGTCCGCCACAAGCAACCGGCCCGGTCCCAGGATGCGTTCGCTGGGCACCCCAAAGAAGGCACGCACGCCCCAGGTTGTGGTTCTCCACACCCTCCGGCGATCGCTGTGCACAGAGGAGACTGGTCCCGAGCGTGTGGGCACGCACGAGACCAGCAGAGAGATTCACCGGGGCAACGGACGCCCCACCAGAACCGGAGTTTGTGTCATGCCAGTCTTATGCGACACACAGATCGAGCAGCTCGTCGACATCAAGCCCTTCGAGAAAGCGATCAAACGCGACGGAACCATTTCCTACGGCGTCTCGTCCTACGGGTACGATGTCCGCGTCGGGACCGTCTTCAAAATCTTCACCCCAACCCCGAAGACCGGGGGCATCGCCGTCGTCGATCCCAAGCAGTTCACCGATGACCTCATGGTCACCGTCGACACCGCCGAGCAGGGAACCGACCATGTCATCATCCCGCCCAACAGCTTCGCGCTGTGCGAGACCGTTGAGTGGTTCGACATCCCCCGCGACATCCTCGTGCTCTGCGTCGGCAAGTCCACCTACGCACGCTGCGGGCTGATCGTCAATGTCACGCCGCTCGAGCCCGAATGGCGGGGCAAGGTCACGCTCGAGATCTCCAACACCACGCCGCTGCCCGCCAAGGTCTACGCGAACGAGGGCATCGCCCAGTTCGTCTTCCTCAAGGGCGACCAGGTCTGCGCCCAGAGCTACGCCGACAAGGCCGGCAAGTACCAGGACCAGGGCGGGCTCACGCTCCCCCGCGTCGACTAAACCCAATCACCGCACCGTTCACACCACTTGAAAGGAGCCCACCATGGCAGGCGAAAACGACAAATGGGAGATCTACGAGGACAAGGGCGGCAAGTGGCGTTGGCGCCGCACCGCGACGAACGGGAACATCGTCGGTGCCGCCACCGAGGGCTACAACGACAAGTCCGACTGCGAAGCAAACGCCAAACGCAATGGCTGGGGCGGCTGCAATCAGGGCGGCGAGAACGACAAGTGGGAGTTCTACGAGGACGCCAAGGGCGAATGGCGCTGGCGCCGCAAAGCATCCAACGGCAACATCGTCGGCGCAAGCTGCGAGGGCTACACCAACAAGTCCAACTGCGAAGACAACGCCAAGAGACACTGCTGGGCAGGTTGAAAAACACTCCAAGTCTGATTGTTCGATATTGACTGATTGATTTCCGGCATTGTGTTTCATGCACGGTTGAGTTATTTGATTCCGTTCCCAAGGAAGGCACACGCCCCATGAAAATCACCCGACGATTCACCAAGGAAGGTATGGACCCGTTCGCGACCACGGAGTGGACCACGCGGGCGAGCCGGATCTCGAACCCGGATGGTTCGGTTGTCTTTGAGATGCCCGACGCCGAGGTCCCGGCCGGGTTCTCCCAGCTCGCGACGGACATCATGGTGTCCAAGTACTTCCGCAAGGCGGGGGTGCCGCAGCTCGAAGAGAAGTTCTCGCTCCCGGGCGAGAGCGACACGCTGAAGAACGCCGACGGCTCCGTGCAGACGGGCCCGGAGCGCAGCGCCCGCCAGGTGATCCACCGCCTCGCCGGGTGCTGGCGTCACTGGGGCGAGACGCACGACTACTTTGATTCGCCCGCCGACGCGCTCGCGTTCTACGACGAGCTCGTCTACATGCTGATCCACCAGATGTGCGCGCCCAACTCGCCGCAGTGGTTCAACACCGG
>JAGQOC010000099.1 GCA_020427745.1 Phycisphaerales bacterium | reverse complement strand
AGGAACCCGCAGCGGAACCCGAACCCGAGCGCCTCGGAGTGCACGGCCTGGAAGGTGAACGAAGAGTCGTTGAGCGAGAGCCGCTCCATGGCGTCGCGGAGCTCCTCGAAGTCGTTGCCCTTCTTTTCAGTCGTCGAGGGGTAGAAATCACAGAAGACCATCTGCGCGGGCGGCGCGTAGCCCCCGAGGGGTTCCGGTGCGGGGTTGTGGTCGATGGTGATCGTGTCGCCGACGCGGACATCGCCGAGCGTCTTGATGGCGGCGACCAGGTAGCACGCCTCCCCCGGGCCGACGGATTTGACCTTGGTGGGCTTGGGGGTGTTCTTGCCAAGCTCGGTGATCGTGAAGGTGCGTTCGAGCCCCATCATGAGGATCTTGTCGCCGACGGTAAGCCGACCATCGAACACCCGGCAGTAGACCACCACGCCGCGGTAATCGTCGTACACCGCGTCGAAGATCAGCGCCCGCGTCTGCTCCATCACCGGAGACGCCGGCGGCGGGAACCGGTCGCAGATCGCGCTGAGGAGCTCGGGGATCCCCTGCCCGGTCTTCGCGCTCACCGAGATGCACTCGAGGGCGTCGATCCCGAGAACCTGCTCGACTTCCTCCGCGATCTCGTCCGGACGGGCGCCCGGGAGATCGATCTTGTTGAGGACGGGCACGATTTCGAGGTCCTGCTCGACCGCGAGGTAGGTGTTCACCACCGTCTGGGCCTCGACGCCCTGCGAGGCGTCGACAATCAGCAGCGCCCCCTCACAGGCCTTGAGGGCGCGGGAGACCTCGTACCCAAAGTCGACATGCCCGGGGGTATCGATGAAGTTGAGCATGTAGTCCTCGCCGTTGTGATGGTGCATCACGGTGACGGCGGAGGCCTTGATGGTGATCCCACGCTCACGCTCGAGGTCCATCGAGTCGAGCAGCTGGGCCTTGGCCTCACGATCGGAGACGGCGTTGGTCGCCTGGAGCAATCGGTCCGCGAGGGTGGATTTGCCGTGGTCGATATGAGCGATGATGGAGAAGTTTCGGATTTGCACGCGTGGGTCTCTTTTCTCGGGGGAAATCTGTCCGGGATCATACGCGGACCGATGCCCGGGCTCGACTTTTCTGCCCGCCGGGCAATGATCCGATACCCGTGCCTAACCCCTCGGATTCGTCCCCCCAGCCCGATGAGCAGCCCACTCGGCGAACGCCAGCCCGCCCGCTGCCGCTGCGCATCGCCTCACCTGTCAAGCTCGTGGCTCTGGCTTTTTTGAGCTTCCACCCCTCCGCAATGCCCTGGCTCTCCCGCCCGAGCTATGCCCTCGAGCTCCGCAGCGCCTTCTTTCTTCCCTGGGCGATCGCCGCGACGGAGGGCTCCGTCATCGGGTTCATCGTCCGCAAGCTGTTCGATGGCGTCGTGGATGCGACGCTGCTCAACTACATCGTCGGAGCCCTGATCGCCGCCCCGGCGCTGGCGAACATCACCTCCTTCCTCTGGGCGATGCTCGCCAACGGGAAGAAGAAAATCCCGTTCATCACCGCGCTCCAGCTCCTCTTGCTCGTCGCGGTCTCGCTCATGGCGCTCGCCCCGCGGACGCCCGCTGGTCTGTTCATGCTCGTCTCGGCCGCGTTCGCCGCGAGGATTTTGCTCGCGGGGATCGTCACCGTCCGCTCAACCGTGTGGGGCGTCAACTACCCGATCGATCGCGCCCGGATGACCGGCAAAGTGCAGGCCGTGTCCGTCACGATCAACTCACTCATCGCCATCGGGCTCGGGCTCGCGATGCAGGCCTCCGAAAACTCCTACCGGCTGCTCCTGCCGATCGGGGGAATCGTCGCGCTCGTCGGCGTGAGCTCATATGCACGCATCCGCGTCCGCGGCGAACGCATGATCCTCCGTGCCGAAAAATGCGCCACCCGCGACGGACAACGCTCGTCGCTTATGAACATCGCCCGCGTGCTCATCGACGACCGCGAGTACCGCAACTACCAGCTCTGTCAACTCCTCATCGGGATGGGCAACATGATGTCCTGGGCCCCCTTTGTGATTATCGCCAAGGAGCAGTTCGGGCTCGACTACCTCCCGGGGTTGGTGCTTACACAGGTCATCCCGCTCATCATGATGCCGATCTTCATCCCGATGTGGGCGAGGCTGCTCGATCGGGTGCATGTCGAGCAGTTCCGCGCAATCCATTCCTGGGTGTTTGTCGCGTCGTTCACCCTCGCCCTCTTCGCGTCGCAGTTCTCGGTAGTCGCCCTCATGTTTGCCGCCCAGATTCTCCGGGGCATCGCCTTCGGCGGCGGCGCGTTGGCGTGGAATATCGGGCATCTGCACTATGTGAAGGCAGACCGCTCCAGCGACTACATGGCCGTCCATGTCACCCTCACCGGGCTCCGCGGGCTGACCGCGCCGTTCATCGGCGTCGCGATCTACAACCTCTTCGAGTCCCGCTCGCCCGGCAACGGGTCGTGGGTCTTCGCCGTCGGCATCGCGATCATCACCATCGGCGGGCTCGGGTTCGTCCACCTCGCGCGCAGACGCATAGCCGGTCAGTAGTCCCGCCCGTGCACCCCGTCCTTGGTCGCGTGCAGCCTCATCACCCGCTCCATCCGCGGGTTGTCGACCGGGTCGCTCGCGTCCTGCGGATTCAGGATATCGCCGTGCCCGTCCGCGAAGCACATCGGGGTCTTCGCATCCAGCAGCCCGTCGATCCGCTCCGGGATATCCCGCGTGATATACGCGAGATCGTTGTCCCAGAGCATGACCTTCTGCGACGCGTAGCGCACCTCATGCGGTTTCACCGCCCGGAACATCGACTCCGCGTTCGCCCCGTGCTGTTGTCCGCTGAAAAATGCCGGCGCCGCGACAAAGCTGTTGGAATACCGCACCGAGATCTGCTCCTCGATCGGTGCGGGCTCATCCCCGAAACCGAAGTCCTCGAGCTTCGGGAGATCCGCGTCGTCCTTCCTCGGCGAGATCCAGGTCGACCAGTACTCGGGCCACTCCGCGATCGGCGTCACGATCGCGGGCCACAGGAACGCCTGCGCAAAGTAATCGCTCGTCGCCATGACAATCTGACCCGGATACCAGGTCACGACAATGACATTCTCTTCGGGAATGTATTCCTCATCGCCGACCAACTCCGCCGGGATATCCCCGAAACCCCGGTGCGGGTACTGCCGCTGCACCGACGCGTACTCCTCCATCTGCTGCCCGACCGAGCGGACATTGGACAGCGAGACTGTCTGCAGCGCTGAACCGCGAGCCCCGGAGAGTGCCGGCAGCGCGATCGCGATGAGGATCCCAATCACCCCGATCACCACAAGAACCTCGACCAGGGTGAACCCGTGTTTGTGAGCCGTCTTGTTCATCCGTCGTCCTCCACCGAGAGCTCGCGCTTGATAACGCCGTAGGTCGAGGGCTGCCACAGACGCAGATCCTTGTTCCAGGTCAGGATCAGGCTGAAAACTGATTCCGCGTCATCTCCCGCGGGCCTCATCGGGATGCGTACCTCGATCGCCGAGTCGTCCTCCACGCCGGGCGCATCGGGGAACAGCGACGCGGGCTTCATCTGCATCACCCGCTCGTTGAGATTCCTGCGAGGGCCGCCCGCGTCCGCGTTCTCTTCCTCGCGCTGGATCGTGACGCGTCCTCCCTGCGGCGCGGTGTACTTCTTCACCGTAATCCGATCCACATCGACACTCGCGTGCTTGAACAGCTTGGTCAAGTGCGTGAACAGCGGGTGCTCCCCATCAAGATTCTCGATCTTCCCCCCCATCGCCCGGATCGCCGCGACGAATCCGTCATGGTCCCCGGACAGGATCGGCACGATCGCGTCGATCGTTGCCTGCGCCACCTCGGCGCCCTCTTGTCCAGACGCGGCCCGGATCGCGCCGACCGCGGGCGCGAGCAGCCGGACCTTCTCCGCGATCTCATCGGACACCGCGTCGATCTGCTTGGTGCTCCGCGCCTTCGCGTAGTCCGGCTCCACCGCGTTCCCGTCGTCGTCGATTGCCGTGAAGACCTTGGAAGCCGGTGCTTTCTCGCTCCGACCCTTGGACCCCATCATGCTGTACCCCGCGATCCCGACCCCCGCCGCCGCGAAGAGCACCGCGAGGATGACCTTCAGTGTTGGCATAGCAAAGCCCCTTGCATTCGTCGCGTGCATACCGATCCCCTTTCCAGCGTTGCGTTTTCCTGATTCCGCGCCCGCGAACGCGGGCTCTCTACTCAAGATGCCTCTGCGTCGGCTTCCCGTCACGATTCCTTGACGCCCCTACAATCCGCCATGCAGCCCATCCAGTCCGTCCTCGAAACAATCATCTACAGCAGCGATCTCCCCGCTGTGCACGCGTTCTATCGTGATGTGCTCGGGCTCAGCCCGCTGGGCGACCCGTCCCAACTCGCCGCGGGATTCCGCGTGAGTGACACCCATGTCCTGCTGGTTTTCAACCCGGAAGTATCTCGTCAGCCCGGACGCGATGTCCCCTCCCACGGCCCCACCGGCGCGGGGCACATCGCTTTCCGCATCCAGCCCGATGATTTCGACGCTTGGCAGAGCCGATTGACCGAGCACGGCGTCGAGATCGAGCAGGTGCACAGCTGGGAGCAGGGCGGGCGGTCGATCTACTGCCGTGACCCCGCCGGCAACTCTGTTGAGCTCATCGATACCGACATCTGGCCCGATAACCGGGCAAACCGCCCCTCCTGAGCAAATACCGCCACTGTAACCCACCATTTGGTGGGTGCCGTTTCCCCCGATATTCGGGAACAATGTATCCGTACCCCTCCCGATGCGGTATCCTGAAATGAAGGGAACAGGAGTTCGGAAATGAATCGGATCTCAGCCATCATCCTGATCGCGGGCGTGAGCACCGCCGCCAATGCGTCCATCACCGACCACCTGCTCTACGAGCAGCTCACCCCCACCGCCCAGGGTGACGGCGCGAGCGTCTACTACTCCAACCCCACCCACGACCAGGTGATGTACGACCAGTTCCGGTTCGACGGCACCACAAACATCGAGGGCATCGGGTTCTGGGGCGCGGTCTACGCCGAGACACAGTTCACCATCTCCATCTACGCCGACAACGCCGGGCTCCCCGGCACCCTCGCCTACACCCACAACTTCGCCCGCGAGGACATCACCCTCAGCGTCAGCGGCGTCGTCCTCGACGACGAATGGACCAATGTCGAGCACCACGCGATCGCCGAGTTCGGCCAGTCATTCACCGCCGACGCGAACACCACCTACTGGCTCGCAATCACCGGCGATGCGTTCTTCAGCTGGACCTACGGCGCAACCTCAGGCGACAACAGCGTCCTTTATTCCAACACGGCCCAGAACAGTTTCTGGACCAACGCCGACCTCGATCGGGACCCAACCAATCTCGCGTTCTCGATCTATGGCACCAGTGTTCCCGCGCCCGCAAGTATCCCAACACTCGCAATGCTCGGCATTTGCGTATCGCGTCGCCGACGCTCCTGCTAGAATCGGGGCATGAACACCCCACGCCCCGCCACGCTCACAGCCACGCTCCTCGCGCACGCGATTCTCGCGGCGATCCTTCTCCCCGCATCCGGCTGCTCGGATTCATCATCCGGCACACCCGCGACCCCCGCCAACGATATTGACAGTTCGTACCTCGATGAGCTTGAACGCGAGCAAGCACCCGAGCCTGAACCGACACCGGTCATCGAAGACGAGCCGGTCGAGATCACACAAGCCGTGCCCCAGGAGCAAGACCGCCAGTGGGAAGCCGAACAGGGCTCCAAGTCGACACTCGGCAAAACCCGCGATCGCGCCAAGGACCTTGCCAACCGCATCAAGGACGGCACCACCCCCGACAACGGCATCGCATTCACCCGCTCTGAGGATGAATACGCCAACAGTTCCGGCTACCGCTGGGACATGCCCGAGGACTGGCGCATGGCCGTCCCGAGCAGCGGGCACTTCGCGGAGATGTACATCAACCACCCGCTGGGCAACGCCTCGGTCGCGTTCTCCAAGGAGCGTGGTTCCGTCCAGGAGATCATCCGCTCGCTCCAGTCCACCCTCGTCAGCGACATCGGCGGACGCACCAAAGCCGACACCACCACCAAGACCGTCCTCGGGCTGCCCGTCACGATCGTCGACATGAAGGGCACCTATGTCGATCCCGCCGGCAAGGGCGGGCGCAACGAATCACCCTTCTACGCGATCCACGCCGCCATTATCGAGCTGCCCGACACGCGCATCCTGATCAATATGTGGGGCCCCGAGGACACCGTCGCCCAGAGCTCCGGCAAGTTCAACGCGATGCTCGAGCGCATGATCCAAGAATAACCGCTAGGCACAGACCGCTGACGACGCGTCCGGGAAGACCTCGCCTACGCGTTTGCCCATAAACCACGCTGTGTCGCGTTTCGCCGCCCGCTCACGCCCGCTCGTGATCCGCACGATGTTCACACCGATCCGCCCGATCTCTTGCTTGATGCGTCGTTTGCGGTAGCGCGGGTACTTCGCATCCAGCATCTTTTTCTCGCGTTCATAGGTATCCAGCCACGCACGCCCCTTGGCGTCCTCGTGGTCACGGTGGACGGCCGTGTAGCGATTCAGACGCACGCACCTGCACGCGGGGAGGAGCCGGTACCACAGCTCGGTATCGAGCACGCACCCATATGCCGGATCCATCCCACCAACCGATTCGTAGACCGAACGCCTGAAGAAAGTGCTCGGCTGATGCACCCGCAGATACCCCCACCGCATCCATGCCGCGGAAGGACCGAGCCGACGATCGCATCGCACAATCCTCGATTCCGCATCGGCAACAACCGTGAATCCCTCCGCGAACCCGAGCCCCGGGTCCGCATCGAACGCTTCTCTCGCCGCATCGATCGCGCCCGGGAGATACACATCGTCCGAGTTGAGAAAAGCAATCACCTCACCCGTGCATCGCGTGAACCCATCGCGGATCGCGCTCGCCTGCCCGCCATCTGGTTGCGACTGCCAGTGTGTGATCCGGTCCTTGTGCTGCTTGATGATGTCCACCGAGCCGTCCGTCGAGCCGCCGTCGAGCACGAAGAACTCGTCGCCCTTGCTCAGCTGCGAAACAACCGAGCGGATCGCCTCATCGAGAAACGCCGCCTGGTTGAAGCTCGGCATCACGATGGACACCCTGGTCGACATCCGGATTCTTTAGCTCAATCCGAGCAGCTCGATCTCGAAGACCAGATCCGCACGCGGCGGGATCGCGCCCGGAGCGCCACGCTCGCCGTACGCCTTGGCGTAAGGAATCGTCAGCTTGCGTTTGCCGCCGATCTTCATCCCCGGGATCCCCTCCTGCCAGCCCTGGATGAGGTTGTTGAGGGGGAAGTTGATCGACTCCCCGCGGTCGTAGGAGGAATCGAACACGGTCCCGTCCATCAGCATGCCCTTGTAGTGCACATTGACCGTGGCGTTGGGGGGGCATTCCGCGCCGTCACCAACAACAGTGTCCTCGATAATCAGTTCTGTGATCTGCGACATGCTTCTGCTCCTTATACGAGAAATCGTGGCCGAAAGTCTAGCGCTCACAACCCGAAATATGCACCGACCGACGCCGCGATATCGCAGCTCTTGGTCAGATTCACGACATCCAGCAGACGCATCAGGTCCCGCCGGTGCTTCCCCTCGATCGCGGTCGGCTCGATCAACGCATCATCCACCGCCCCCACAAACCGGTACACGACAAGCCCCTCCTCGGACTGGAACCCCGTCGGCTCGATCGCCCCGAGGTCCGCGAGCCGGATGAGCACATAGTCCATCACCCCGCCGCCCATCCCGTGCGCATGCCCCTTGCCGATGACATGCACGCGGAGATCATCGCTGTGGAACTCCGTGTCCGCAAATCGCGCCTCGATCGCGCTGAGCGTCGCCATCAGCAGGTCCGCGCTCGGGTTCTGCCAGCGGACAAACTCCTGCTGGATCGCGAGGTCTTCCTGCGCGTACAGAAGCTCGCACACGGAATGCCCGCCGTCACGCCCCGCTCGCCCAACCTCCTGGTGGTACGCCTCGATCGACCCCGGTATCTGCGCGTGGATAATGAACCGGATGTCCGGCTTGTCCACGCCCATCCCGAACGCGTTGGTCGCGCACAAGACCAGCTTGTCATCGGGATCCGCCTCGATAAACCGTCGGTACACACGCCGGCGCTGCTTGGCATCCAGACGCCCGTGGTACACGAGCACCTCGTGCCCGGGCATCGCCCCGCGGATCTTCTCCGCCATCGGATGCAGATCCTTGATCAGCGTGAAGTACACGATCCCCGTCGTCCCGACCTCGCCCGCGACACGCTTGATCGCGGCAACCTTTTCATCATCGTCCCAGACCTCGCGTGCACGCAGTTCGAGGTTCGCCCGCCCGATCGGCGCGACGAACATCGGCATCGAGTCCTCATCCCCACCGAGCACACGCCGCACATCCGCACGCACCGATTCCGTCGCGGTCGCGGTCAGCGCGATTGTGGTCGGGCTCCCGAGTTGCTCGCGGAACTCCCCGATCCGCTGGTACGCCGGACGGAGATCGTGCCCCCACTTGGTCACGCAGTGGCACTCGTCCACGGCGAGGAGGGTCACCCCGCCGGGGACCTGATTGATCGCCTCGATGAAATCCTCCCGCTCCATCCGCTCGGGTGTCGCGTAGAACAGGTCGTAGCCCCCTCGCGCGAGCTTATCGTACCTCTTCGCGCGTTCGCTCTTTGGCACGGTCGCGTTCACAAACGACGCCGCGATGCCTTTCTTCCGGAGTGCCGAGACCTGGTCTTCCATCAGCGCGACCAGCGGCGAGAACACCAGCGTCACCCCGCCGCCCAAGTGTTCCCGATTCACGAGCGCGGGCAGCTGGAAACACAGGCTCTTCCCGCCGCCCGTCGGCATCACGACCAACGCATCACCACCATCCAGCACGCGTTCCACGATCTCCGCCTGCAACGGACGCAGGGATCCCAGCCCGAACCGCTCGCGCAGCACCTTCTCGACCAGTTCCGCACGCTCAGGATCAACCATTGTCGATTGTTTCCGCGCCGATACCGCATGAACACCCTGAAATCCGCGATTCTCCCCGGCGACTTGCACAAACACGAACCGGTGTGTACGCTTGAGTCGTCATTGGTGCCGGGCCCAAGGGGGCTCGGTGAAAAGGGAAGTGTGGTGAGAAGCCACCGCGGACGCGCCGCCGTAAGGGATGACGACGAACGCTCGGATCCGGATCCATCCGGATCAGCCACTGGTTGAACGATCAACCGGGAAGGCGAGCGATCAGAGCCCCGAGCCGGAAGACCTGCCTCTGACACGAGTTGTCTGCCCACGCGATACGGGCAGCGGTCGGTCCCCGCGCCCCTCCCCGCGCGTCGCCTCCGCTGCTAATCCCGTCCCGCGTCGGCCCGAAATCACGGGGAGTGTTCTGCGCGAATCAGAACAAACCGGGCCTTCTTTTCGTGCCCAGAAAGAATCAGATGCATCGGTTCATCGCATCCATCACCATTGCACTCAGCACATCCGCCGCTCTTGCCACCCCGTTCGCGACCTCGGTCGTCTCATACGACGCGGGAACAAACGCCATCGCCGGCTACACCGACGCGACATCCGCCCTCGGCGCCGCCGAACGCTTCACCGGCGAGGGGGTCTTTCCCTCCGGCGTTACCCCATTCAACCCCGCCTTCGGCACAGACGAACTCGTCTCCGTCGGCAGCGGAGGGCATCTCACGCTCGGATTCGACCGAGCGATCACAAACAGCGCGTCGCACGCGTTCGGGATCGACCTCATCGTCTTCTCGAACTCCGGGTTCGTCGACACCTCCTGGACCGACAGCGACCCCACCAACGACGGCAGCGGGCTCGTCGGCAACACCCCAACCCTCTTCGGCGCGGGCGGCGAAGCGACCATCGAGGTTTCCAGCGACGGCATCCACTGGTTCACCGCCGCCGTCACCACCCTCGATCTCTTCCCCACCCTCGGCTACAGCGACTTCACCGACGCGACCCCATTCTCACACGGCACGGTCCAATCCGACTTCACCCGAGCGATTGATCCGTCCATCGCACTGAACGATCTCGCAGGAATCAGCTTCAGCGACATCGTCGCACTCTACAACGGCTCCGGCGGCGGCGTCGGCATCGACATCAGCTCCACCGGGCTCACCTCCGCGAGCTTTGTCCGCTTCACCAATAACTCGGGTGAGGCGTTCGAGATCGACGCGGTTTCTGTTGTCCCTTCGCCGAGCACACTCGCGTTGCTCACACTCGGCGTCTGCGCCGTCAATCAACGCAAGCGATAAGCCACCCATCCCCAACGCACGCGGATCGAAAGGCCCGTCGTGCGTTTTATGATCCGACTGCTCATTCTCGTAACTCTTTCGCTCGCGTCCGCGGCAACTGCCCAGCAGCGCCCCGCCGCGATTGTCTCCACCAACCTCTGGTCACAGCTGGGCAATACCCCGGCCCATGCCTCCACCGCGCGCACAGAACCCGTTGACCTCTCGTCTCCCATCTGGATTGCCGACGGCGACACATCCACCCGGCTCGCGTTCCTCCCCCAGTCCGGCATCGTCGCGGATCAAACAAGCCTCTACGCACTCGGGTACGACCTCAGCAATCCGAGCAGCGACCTCCTCGCCTGCTTCGACCAGAACACCGGCGCCCTCCGCTGGACCGCTCCGGTGCCCTTCGGCATCCTCGATTCCTGGTCCACCCCCGCGATCGATCTTGCGAGCAGCACGATCTTCGTCGCGTCCGGCGCGTTCATTACCGCCTTCGACACAACCACCGGCAACCTACGCTGGCAGTCCCCGCTTGACAAACCCGTCGTCAACGCATCGCCCGTGGTCACCCCTGACCTCCGGGCCGCGGATCGTCTCTTTATCACCGACTACTCATTCGGCTCCCCCAACCCCGGAGCCCTCTACTGCATCAACATTGATCCCTACCACCCCGTGCTCAACCCCTACCAACCGGGCGAACGAGTCTGGAGCGTTGGTCTCGGCGGCGCAACCTCCGGCAACACAACCGCTTACGCACACGGAAAAGTTTTCGTCTCCACCGCAAACTCCGCAAGCACCAACGGGCTCGTCCACCGTTTCGACGCCCGCGCAACCGCCGCGCCATCCCCGGACTGGACCACCGCCAACCCGCTCCCCTTCGGCTTCTACTCCGGTGTTTCGTTTTCTGGCGGCGCGGTCTACGCCTCGAGCTACAACTTCACCAGCGGGCACCTCAACAGCAACACCCTCAAGCTCAACGCCAACACCGGCGTGATTCTCTGGTCGACGCCCTCCAATCGCACGGATGTCGCACCGATCATCCTCTCCGATGATCGCGTGCTTGTCTCCGGCGGCCCACCCGCCGGCGTTTTTACCTTCTTCGGTTCCCGACCGTCCATCGCGCTCTACACGGCCTCGGGCGAACTCCTCTGGGACACTGCACTCGCAACCCACGACGACACCAACAGCAACGGCACATCGGAACCCGGAGAACCCTACCTCAGCGTTGGCGGCTGGACACACCTCCCGATTCTCGTCGAGCACGACAACCAGCACTTCCTCTACACAGGCTCCCTCGCCGACCCCGACATGCACGGCTTCTACGCACCCTGCACCGACCTCCGCCTCCTCAACCTCGACCTGCCGCCAACCGATCCCGGCTTCGTCGTCGATCGCTTCCAGGGCGCGGGCACCACCCCCGCGATCACCAACCGGTGCCTCTTCACCCTCGGCGGATCAGGCATCCACAGCTTCGCTCCCCAGCAAACACGCAGCAGATGAACAAGCCCCGCAACCAACCCGGATTCACGCTCATCGAACTCCTTGTCGTTGTCGCGATCATCGCGTTGCTCGTTGGCATCATGCTCCCCGCACTTTCCAGCGCCCGATCCGCCGCTCGTGCTGTGCTTTGCTCATCCAACCAACGCCAACTCGCGACCGCGTGGACAATGTACGCCGACGACCACCGCGGGCGAACCCTGCCCCATCGGCTCACCAGCGGGCTCACCCGAACCTATTGGTATGGGCAGGAGAACGCTTCCACACGCTCCCTCGACCACCGTCTCGGCACACTCGCCCCCTATCTCTCCTCCTCGCCAGGGGACCACTCCGTCTACGAATGCCCCGAGCAACCCGCCGGCTCCTACCACGAGCAGGGGCAGTTCGGGTCCTTCACCTCCACCTACGGCTACAACGCCTACGCCCTCGCACCACCAACCGCGGGCTACTTCGATCTCATCAACCAACGCTGGCTCCGGGCATCCGATATCCACCGTCCGAGCGAGCTGCTTCTCTTTTGTGACACACTCATCGCGTTCAGCAGCGAACTCCCCACCAACTCCGCGTTGCTCGATCCGCCGATGCTCTACTCCCGTTTGCGGGGCTGGCTGCCCAACAGCTCCCCCACCACCAGTTTCCGTCACGGGCGTTCAAACACCAACCCGTTCGCCGACGCCATCGCTGCACACGCCGACACCTCGGTTGCCCGCATCACCCACGACCCCGACGCGCTGGGTATCGAGCACTTCGGCATCGGCTCGGCGAGCGCAGCCAACGACCCGTTCTATATTCAGGACTGGAAACACTGGCGGAACTGAATCAACCGTGCACGAAAAAAGGGGCACCCGCGGGAGGGTGCCCCTTGTGATTTCGAGCAATCGGATCAGCCCTCGCGGGTCGACTCCGCGGGCGACTCACCCACGATTACATCGCGGATCTCGACCTCGACCGAGCCCGAGTAGCCGTCGCGCTGCATCTGGGCCGCCTCCGCCTCGATTTCTGCGATCATCGCCTCCTCGTCGTCGGAGATCTCGTACTCCTCGGGAGCGACCAGCGTCTTGACGCGGATGTCCTGGTACTTGTGGAAGCCCGTGCCCGCGGGGATCAGGTGACCCAGCAGCACATTCTCCTTCAGCCCGACCAGCTCGTCCTCCGCGCCGCGGAGCGACGCTTCGGTGAGCACCTTCGTCGATTCCTGGAACGACGCACCCGAGAGGAACGACTCGCTCGAGAGCGATGCCTTGGTGATCCCGAGCAGCAGCGTGCGGCCCGAAGCCGGGCGTGCCCGCTTGGTCTTCGCGATCTCCGCCCCCTCCGACTCCGCCTTGGCGTTTGCTTCCTTCACCGCTTCCTTCGTGACCAACTCACCAACACGCAGCGGCGTGCCGCCCGCGTCCGTAACCATCACCATGTCGGCGATGTGCAGGTTCGTCTGACGGAAGTTGAACTTGTCCACGATCTCGTGCGGCAGCAGGTGTGTGTCGCCCGGGTTCTCGACGCGCACCTTCCGCAGCATCTGCGAGAGGATCAGCTCGATGTGCTTATCGTTGATCGGCACACCCTGGGCACGGTACACATTCTGCACCTCGTCCAGCATGTACTGCCACAGCGATTCCTCGCCCTTGATCCGCAGGATATCGTGCGGGATCTGGGGGCCTTCCGTGAGCGCGTCACCCGCCTGGATAAAGTCGCCCGCGTGCACGAGCAACGCCTTGTCGTTGGGCACATGGTGGTCCTTCTCGATGCCCGAGTCGGACACGATCCGGATCGTCATCTTGCCCTTCCGCTTGTCGCTGTGGATCTCGACGATGCCCGAGATCTCCGCCATCACGGACGGATCCTTCGGCTTGCGGGCCTCGAAGATCTCCGTAACACGCGGAAGACCGCCGACGATGTCCGCGGAACCCGCGGCAGAGCGGGGCTGACGCGCGATCATGTGACCCGCGTCGATCTTCTGACCATCCGTAACCTCCAGGCGTGCCTTGGCGGGCAGGTAGTGGAAGTCAAGGATGTTGCCCTGATCGTCAACAATGTTGAGCTGGGGGTGCAGATCACCCTTGTGCTCAACAATGACGAGCGCCTTCTGACCACGGCCGGCGTCCTCCTCGCGGACGGTCTCGCCGATCTCGATATCGACGAACTGCACCGTACCGGGCTTCTCTGCCAGGATCGGGGTACGGTGCGGGTCCCACTTGATGAGGATCCCGCCGCGCTTCACCTTGTCGCCGTTACCCGCGTAGATGAACCCGCCGTAGGGAACCTTGGTCTTCTCGAGCTCCTTGCCATCGTCGCTGAAGATCGCGAGCTCACCGTTCCGCTTGAGCGAAACGAAGCACTCCTTACCGTCCTCATCCTTGACGGCAACCTCGTTGCAATCGCTGAGCTTGACCGTGCCACCATTGAGGGCACGGTACTCCGTATCCACAACCGCACGCGTACCGATACCACCGGTGTGGAATGTACGCATCGTGAGCTGCGTACCCG
>JAGQOC010000098.1 GCA_020427745.1 Phycisphaerales bacterium | reverse complement strand
CTTGTCCTGGTAGCGGACCTCGATCGCGCCGTCGATCCCGATCGCGCGGAACGCCTTGTTCCATTCCTCGATGCCCTCGCGGACATAGCGCCGGTAGCGGATCGGCACGGTGTGCTCGATGTAGTAGACGATGGGTTCCTTGGGCGGGCTCATCGAGAGCTTCGGGTCCGCCTTCTGGATGTTCCAGCGGTTGATGTACCGCTGCGTGGTGTCGTTCCAGTCAAACTTCCCGAGGTCCGTGAAGTTCGTCACGAAGAAACCAACACGCTGGTCGGCCTCGCGCGGCTTGAACCCGGGGGTCCCGGTGATGTGCGAGATCGAGTAGTGGAACTTCTTGACCGTTCCGCCCGCGACAGGGCCCTCGAACTCGATCTCGACATTCCCCGGGAACGCCTTGATCGAATGCACCGTGGTGAGCGCCTTGTTGAGCCCGCGCGCCGAGTTGCCGAAGAAGTTGCCCGCTTTTCCGACAAGGAGATCATCCATATCGATCATCGGCTGCCCGTTGGGGCCCATCGCCGCGATCGGGATATCGAGCAGCACGCGATCGGTCCACACTGTTTCGACCGAGTCCTTGCTCTCCTGGTCGCCCGTCGAGCGCACCGCGATCTGAGGCTGGATCAACGCGAGCCGATCACCGATCCGGCGCCACTGGGTGTACATGTCGCCGGACTGAAGCCCCGCGAACACCTCACCGCCCGCGACGGTCATCGCGAAGAAGTGCTTCTGCTTCTCGTAGCCGCGCGGCAGCTCGCCGTAGACATCGTTGGTCTTCGCGTTGACATAGAGGTCATAGAACGAGTCCCCGTCCGCGGTGGAGACCACACGCTCAAAGCCGCTGCTGATGTCCTTCCAGTTCTTGAGCTTGGAGCCGCTGTCGCTCCCGCCGCCCCCGCCGCGAGCCGCGGCCATCGCCTGCAGGGCGGCCAGATCGAGCTCGATGGTGGGGTTGCTGTTCTGGACGGGCTCGTCTTGGGCGATCGCGCTGCCCGCGCACAGTGCGCTCAGCCCGATCAGTGCGCCCGCGATCCCGGTCAACCCGCGGATCGAGACATGTGTTCTCTGGTCATGATTCATCGAAGGACTCCATAAATATGCGGCTTCACCGCGGTTGATTGCCTGCTGCCGGACCAACGCAAAGGCACCATGCCCGCGAGCCTGCCCACCACTTTGGGGGTTGCCAGTATCGGCGCTCGACCCATGTTGCCCAAATATCCGGCTCCGTTGGAGCGCAATGCATGCGCCAACGATCTGTACCCACAATTACCATGCTCTCATCAAAAAGATTCAGAAATTCCCGCCGATCCACAAGACAATTCCGGTCACCAGAACAAACAAAAGCCCCGAAACACGGACCATCTGGTCCCGCAGCGCAAGCTCCGTCGGATCGTCGTAGGTCCCCCGCATCAGCAGCGTGATCGTCCGAAGCAGGGCCAGTGTTGCCGGGAGCACACTGACCCAGAGCAGGTTGAATCCAAACCCATGCCCATCTAGACCAATCGGTCTATGTGTGAAATACATGGTCAGATCTTCTTCTCGACTTTGCACATAACCTGTGTAGGTTAAAAGGGTTGCGACACCGGTCACCACCACCATCATCCGCAAAAGCTGGTCGGTGTAGGAGATCTGAACATCCCTTGCCGCGATCGCGGACTCGTCCGAGCCCATTAATCGGCGTTCGCCCAGACGCTTGCCGAAGGCGAGGAACATGCTGAGGAACAGGGTCGCATTGAGCAGCCAGGTCGAGGGCGCGACATCCACCGCCGCGCACCCCCCGAGCACCCGGAGCACGAACCCGGTCGAGAGCGACAAAACATCAACGATCACGATGTGCTTGAGCCCGCCGGAATACGCCATCACATTGGTGATGTACGCGCCGACGAGCCCGATCACCCACCATTTCGCGGCCCCCGGGAGGGCGAGCGTGCAGAGCAGTGATCCGATGAGCAGGCAGACACCGAACACTTTGGCGGCGCCCACCGGGACCTGCCCGGATGCCAGCGGACGGTTCTTTTTGCGCGGGTGCATCCGGTCTCGCTCAATGTCGGCGAGGTCGTTGAAGACATAGCACCCGCTGGCGGCGAGACAGAACGCAAAGAACGCCAGCGCGACCTCGAGCCCGAGCTCTGTCCTCGGCACATCGCCCAGCTTGCCGGACGCGACCGCGAAAATTGGTCCGATAAGGACAAAGATTCCTTTCGTCCATTGCTTGAGTCTTGCTAAGCGGATCAATCCGCGGAACACCGATCCGGCAGGGTGTGTGTGTGATACTGGATGGTGCGGATCGCTGGTCATGGGTATGGTGGGTATCGACCGATCCTGTGGTCGTCCTCAAGGGGTCTGGGGTCTGGGCCGAACATATTGCATACTGAGCCGGAGATACCCCGGTTCGCGGGAACCGAGCGTTGATAAGCCACAAGTCCGACCAGCCCGTTCCCGAGGTCCGCACGAGCCGGGCGACCGCCCCGACGATTGTCGGCTTGGTGCTCCTGGCCCTCGTGCTGTGGCCGCTGATGTGGATCAACCCGTCGTTCATGGTCCAGGGTTCGTCCGCCGAAGATCTCTACCACATCCCCACGATCGAGCAGTTCGCGCGTCAACTGCCCGCTCCGGATTATTCCGATTACGCGTCCGCGACGGCCCCCGGTTACCACACACTCCTAGCGGTCCCCCGCTCACTCGGGATGGGCTACAGCGGAATCCGGATGCTCGCATCGCTCTGGACATTCGCGTTTGTCGGCGTCCTGCTCTGGGTATGCGCACGAAGATTCGGGTTTGGCGCACTCCTGCTCGTGCTCCCGCTCGCGGCGAGCAACTATGTGCTCTTCCCCGGGATCTGGCTCCTCCCCGACAACGCGGGCTGGCTCGGGGTGCTTGTAATCCTTCTGCTCTGCGTCCAGCGCAAGTTCTCCCATCGGAGATTGGTGCTGATGGGCGTGCTGCTATTGGGGCTGGTTTTTGTGCGCCAGGTGCACATCTGGATGGCGGCCCCGATCTGGCTCTCGGCGTGGATCGGTTCCGATGCGCAGACGCCGACCTTTTCTGAGATCTGCACAGACCTCGGCAACCGCACCAAACGAGCCGCGTTCGCCGTGCTCTGTACCCTCCCCGCCTTTGTTCTTCTCGCGTGGTTTGCACGCTTGTGGGGCGGGCTGGTCCCCCCGACATTCCAGGGCGAGCACGCGGGCGTGAACCCGGCGACACCCGGGTTTGTGCTGCTTCAGATCGCGATCCTCAGTATTTTTTTCCTGCCTTTGCTCCTTCGCCGGGCGCCGATCGTCTGGCGCGAGCACGGTCGGATGGTGCTGCTCGCTCTGGCGCTCGGGCTGGCGCTCGGGCTCACGCCCGCGTCCTCGTACTCGCTCGACGCCGGGCGGTATGGAGCATGGTGGAACCTGATCAAGCAGTTCCCGGTGGTCGCCGATCGGTCCCCGGTCTTCGTGCTCGGATCGGTCATCGGCGCGGCGTCTGTTGTAATCTGGTGCTCGATGTGCTCGAGGCGTGACCAGTGGATCCTCGGGGTTGTCCTGCTCGCGTTCGTTTGCTCGCAGACGATGAATCAGCGGAGCTGGCAGCGATACCACGAGCCCCTGCTTCTGGTCCTGATTTGCCTCATCCTCGCCCGCTCGTGCTCGAAGATCGTGTGCTACAAGCGTCTGCTGCTCGGCTCGGTGCTCCTCGCGTCGATCCTCGCGTCGATCACCTGGTACCAGCTGGGTGATGTGGTTCCCCGGGGGGAGACCGACCCCCGGGTGGATGCGTTGCGGGCCAAAAATTCCGATTCCACGCCGACCCACACGCCCTGATTGTCGTACAAACACCGCCCGATCCGGGTGGATTTCCCGCCCGGAACCGCCGATGACCAACACGGACCGGCGGGCCATATGATGACCCTCTGTCGATCTGTTCTCAGACCCCGCAACCGTAAGGCACACGATGAGCGAAACGAAACGCGCACTGATCACCGGCATCACCGGACAAGACGGCTCCTACCTCGCCGAGTTCCTCCTCTCGAAGGGCTACGAGGTCCACGGCATCATCCGGCGTGCGTCGTCGTTCAACACCGAGCGCCTCGACGATATCTACCAGGACCCCCACCTCAAGGGCGCGAAGCTCAAGCTGCACTACGGCGACCTCTGCGACGCAAACAACCTCAATAAGATCATCGACGAGGTGAAACCCAACGAGGTCTACAACCTCGGTGCCCAGTCACATGTCCGCGTGTCGTTCGATATGCCGATCTACACCGCCGACACCGTCGCGATGGGCGCGCTGCGGCTGCTCGAGGCGATCCACGACTTCCAGCAGAAGACCGGGCAGCAGGTCCGCTACTACCAGGCGAGTTCCTCGGAGATGTACGGCAAGGTACTCGAGGTGCCGCAGAAAGAGACCACCCCGTTCTGGCCCCGCTCGCCCTACTCGTGCGCGAAGGTCATGGCGCACTGGGCGACGGTGAACTTCCGCGAGTCCTACGGCATGCACGCCTCGTGCGGCATCCTCTTCAACCACGAGTCCCCACGCCGCGGCGAGACCTTCGTCACCCGCAAGATCAC
>JAGQOC010000097.1:2223-21148 GCA_020427745.1 Phycisphaerales bacterium | reverse complement strand
CACGGCTCGTTCGGCGCCTGCCCCAAGCAGGCCCTCGCTGCCCAGAGCGAGCACCGTGCCCGGATCGAGCGCGATGCCGTGCGGTTCTATGTGCACGATCTGTGGCCGGCGATGGACCGCTCACGCAACGCACTGGCCCCGGTTGTTGGTTGTTCTCCCGAGGATCTGGTCTTTGTGCCCAACGCGACGACCGGCGTCACCACCGTTCTCAGCAACCTTCGCACGACGCTCGGCGACGAGATCGTCGTGACCAATCTTGAATACACCGCGTGCCTCAACAATGTCCGCCGCCACGCCAAGCAGCGCGGCGCGACGGTCCGCGTCGCACAGATCCCCTGGCCGATTGAATCCGAGGACCAGATCGTCGACGAGATCATGGGCTGCGTCAACACGCGCACAAAGCTCGTCATGTTCTCGCTCGTCACCAGCGCCACCGGCGTGGTCTTCCCCGCGGAGCGGTTGATCCGAGAGCTCAAAGACCGCGGCGTCGAGACCCTCCTTGATGCGGCGCACGGGCCCGGGTGCATCTCCATGCATATCGAAGGCTGGGGTGCCGCCTACACAACCGGCAACTGCCACAAATGGCTCTGCTCACCCAAGGGGACCGCGTTCCTGCATGTGCGCAAGGATCTGCAGGAAGGCTTCCATCCGCTCGTGCTCTCCAATGACGCCGAGCAACTGGGACCCGCGTGCGCACGAACCCACCGCTCCGCGTTCAACCACGAGTTCGACTATGCCGGGACGGACGATGCGAGCGGACGCATGGCGATCGCCGACGCGATCGAGACACTCAACACGATCTACCCCGGCGGCATCAACGCGATCATCGCCCACAACCGATCACTCTGCCTTGATGCACGCGGGATGCTGTGTGAAACGCTCCGCGTCGATGCGCCGTGCCCGGAATCCATGATCGGCCCGATCGCGACGATCCCGCTCCCTGCATCATCGCCGGACGCACCGGCACTCAAAGCCGCGTTGATGGATGACTGGAAGATCCAGATCCCGGTCTGGGGCACCCCGAGCGGCACCGCGATCCGAATCAGCGCCCAGATCTACAACACACCGGCGCAATACGAGTACCTCAGCGACGCATTGCGAACGCTCTGCACCTGAAATCAATCCTTGTGCGCACCGTCCGCGAGTTCTTCGGTGAAGAGCTTGTGGATCCGGCGCATCTGGTCGAGCCAGCTGCTCGGCTCGTGGTACCCGTGCGGCTCGATCGGGTGCAGCGCGAGCTCCCAGTTCTCTTTTTCAAGTTCAATCAGCCGCTGCGACAAGCGGATGATGTCCTGCGCAACGACATTGTCGTCGAGCATCCCGTGCAGCATCAGCAACCGTCCCTGCAGCCCCTCGGCGTGCTCGATCGGCGAGGACACCCTGTACGCCTCGGGGTCGATGTCGGGCGTGTTGAGGATGTTGGAGGTATAACCGTGGTTGTAGTGTGCCCAGTCCGTGACCGACCGCAGCGCCGCGCCGCACTTGTAGGTCTCGGGCTCGAGGAACATCGCCATGAGCGTCATGAACCCGCCGTAGGACCCGCCGTAGATACCGACACGGTCCGGGTCGCCGTTCTCGTTCGCGACCGTCCAGTCGATGCAATCCTTGAAGTCCTCGAGCTCTTTGTAGCCCATCTGCCGATAAATCGCCGTGCGCCAGTCGCGCCCGTAGCCGGCGCTGGCGCGGAAGTCCGGCGCGATCACGATGAACCCCTCGTTGGCGAGGATCGTGTGGAACATGTGCTCGCGCTTGTAGTACGACCACTCGTAGTTCGCGTGCTGGAGGTACCCCGCGCCGTGCGAGAACACGACGATCGGACGCGGCCCATCAAACCTGCCCGGATCCGGGCGGTAGAGACGCATGTAGATCGGTTGCTCGGTGTGCGTGGAGGGCACCGCGACGATCTCGGGTGTCTGGAAACCCACCGCTTCAAACTCCCGGGTGACCGTGTGGGTCAACCGTCTCGGCTCCTGCTGGCGGGTCAGGTCCACAAGATACAGCTCGGGCGGGTTATTGAGGTTCGACCAGGTGATGACCGCGTAGCGTTCGTCGGGCGAGAGCTCGTAGGACTCGACCGTGCCGCCCATCGTCGTGACCGCTCGGGGCTCTGCTTCGTCGTGCATAAGCACCTCAAGCTCCTCGATGCCCGGGTGTGACCGGCTTGTTCGCATGTACGCGCGGGCGCCGGTGTTGGAGAAGTGGATATCGCGGACCTCGAACTCGCCGATGGTCCGCTGGAGCGACTGCCCGTGCTGGTAGAAGTAGAGGTGCGCGTACCCGGTTTCTTCGGAGAGGTACCAGAGGATCTCGCTCTGGGGGACCCATCCGAACTCGTTGAAATCCCACCCGATCCACGCGTCATCGTGGAGATGGTGCGCCTCCGCGAGCTTGGGCTCATCCGCCCGTGCATCAACGACGCCGATCCAGCGGTCCTTGTTGTCGTGTGAGTTGAGCATCACCGCGACACGATAACCCCCGGGATCCCAGCGCACACCCATCAGCGACACCGGGCGGGGCTCGGGGTCCTTCTTCTCTGCCTGCTCCGAATCCTCCGCGTCATTCGCATGCTTCTCCTCGGGCTCCGTGAGCCACGCGAGCGGGTTCTCGGTGATGGTCGAGAGATGATCGAACGAAAGCTCTGTCTGCGTCTCATGGGCGAGGTCCAGCAGCACCAGGCTCACCGCCGTCTCGGGCTCGTTGCCGACCTTCGCGCGGACGCTGCGGGTCGAGACATAGCCGTCGGCATTGATGAAATCGGGCATCGTGTCGCGTTTGGCGTTGTCCTGTTTCTTCTTCGCGGTCGCGACAAGCATGTACTTCCCCGACGGGCTCAGCCACGAACCCATCGAGCGGTTGTCCTTCCCGAGATAGAACGGCCCCGCGACGCCCGTCGGGTCGATATCCCGCCAGCGGGCCTCATCCTCTTCGCGCATCTCCCCGCGTTCCTTCTCGAGCTCGATGATTCTGAACAGCCGATGCTGCTCCTTCTGGAGATAATCGAGCTTCTCTTCGTCGTCCTCTTTGGGATCCTCGGGCTTGTCATCGAACCGGACATCCGCGGCCTGGTACTCCAGCCCCGCCTGCATCGAGCGGATCATCCACTCCCCACCGCGCTGATACCCGTACCCGGAATCGTCCGACAAAAACATCGGCCTCGATTCGCGGCCCACGGTTTTGGTCAGCTGCTTGCTCGTCCGGTCGGTGTTGTTGAAAAGAAAAAGATCACCCGAGTAGGTGAACAGGCGCAGACGACCCAATCGGTGCCAGTCCCCGCCTTGGATCATGAACGGCCCGGGTCCGTCCGGCGTGATCATCCGGGGCCCGCCGTTGAGGTCATTCATGAACAAAACATAGTCATCCGAGAAATCCCGACCGACAAGCCCTTCGCGGCGTCGGGAAAAGCGGATCCCCGAGCCGTCGATCAGCCAGTGCGCCCGCTCCGGGGAGCGAGCGATCCAGTCGGGCTCCGCCGTGATCTGCTTGAGCGTCGGCTCGGCCGCGAGCACGGCGGAGCACAGAAGGACGGAGAGGAGAACACACGATCGGATGGACAGAGTCATGCACAAACTATACCCCATCCACAATTTTCCAGGTCCGCAGGTTATCCGTTCTGGATCTTTTCTCCCGAGCACCGATACGCTTGGATAGTCCCGTCCCGCCGACATTTTCACCGAAAGCATCACCATTGAACCAGACCCCCACCTCCGTATTCGCCGCCCAACCCAAGAGCGGGCTCAGCGCCGATCGTCCGCGCCCGATCATCGAGTTTGTCGACGCACGGATCTCTGAGCCCGCACGCTTCCCGATCCAGCACGGGCTCATCCAGCTCAACAACGGCTCCTACGGCTCCGCCCCCGAGGTCGTCCTCGCCGCCCACCGCGAGCTCCAACGCCGGCTCGAGCTCGACCCGGTCCGGTTCTTCAAATCCGACCTGGAGTACTACGCCGACGACACACGCGACGCGCTCTCGTCGTTCGTTAACGCGCCGGCGGAGGATCTCGCGCTGGTGTGCAACGCGACCGTCGCCGTCTCCACCGTGCTCCAGAACCTCGAGCTCTCGCCCGGCGACGAGATCATCGTCACCGACCACGAGTACATGGCGACCGTCAACGAGCTGGGCCGCATCTGCAAACAAACCGGCGCGAAGATCGTCACCGCCAAGATCCCGTTCCCCCGTGTCACCTCCGAGATCGTGATCCAATCGGTCATGGACGCGATCACGGGCAAGACCAAGCTCGTCCTGATCTCGCACATCGCGTCCGCGTCCGCGCTCGTGTTCCCGGTCGAGGAGATCGTGCCGCTGGTCAAGGCAAAGGGCATCGACATCTTCGTCGACGGCGCCCATGTGCCCGGACAGATCGATCTGGATCTCAAGGCCCTCGACCCGACCTGGTACGCCGCGAGCTGTCATAAGTGGCTCGCGACCCCCAAGGGGACCGGGTTCATCTACACGAACCCCGATCGTCAGCGTGGGTTCGAGCCGCTCGCGTTGTCGTGCCGCGTGCACGAGAAACGGGCGGACCGCAAGGCGTTCCTCTGCGATTTCGACTACATGGGGACCAACGACTATTCCGCGAACCTCGCGATCCCCGTCTCGATCGCCCACATGGGCGCCCAGCTCCCCGGCGGCTGGGACGCGCTCCGAAAGCGCAACCACGACCTGGCCGTCGAGGGCGCGAGGATCGTCTGCGACGCAATCGGCATCGAGCAACAGGTCCCCGAATCCATGATCGGCACGATGGTCGCGATCCCCCTCCCGGGCGAACCGAAGGACGGCACGCTCTACGACAACGAACTCTGGGATCGGCTGTACCTCAACCACGCGATCCAGGTCCCTGTGTGGGAACTGCCGGGGATCCATCCACGCGTCATGCGGATCGGTGCGCAGTTGTACAACACGATCGAGGACTTTGAGAAGCTGGGGGCGGCACTCAAAGACGAACTCAACCCCTGATCTTCGTGCCGAACATTATCGATCCATTTAGGGTAACATAGTAATCCATGAGCAAAACATATGAGGACGGTAAGCAACGAGGGCGGAATGAAGTAGCAACCAGACTGCTGGATGCAATTAAAGATATCCTCGAAGTAGAGTCGGATATCGAACTCGCCGGCTGGATTGGTATCCAACAAGCGTCTATCTCGCAATGGCGGTCAGGCAAAGTATCGCCTCAAAAGAATGCACTAAAACAGATACTACAAAATCTGATGTCAAATTTTGTGGACCCCCTCGCTGAGATTGAGCCTATCAACCCCGTACGTGCCGGTCGTGGATGGAACATCGACAAATCCGATTCAATCAGGTACAACATTAGAAACCGAATCAAAAATAGACATGGCGTATATTTGTTTTATGACAGCAGAGGCACGGTCACCTATGTAGGTCATACTCAAAATTGCCTTTTTTCCGAGATAGAACAGAGATTGAAGCAACAGCTGGCAAGTCAAATTTATACAAGATCCACTTCTAAATCTTCATTAACAAAAACAACTCAGACTCAAGGAGAAGTTGTTTGTTATTTTTCAGCCTACGCAACAATGTCGGCGTGTGCTTCACACAACCTTGAGGCAGTTCTAATTCGATCGTTTTCGAACAATCATCAAAATCGAAAATCTGCAAAACTTAAACTGGGCGAACAATGGGAAGCATAGTGACTCACATCCCATACGCCGGCTTCACGCGTGACTCCAGATGCCGCAGCAGCGGGTCCGCGCTCAGCGATTTCCCGGTCGCACGCTCGCACAGCTCGCTCGCGGAGTACCGTCGCCCGTGCTGGTGGATGTTGGTCCTGCACCATTCCAGCAGCGCCGCGAAGTCACCGCGAGCCATCCGCTCGTCCAGGTCCGGAATCTGCTCGTTGATCGTCTCCCAGAACTGGGCGGCGTACAGGTTCCCGAGCGTATAAGTCGGGAAGTACCCCACCAACCCGAAGCTCCAGTGCACATCCTGCATGCACCCCTTGGCGTCGCTGGGGACATCGAGCCCGAGCAGCTGCTTGAAGCGTTCGTTCCACACGCCGGGCAGGTCGTTGACGCTCAGGTCGCCGGCGATCAACGCACGCTCGATCCCGAAGCGGAGCATGACATGCAAGTTGTAGGTCGCCTCGTCGCTCTCCACACGGATGAAGCTCGGCGTGCAGGTGTTCATGCCCCTGACCATCGCGTCGAGATCGACATCGTCGATGACGCCGTTGAAGGTTTCTTTGGCGACCGGGAGCGCCCAGGTCCAGAACGCACGCGAGCGCCCGACCATGTTCTCCCACATGCGGGACTGCGATTCGTGGATACCCAGCGAGACCGCGTCCGCCAGCGGCGTGCCGAACTTGTCGCCGTCTTTGGGCAACCCCTGCTCGTACAGCCCGTGCCCGCACTCGTGCATGGTCGACCCGATCGCGTCGGGGAAGTTGTCGATCGCGTAGCGCGTCGTCATGCGCGTATCGCCCGGCCCGAACCCCGAACAGAAGGGGTGTGTCGTGGTGTCGAGACGACCCTTCGTGTAATCAAACCCGAACGCGGCCGTCACCTTCTGGCCGAACGCGTGCTGCAGCCCGGTCGGGATCTCACGATGCAGGAAATCAACCTTCGGCGGCGTCCCGTTCGCGGTGATGTCCGCGATCAGGGCGCTGAGCCGCTGGCCCAAGGGCGTGAATACCGCCTCGATCTCCGCCGCGGTCGCGCCGGGCTCGTACTCGTTGAGCAGCGCGTCGTAGAGCTCGCCGCCGGCGGGGACGCCGTAGCAGCTCGCCTTCTCGCGGGTGAGCTTCATGACCTTGTCGAGCGCCGGCGCGAAGGACTTGAAATCGTTGTTTGCGCGTGCGTGCTTCCAGATCTCCTGCGTCTCGCTCTGCGCCTGCGCAAGGGCCGCGACGAGATCGCCCGGCAGCTTGGTCGCCAGGTCGTAGTCGCGGCGCATCTCGCGGACGCACGCGCCGGTCTCCGTGCCCGCCTTCATCAGCTCTGCGTCCGCCTCGCACTGCGCGATGAGCTCGCCGCGTTTGGCGCTTGTGTTCGCTTCGTGCATGATCCGGGCGATCAATGAAGACTGCTCGGCGCGGGCGGCGGCTCCACCGGCGGGCATGTAGGTCTCCTGATCCCAGCTCACCAACGCGGCGATGGATCCGAGATTCCCGGATCGACGCGCATGCGCAACAAGCTCTTGGTAATGGGTCGATGTAGCAGCAGCGGGCATAACGAGTTCCTTTCGATTAGTCGTTGAGTGTATGCTCGATCGCGATCAGGGCGTAGGCCGTAATCAGCACCGGGTCCGACTCCATCCACCGATCGTGCTGAACCGCGAACGAGCCATCAGAGTTCTGGAGGGATGCGAGCTTGTCGATCATCGCCTCGCGCCAATCGACACCCCCGATCCGATCCTCGCCCCATGCGTCGAGCGCCCGCGCCATCGAGCAATAGTAATAGTACTGCCCCTGCGCCCCCATCCCCGGGTTCTCGTCGACCGTGAAGTGCTCACCGATCCATCGGCGGGCGTTCGTGACACGCGGATCATCGGGCGAGAGATCCGCGAAGAGCAGGCTCTTGAATCCGACATAAGTCATCGATCCGTACGCACGAAGACGGGTGATCCGTGTACCCTCGCCGTCATCCTCAACGATCGTCCCTGCCTGCGACTGCCCGGCGCGTCCGTCGACAGACTCGAGATCGGGCACGGTCGCGTAGATGAACCCGCCCTGCTCTGATTCGTCAGCGTACGACATGTCGTTGATCTCGTCGACCATCTGCACCCGCTCGAGAAACTTCAACGCCTTCTTGATGGACTCGTCCTCGCTCGACGCGCCCGTATCGTGCATCGCCTGCATGAAGAACCCGAGGTTGGAGAGGTCCGGGCGCCCGTGTGAGCCATACCCGATCCCGCCGTAGTAGGGATGATCGACGGGGACGGGTTCGGTAAAGTTGGTCGCCTCGACGCTTCCGCTGAACCCCTCGTGGTACTGGAGTCCTTTCAGGAATGACTGCCCCCCAATGATCGCGCTCGCCGACTCGGGAAGCCGCACATCCGCCAGCGCGCTCAGGCAGATCGAGGTGTTGTAGCTCTGGAGGAAATCGTCGTGAATCCCGCCGTCGTCTTTGGCAAAGCCGAGGATGTACTCCACGCCGCGTGCAACGAATGGATCATTCTGATCGATCCGCGGATCCAGCAGCATCCCGGTGACAACCAGCCCCGAGATCGCGGGGAGGTTTGGGCCGTCCGGGTTGTGCCCCCACCCGCCGGTGGATTCGTCCTGCTGCGAGCGCAGGTACGCGATCGCGTTGTCGGCGATTGATCTCGCCTTCTCCCGATACGCCGACTCCAGCGGCGCCGCGTGAGCGAGTGTCCCGAACCCGATTGCTGCCGTAAGAATACAGATCTTCATTGGTTTGCCTTCCTCGTGTGGTTGCTCATCACCGCCGCCGCCGCGCACGCCGCCGTCTCCAGCCGGAGCACATTCCCGCCCAAACGCAGAGTTGATACCGAGTGCGCACCCATCATGGCGCGTTCCCCGTCCGACCATCCGCCCTCGGGGCCGATGAGGACAACAGGTGTACCCGCGAGCGTGAGCAACGCTGCATCATCACCCGAGCCGTCCGCGATCACGGCACCCGGCTCCGCGATCGCGGACACAAACGAGATCGGCTCGCCGATCTCCATGAACCACGCTCGATCGCACTGCTTGGCCGACTCGACCACCACCCGCGATAACTTCTCCGGCTTCACCGACGACCACTTCCGCTCCGAACGCTCGCACTCGATCGCACGCCACCGTGTCACCCCGAGCTGCGAGAGCTGGTCGAGCATCGCCTCCAAACGATCGCCCTTGGGCAACGCGGTCCAGACCTCCAGCACTCCCGTCCGCTCTTCATGCTTCACCGTTTCGAGGGCCACCCCCACCGTCGGGCTCGATCTGTGCCCCTCAATGCTCTCGATCATCCCGACCGCCCGGTGCCCGTCGCCACCGAGGATCGCAACAGTCTCCCCGATCCGCAGCCGCTTGACCGTCGCCGCGTGATAACCCTCCGGACCATCGATCGCGAGGGTGTCCCCGACCCGGCACCCGCCAAGGCCCGAGAACACGATCCGGTGCGAGATTCCTGAAGAATGGGTGTTCACAACAGCAGATTGTTGGGTGGATAGCCCTATTGGGCGAGAACAACGGACAGATTCCTTGAGTTCAATCGAAAGAGCCCCGATTATTTCTTCGCAGTGGACGAACAACACGCTCAACCCGTAGAAAACGACTTCGACCTCAACGACGCGATCGATGATCTGCTCGGCGAGATCGAGAGCGCGGTCACTGAGACCGAAAAAAAGTACCCCGATTCCCTCCCCGGGGACGCGGCGGTCAGCGACGATTCCGTCCAAACACCCCCCCCCGCGGACCCCGCGGAGGATCCCGCCGACGAGGCGCTCAAATCGATCGACGCGATCGAGGAATCCGCTGATGCGTTGCTCGACGACGCCCTCGACGCGCTCCTCGACGAGGAATCGCCAGCCGAGAGCGAGGCACCCGAAGCGATCACCCAGGAGCAAGAGCAGGAACCGGTTTCGCATACGGAGCCCGAGGATTCTGCCACCGACGCGACTGAATCTGACTTCGAAACTGAAACCGAAGCCGTGATTGATTCCGAGATCGACGCCGCGATCGATGAACTCATCGACACACCCACCGATCCCGAACCCGTCGCCGAACCGATCCTCGAGAGTGATCCGGTGATGGCGGTCGATGCGCCGACCGATGCCCCGCCCGCCGAAACACCCGCCGCCGGCCCGGATGATCTGAACAACGCGATCGACGATGCGGTCGATGACATCCTCAACGAGCAGGAATCCGCCGTCGAAACCGCCAGCTCGGAACCGAGCACTCCCGCCCCAACGGAGAACCTCGGCGCTATCGAGGACCTCGATGACGCGCTCGCGACCGCCGCCGACGATCTGCTCGACGGCGACTTCGAGACCCCCGAGGGCGACCTCGTCGAAGCCACGACCGTTGACTACGCCGTTGACCCTTCGCTGCTCCTCGACAAGGAAGAACCAGAGACAGAATCCCAGACACAAGAGCCCCAAGCCGAGAGCGCGAACGAGAGCGAACCCGTAGCTTCCTCCGAGCAACCGGAAGCCCCGGCCGTCGCCGAGACCGCCGACCCCGCGCCAGAGGCGTCCCCGAGCGAACCGGTCGAAACACCCGCCGCCCCCGCCGCGCAAGCAAACCCGTCCCCGGCTGCCGAGCCGACCAGCACCCCCGCCGAAGCAGAAGAACCGAGCGTTTCGGTGCTCGCCAAGCTCGGACAGACCGTCTCGCCGATCGCGGACCGCGCGATCACCGTCGCGGGGCCGAGCGGTGCCAAAGCGGTTCTGATGCTCTCGAGCCCACTGGCGAACAAATCACCCGAGGTCCGCAACGCCGTCGGCTGGGTCGCCCTCTGGACAATGTTCCTCGCCGTGATCGTCTGGGGATACGCACTGCTGTTCAGCACCCCGTCGGCCCCCACACCCACGCAGGCTCCCACCCGCGTGGTCGCTCCCGACTCCGCCCCGGGCGTGACCGCCTCGCACGAACCCTAACAATTTCTCGATTCACTCGCTCTCGTCGGGCAGCTGCGCCACCCGCGCATCGAGCATCGCCCGCCACTGACGATCGAGCGACGCGAACGAGATCCCCATCGCATCGCGTGTCGCCTCGTCGAGCGTTTTTCCCTGCCCCATCGCGGCAAGCCACGCGTTGCGTTTTTCTTCGCCGTAGAACGCGCTGACATGATGAACCATCGACCAGCCCTGGAGATAGACATGCATCGCGTGGTTGTTCGCCTCACCCCGGAAATCCGCGAGCTGAGACCAATCCCGCAGGTCGTCCTCCGACGCGAGCTTCACAATCCGGTTCATCCGCCCATCGGTGTCCTCGCGGTACAGATCCGCAGAGACCTCCGCGATCCCCTCGAGCACCCACCACGGCGCGTTGATGATCTGCTCACCCATCGCGAAACTCACGGCGTGCCCGATCTCGTGCGCCAGCAGCGTATCGAGCCCCTCGCCGTCGAGACCATCGCGTCCCAGGATCTTGATCGACTCGCCCGGCTCGTTCCATCCGCTGAGCGGATCGGTATACGACAACGCGATCGACGCCTGCAGCGACGATACATCCGGGTAGACCTTCACCACAATGTCCGCGTCGAGCGTGACACCCATCAGCGCTTCGACCCCGGCCTTCAGCGCCGGCACGCGCCCCGCGATGCGGTCATCAAGCCCATCGAACTGCCCGTCCCCGCAGACAACAACACCATCAACTTCGTCGTGCGTTTCGCGCCACGCCCGTCCGCCGTAGACCCAACGCCCGTCGGCGAGCCCGACAGGGCGGAAAACCGCATCAAAGGTGAACGACCGATCCAGCTCCTCGCCCGGCACATACCACACGATGTCGATCGTCGTCACCGCGTCGCCGGACTCAGTGAGCTCGATCGTCGAGTCCCACACCCGCGAAACCGTCACATCCTCGACCGGATTAACCGAGAGATCTGAAACCCACGCCCGCTGCTCGGTCGCCCAGACAGAATCTGTGGTATCCACGAGCGCCATGTATGCTCCGGCGTCCTTGCGAGCGATCGCGTCCTCCATCTCCACGAGCAGCGAATCGATCCGCTCACCGACCGCCGAGACGCCCGGGACGGGCGCCGATGCGACGAGTACCGAGCTGATCACGATCGGTAGCATCAGAACTCCGCCTGCCTCGGCGCACGCGGGAAGGGGATCACATCGCGGATATTCTGCATGCCGGTGCAGAACTGCACCAGACGCTCGAACCCGAGACCATACCCCGCGTGCGGGACGGTGCCGTACTTGCGCAGATCGCGGTACCACCAGTAGTCGTCCTTGTGCAGCCCCATCTCCTCGATGCGCATATCGAGCACACCGAGGCGTTCCTCGCGTTGCGACCCGCCGACGAGCTCGCCGACGCCCGGGACGAGGATATCGACCGCCGCGACGGTGCGCCCCGGCGCGCCGTCTGTGCCCTCGTCGTTCAGACGCATGTAGAACGCCTTGATGTCCTTGGGATAGTTGATCACGGCGACGGGCTGCTTGAAGTGCTTCTCCGTGAGGTACCGCTCGTGCTCGCTCTGCATGTCGGCGCCCCACTTGACCTCATACTCGAACTTCTCGTTGCAGTTCTCGAGGATCTTGATCGCGTCGGTGTAGGTGATCGTCTTCACCGGCGCGTCGGCGATCATCTTCATCCGGTCCACGATCCCCTTCTCGATCCGCAGATCGAAGAACTGCAGATCATCCATCCGGCGCTCGAGCAGATCCGATGCACACCTGCGGAGCATCCCGCTCGCGAGCTCGATGTCGTCGTGCAGATCCGCGAACGCGATCTCCGGCTCGATCATCCAGAACTCCGCCAGATGCCGCGAGGTGTTCGAGTTCTCCGCGCGGAAGGTCGGGCCGAAGGTGTACACCCGGCTCAGCGAGCACGCGTAGGTCTCGACATTGAGCTGCCCCGACACCGTCAGGTTGGTCTCCTTGCCAAAGAAGTCCTTGGAGTAATCCACCGATCCGTCGTCCGTCTTCGGGATGTTGCAGAAGTCCAGCGTCGACACACGGAACATCTCTCCCGCGCCCTCGCAGTCCGACCCCGTCACGATCGGCGTGTGCACCCAGTAGTAGTCCAGCGAATCCATGTAGCGATGCACCGACTGCGCCAGCGCGTGGCGGACGCGGGCCACCGCGCCGAAGGTGTTGGTGCGCGTCCGGAGGTGCGCGACCTCGCGGAGATACTCGAACGAGTGGCGTTTGTTGGAAACGGGATAGGTATCCGGGTCCTCGACCCACCCGATCACACGGACCGCGTTCGCCTGAATCTCGACGCTCTGCCCCTTGCCCTGGGACTCGACGAGTACGCCGTCGACCTCGACCGAGCAGCCCGTGTTCAGCCTGCTGATCTCCTCGCTGTAGTTCGTTAGGTCCGCCCGCGCGACCACCTGGATCGGGTCGAAGCAGGTCCCGTCATGCACGGCAACGAAACTCAGCCCCCCATCAGCGTTCGAGTCCCGCTTTGTGCGGACCCAGCCCTTCACCGTCAGCTCCGTGCCCGCCGGGGCCCCGAACGCGTCCTTGATCTTCATCCATGCCATCGGGAACCAGTCCTCTCATCGCTTCGTCATGCTCTCCGGGCGCGCAAAGTACCCGCGGAGAGGATGGTAGGTCGCTGAACGCCCGCCGTCGGGCGCGTATCCTTCCCCCCTATGGCCCTCGCCGACGACATCCCGCCCATCTCCCCGCTCGCGATGACCCGCCAGCAGTTCGTCGACGCCTGCGCACAGCAGGGCGTGGGTTCCGGTCGCGCCAAGGACGCCTACCACAAGGTCTACAAAGAAGGCATCACCCACGCCCAGCCCGCCAGAATCACCATCCCCGAGATCGTCAATCGGCTCGACGAGCCGACCACCGAAGGCATCACCACCAAGTTTGTCCAACGGTTCCCCAACCCAAACCACCGGCTGATCGACAAGGGCATCGATTTCGACGACATCGAATCCGTCATCATCCCCATGAAAGGACGCTCTGGACGCAAAACCCACACCCTCTGCGTCTCCTCGCAGGTCGGGTGCGCGATGGGGTGCGGCTTCTGCGAGACCGCCCAGATGGGATTGATCCGCTCGCTCTCCGCCGAAGAAATCGTCGGACAATGGTGGGCCGCAAGACACATCGAAGGCGTCCACATCGACAACATCGTCTTCATGGGCATGGGCGAGCCGCTGGACAACCTCGATGAGGTCTTCCGCGCCATCGAATGCCTCACCGACCAGTCCGGCCCGGGGATGGCGATGTCCTCCATCACCATCTCCACGGTCGGGCGCGTCGACGGGCTCCGACGCATCAAGGAACAGGTCCAGACCCACGGCTGGCGCAAACTCGGGCTTGCGCTCTCGCTCAACGCCCCCAACGACGAGATCCGCAACGCACTGATGCCCGTCAATCGCAAATGGACGATGCAGGAACTCCAGGACATCCTCCTCGAACTCCGCGAGGTCCGAGGCGGACGCAAGATCATGATCGAGTATGTCCTCATCCCCGGCGTCAACAACGACCGCGAGCACGCGGCCCAGGTCGCCGAGTGGATGAGGCCGTTCATGAAGGGGCAGATCGCTGCGGGAAAGCAGCGCGGGCACGGCGGGCTCCTCAATGTCATCCCGTACAACCCACGCCGAGACTCCCCCTGGCCCGCACCCACCGAGGAACAAGTCGAAGAGTTCGTTGGTTGGCTGATGAAACACGGGCTCTTCGTCAACCGACGCCGCACCAAGGGACGGTCGACGATGTCCGCGTGCGGACAGCTCGGGACGGCAGAAATCCGGAAGCGAAAATTTGTGCCATTGACCACCAATCAGCAAACAGATGCGGACTAATCGCGCAAAGCAAATCTTGCTCGCCGCACTCGGGCTGCTGTATCTGGCCGCACTCCTTCTCTCGCACAAAGCGCAACCCTCAAAAATTTCGGCATTCCCCATCGAGCTTGCGGACGATCGCACTTACGGCGCACTCTTACTCGAAGACACCGAGGACTCGCAGTACCCCCTGTTCGTCCGCAGGTGGGGGCAGAACACCACGAACCCCGAGCGTTCACCCGTCATTCTCCTCCACGGCTCACCCGGGAACGCCGACAACTTCAGCACACTTGCACCGATCCTCGCGCAAAGCGAGCGATTGATCATCGCCCCGGATCTCCCCGGGTACGGGCGATCACCCATGCGCGAGGATCTCTCCTACCAATCGCAAGCACGGGTTGTTTTTCTGATGATGGACGCACTCAGCATCGACCGTGCGCACATCATCGGCTGGTCCTCCGGCGGGGGTGTTGCGCTGCAGATGGCGCACCTGCACCCCGAGCGTACAGCATCCATCACACTCCTCGCCTCGATCGGCAATCAGGAGACAGAGGGATCGGGCTCCTACTTCTTCGAGCACACGAAATATGCTCTCGGTCTTGCCCTCTTCGGCTACTTCCCCGAAACGGTCCCCCACTTCGGGAAACTCGGGACATTCCAATCTCGCGCCGGCTGGCTTGAAGCATTCTGGGACAGCGATCAGCGCGAGCTGACCAGGATCATGCCGACAATCGAGACACCAACACTTATCATGCATGGTCGAAACGACTTCCTCGTCCCCGCACGAAGCGCCGAAAAGCACCACGAGCTGATGCCCGTCTACTCACGCCTCGTCATGCTCGATGCGTCGCACTTCATCCCGATGCTGCAGGCGGAAGAAGCGAGCGAATACCTCAACAACCACTTCGCGCGTCACGATGATCCGACTGTCACGGTCCTCAATGAGGACATCATCCTCGCACCCGAGCCCGATCGGCACGGATACGACAGGCTTCTCCACGCGATCGGCGAGCGGATCCATGCGCTTCCCTGGGCAGCCGTGCTGATCGGGATCACCCTGCTCGTGCGGTTCTTCCCGCACCTCGGTATTCTCCTCACGATACTCTTCGTCGTCACACTCGATATCGACTTCGGCGTTGCACTCCTCGGGATATTGACGGGTCGCGTTTGGTGGCTTTCCCGCGGTGCGAACATCCTTGACCGCCCCTGGAGCATCCTCGGCTGGATCCGTGGACTCCTCTTCATCATCCCGGCGTTCGTGATCGGATCACTCTACGCTGTATTCATCGTGACCAGCACACACCACGCGGGTCTCCTCGGCTTCCTGCTCGCAACCCTCGCGGTATGCTCCATCCTGCGTTTCCTCCGTCTCGGCGTCACCCGCGAAGGACGCGCACGCATCGCCGGCGGGTTCGGGCGGCTCACCAACCACGAATACTGGGCTTCCGCGATCATCTACCTCCCCGTGATCCTGTCGTTTGCCCGCAGATTCTCCCTCAAGCCGCTCGCGAGGCTCAGCGCAGTGAATCCCGGGTACGCGCCCGACGGCGGAGTGAACGAAGACGCGAAGTCCGCCATCAACAATCGGTTCCCGAACGATCCCGCCGTGCTTCCGATTCATTTTGTGGACCGCAACGACGATCACGCGCGAAGGCTCGGACAAGCCGCGAATGCGGTGCGCACCAGCGAACAACTCGGCGGGTACCCCATCATCGCCAAGCCCGATCGCGGCGAGCACGGCGTCGGCGTGTCACTCATCGACAACGAACAGAAACTCGACGCGTACCTCCGCACGCATCGCGAGCCGATCGTGCTCCAGAAATACCATCCCGGGCCCGAAGAAGTCGGCGTGCTCTGGGTCCGTGACCCGAAGACCGTCCCCGATCCCGACGCACCAACACCGCACGGATCGATCTATGCCGTCACGATCAAACACTTCCCGGTAATCACCGGCGACGGGAAACGCTCCATCCGCCAACTCATCCTCAAGCACCCACGCTATCGATGCCAGGCGCGGATGTTCCTCGAACGCGTACGCCACGAGCAGCACCGGATTCCCGAGAACAATGAAACAGTGAAGCTCGGGCTCGCGGGAAACCACAAGCAGGGCGCGAAGTTCACCGACGGCGAGCACCTCATCACCCCCGAGCTGTCGGCACGCATCGACATGATCGCCCGCGGCTTCCGCGACGAAAACGGGCAAGGCTTCGACATCGGGCGGTTCGATCTCCGCTGCGAATCACACGAAAATCTCAGCGTGGGCGAGTTCGGGATCATCGAGCTCAACGGGCTCGCGAGCGAGCCGACGAATCTCTACGACCCCGAAAGATCTATCTTCTGGGCCTGGCGTGTGCTGCGTGGGTACTGGAAACACGCCGAATCACTCGCCGACGCACGCATCGCGACGAGCACCGGCAAACCGATCGGCACCCGGTCGACCCGACGCAAGCTCCTCGGATGGCTCGGACGAGGACTAGGGCTGAAGACGCGTCGCTGACCAAGGCCCGCAGTCGAAGCCATCACCATTGGCGACCAACTCACGCGTCCACCGCGCCCGGTCGTGCAGGCGCGTCTCGCTCGCGCACCACAGCTCCATTGTCCGCGGGTACACCCGGTACCCGCCCCAGAACGGCGGACGCGGGATCTCGACCTGCGCATCCGGACCATCTTTCACGAGCGCGGCCGCATCAAGCCCAAGCTTCTCGACGGTGTCGAACACCTTGAGCATCAACGCATCGTGCGACTCGATCGGCTGCGACTGGGCACTCGCCCACGCGCCGACGCGCGATTCCCACCGACGCGAGGCATAGTACGCGTCGGACTCCGCAGCCGGAGACCTCACCGCCGGGCCCTCCATGCGGACCTGCTTCTCCATTGCATCCCAATGGAACAGCACGGACACCACCGGGTTCGCCTCGATCGCGAGCCCCTTGCGGGACTCATAGTTGGTATAGAACACAATCGCGCCCGGATCCGGACGGATGAGCTTGCAGAGCACGGTCCGCGTCGAAGGGGTGCCATCGGCGTCCACCGTGGACAGGTACATCGCGTTCGGGTTCGGCTGGACCCCGCCCGCGACCGCGTGGTTAAACCAGCCCTGAAAAATCGGGAACGGGTTGTCCGGCAGGTCCTCCGGGAGCATCTCCAGCTCCCCGGTGAACCGCCCCTCGGGGGGGATCGGCATTGTCATGCCCTACAATACGCCTGAGTTATCCTCATTCAGCACAAATGTTCGGGAGAACCTGTCGTCTATCGCAACTCAGCCTTTTCCACAGCAATCTTCTGCGAATACTTGCCCGTGAACGAGCAGACCACCTTCGAATCTAAGCCGCGTTTCAAGAAACGCTCCGAGGCACCCGACATCGGGCAGCTCTTCGACCGCACACCCCCGCACCACATCGACGCCGAACGCTCGCTGCTCGGGTCCATCCTCCTTGATCCGTCCGTGCTGATGGACACCGTCCAGATCGTCTCCTCGCCCGATGTGTTCTACAAGGAGTCCCACGGCGCGATCTTCAAAGCCCTGCTCGACACCTACGAGGCCCACCAGACGGGCGACCTCGTCCAGCTCGCCGAATCCCTCCGCGCCCGCGGCGTCCTCGAGCAGATCGGCGGGACGACCTACCTCATGGAGCTCGCCGAGGCAGTCCCCAGCGCCGCCAACGCGCCGTTCTACGCCAAGCTCATTGCTGATTCGTTCCGTCTCCGCAAGCTGATCGATGCCGCGGGCGAGATCCTCTTCGACGCCTACAACCAGGGCGGGGGCACCCCCGACGCGGCGCGCGGCGTGATCGACACCGCGGAGAAACGCATCTTCGACATCGCCCAGGAAGATATCAACGCCGAGCCCGAATCGCTCAAGGAACTGCTCCATCAGGAGATGGAGCGTATCGACGCCGCGGACGGCAAGCTGATCTCGGGGGTCCCCTCCGGGTTCAACGATCTCGACAACCTCCTCGCCGGGTTCCAGAACGAGGAGATGACTATCCTCGCCGCCCGCCCGTCGATGGGCAAGACCGCGATCGCGCTGAACATCGCCGAGCAGATCGCCTTCGGCGGCGCAACCCCCTGGCAACCCAAGCCCGACGCAAAGCCCGTCGCCGTCGGCGTGTTCTCGCTGGAAATGGCCCGCGGCTCACTCACCCAGCGTCTGCTCAGCTCACGCTCCGGTGTCGACAGCGCCAAGCTCCGGACCGGGCAGGTCAGCGACTCGGAGTGGCAACGCCTCCAGCAAGCGTGCGACGAGCTCGCCCACGCGCCGATCTACATCGACGACACCCCCGGCATGACGATCCTCACCCTCCGCGCCAAGGCACGAAGGATGAAGCAACGCTACAACATCGGATGCCTCGTCATCGACTACCTCCAGCTCCTCTCCTCGCCCGGGTCCGCCCGTGAATCACGCCAAGTCGAGGTCTCGGAGATCTCCCGCTCGATCAAGGCACTCGCACGCGAGCTCAAGGTCCCCGTGATCTGCCTCGCCCAGCTCAACCGTGGTGCCGAGCAGCGCGAGGGCAACCGGCCCAAGATGTCCGACCTGCGCGAATCCGGC
>JAGQOC010000097.1:0-2130 GCA_020427745.1 Phycisphaerales bacterium | reverse complement strand
AGGACAACCGCGACAAGCTCAACCTCACCGAGCTCATCATCGCCAAGCAACGCAACGGACCCACCGGCACCGTCAAACTCGTCTGGGACAACTCCATCGTCCGGTTCAAGTCCCACGACGGGCTCCACACCGGGGGGAGTTACGGGTTCAGCCGCGAGATCGCCGGCGGCGGGTACGAGGACACCGGTGGGTACGACGGCCCGACCTTCGCGCCCACCCCGCCGGCGGAGAGCCAGCCCCCACCGCCGCAGACCCACACCTTCGCGCCGGGCAAGAAGACCGGGCCCGAAGAGAACTTCCGCGACGGCTCGGGCAACGATGTCCAGTTCGACGACGAACTGCCGCCTTTCTAAGCCCGATATAAACACAATTCTGATTGATTCCCACCCGTATTTTCCGGTAGACTGGGGCAATCAGCGCCACCACCACCTGCTGATCGGGGATCCATCATGAACACGCTCCCAGCCGCCGTACTCCTTCTGTTCGCACCCTCGGCCCTCGCGCAGATCACGCCCGTCCGCTCGAGTATCGAGACCTCCGCGCTTGTCGAGCTCAACGGCGTCGAGATCTCCGACTCGGATTCCGTTTCGGATTCACAAGACTCGACCCTCGCCCCGCTCGGGTCCATCTCCGCCACCGCGTCGATCTCCAACTCGGACGGGAACTTCGATTCTTCCTCCCAATGCAGCGCGGTCTTCTTCGATGAGCTCTCCGGCGTTTTCAATGCCTCGGGGGGCTTTGCGGGCACGCAGACCGACCCAACGCCCGATGCGACGAGCTATCTTCACGCCGTCAACAGCGTCTTCCAGTATGATTTTTCGACCCAAGACCCGGGCACCCTGACCCTCTCGGGCACTTTCTTCAACGGCGGCCCGTTCGCCACCTCGTTCATCGGCAGTGCACACCTCTATACCGAGCGTGTGCCGGGCGAGGGCTTCACCGTCCCGATCGCGACCACTATTTTCGATTTCGACGGCTCGGGCTCGGAGTTCGAGGTAACCCACCCGCTCAACTCACCCACCGGCAACTACCGCATCGAGTTCATCATCGACCACATCGGGCTCGGGATGCTCAACACCGATTCCTCCGCCGGGTCCATCAGCGCCTTCTTCAGCATCATCCCGGACCCCTGCCCCGCGGACTTCACCGGCGACGGTGCGCTCGACATCTTCGATGTCTTCGCCTTCCTCGATGCCTTCGAATCGATGGACGCCTCGGCGGACTTCACCGGTGACGGCGTCTTCGACATCTTCGATGTCTTTGCCTACCTCGACGCCTTCACCGCCGGCTGCCCGTAAGCGTTGAATCAGCCAGCCTGCATCCGCCGAAAGTCGGAATGGATCCGCCGGTTTGCCTGCGCGGTCATCGAGTTGATGAGGAACAGGTCCACAATCTGCCCGATCAGCAGCAATCCCCCGGTGAAGAACCAGAGCAGCCCGGTGACCCACTTGCCGTTGTAGAAACGGTGGATCCCAAAGAACCCGACAAAGCACAACAGCCAGCAGAGAAATGTGATACCAGAAGTTTTCATGGCGTGAGACCTCCCGCGGGGTTCTTTGGAAGAGCGTCCGGAGATTTTCAATCCCCGAAGCAGGTATACACGCTCTTGGCAGTCGCGATCAGCGGGTGGTCCTTCGGCACCAGCCGCTGCTTGTCCGCCGCGCTCGTGATCTCGACATCGCCGAGATGCCCGCCCTGCATCACGACGAGCCGGTTGGTCTTGCCCTGTTTGAGCAGTTGCATCGCGTGGTGCCCGAACTGTGTCGCGAGCACCCGATCACCCGGCACCGGGGTGCCGCCGCGCTGCGTATGACCGAGCACGACATAGCGTGATTCGATCTCGGTCTTCTTCTCGATCTGCTCGCTGAGCCAGCGCCCGATCCCGCCCAGACGGATCGGGTCCGGCGAGGTCGGATCGACGCGCTCGACGATCTGCTCGCCGTCCTTGAGCTTCGCGCCCTCCGCGACCGCGATGATCGTGAACCGCTTGCCCCGCTGCGATCGCCACAGGCAGTATTCGGACACCTTGTCGAGGTCGAACTCGATCTCCGGGATCAGCACCACATCCGCCCCGGACGCCAGCCCCGCGTGCAGCGTCAGCCACCCCGCGTTGCGCCCCATGACCTCGAC
>JAGQOC010000011.1 GCA_020427745.1 Phycisphaerales bacterium | reverse complement strand
TCGAAGACGAGGAACTCGTTCTGCGGGCAGAAGAACTCACCCATCCCGCCGGGGAAGTACTCATCCCCGGTGAGCAGGGTCATGATCTCCGCGGCACCACGCGAGTAGGTCGAGTGACCCGAGACATATCCCGCGAACGGGGGCGTCACGAAGCTCGGACGCTGGTAAGGCCACCAGTTCTCCGCGAGGATCCAGCCCACCCCGGCGACATCGGTTTCCTCGTCCGCGATGTAGTCCGGTCCACGCCATGCCTTGATCGCGATCTTCCCGAGATTCTCGGTGCCGTCGCCGGCGAGATGCTCGTGCCGTTCGCCGGGCATGATCGATTCCGCGGTGACCAACTCGATCGATCCGGGGATGAGATCGATGCCGTCCTCATTGAAGTTCGGCATCAACGGATCGGTGCACTGCCCCTGGTCACACATATAGCGGATCGCAGAGATCGGGCGGATGTAGTCGTAGTAGCCCTTGACGGACCACGACGACACCGCGATGTCGTGCATGCCTCCGCCGAGGATCAGGTACGACTTCACATCGTACTCGAGCTGGTCCATAATCGGGCCCTCGCCCATGAACCGGTTCTCGTGCAGCGGGTGGTCCGTGACATAGTTCAGGATCGTGAACCAGTGCCCCGGAGGTGTCTCGGAGTCCGGGCCGTCCGCCCAGAACTCGGCGAGGATGCGACCGTAATCACCACGCGGAACAATCTGCGGCTCGTAAGGCAGACCCGTCGTCGGATTGATGTCGTGACCCACGCCCCAGTCGCCGCCCGCGGTGACCTGATAGAAATCCTGCTCTTCCGCAACCTCGGGGAGCTGGGCGTTGCCGATATTGGCCGGCGACGCATCGATCATCACGCCGTCGGTCGGATCGAGCTGACCGGACCAGATCATCACAAGCTCATTTCCCCATTTGTAGCGTGCGGTGCTCTCGGGGGATTCCCCGATGCGAGGCGGTGCGCCCGGATCGGACCACACTGTCCAGTCGTGCCCGTCGCGGGTGTAGACCTGGGAATCCTCATCGTTCAACGCGAACGGCGTGACATCGCCCCACTCGGGCGAGAGGAACGCGGGGTACCCCGTCGGGATCGGGTTCCCGTTCTGGTCCTTGAAGAACTGCAGCGCCAGCGGCTGCCAGCGATTCGGGTCCGAGATATCCGGGTTGCCCGCGAAGTCGGGCAGCAGCGGAGCGTTGACCGGCTGATAGAACAGGTTGGCATAGAATCCCGACTCGTTCGAGCCGTCGTTGAGCCCCATCGCGATAATCGTCGCCGCGATCCGGTTGCCCAGCGCCGCGGGAGAATCGCCGACGGTCGAGGTGAAGTTGCGGTCGTACCCCTTCTCGTCCATGAGTGTGTCAATCGAAGTATTGATCTCAAGGAACCCCGGGGAGAACAGGAATCGGTGCTTCATGATCCGGTAGACCGCGAAGCTGATCGCCTCCTCGCGTGCCGCCTGCACATCCTCGGCGGTAAGTTTCTCGTGATGGAACACCTGGTCCGAGGGCTCCGTGTCGTACGCCGACCACGCGTCCCACATCGCCGCACCGATATGGTACAGGTTCCGTGCGTGCACCGTGGGGCGTGCGAAGTCGTTGCGGATCGCGTGGAGGAGTTCCTCGTTCCAGTCGCGTGCGACGGAGTGGACCACGCCTCGGGCGCCGTAGTTGTCGTGCCGGGCCTCGGCGACGGAGCTGTACTTGAACCGGGTCATCACCGTCGGCTGGACAGTGCTGGTCGCCTGCGGCATCGCGGCGACTTTCGCCGCACGGGGTGCCCCGGCGAGCGCGGTCCCGGCGATCATTGCGATCACCGAAACCGACTGGATTGCTGTTGATCCTCGCATCTGATCTCTCCTCAAGAGGTTTGGTCTCACGGATCGCGCAAAGGACCCGCTCTGAGTGGTATTCCCAAGAATACTGCGAGAAATCCGTGGATGCAAGGTAATTTTACGCAACCGCACAGAATGCAAAGATTTAGATTCCAGAGTTTTCCAGCACGAACAGAAACTGTTTCATGCCGGGCGATGATTGCTGATCTCGGCCTCAATAATCGCCCGAAGGTCACGCCCCCACGCGTCCCAGCTGAGCTTCTCGCGTGCCCGCTCGAGTGCCCGAGAACTCATCGCCCGATAGCTCTCCGGCTGCTCCACGATCCGCTCGACCGCATCGGCCCACGCCGAGGGGTCGGCGTCGATCGGCATCACCACCCCCGTCTGCCCGTCGAGCACCACGAACGGTAGCCCCCCGGCGTCCGCGACGATCGACGGACGAGCGAAGTGGGCCGACTCCGCCGGCGCGATCCCGAACGCCTCGCCCAGCGAGGGAAGGAGCTGGAGATGGCAATCGGCCAGGAGCTTCTGATGCCGCACACGATCATTGCGGTCGCTCAGCCGGAGCGGCCCGACGGAATCCACCGCCCCGGATGCCCGCGAACGGGGGGTCCCGGGGCCGACAACATGCAGCGTTGCCCGGATCCCGCGTGAACGAAGGATCTCCGCCGTCTCCGTCGCGAGATCCACCCGTTTACGAACCGGGTCCGCGGCGACAATCAGCAGCTCACACGAATCCCTCGTCGGTGCATCGGTCGGAGCAACGATGGAGCCCGGGTCTGACGGATAGACATGTGCTCCCATCGGGACCACGCGCGTGCACTCTTCGGGAACCCCAAAGTCATGAATCGCGGAGTATTGGGTGGATGGAGCGGCGAAGACCGCAACATCAACACACTGGAGAGCTTGATGCTCGACCTCGCGAAGCGCATCCCGATAGGAACGCCCCCGGAGGGCGAGCACCGGATAGGTAGACTGAAGCACCGGGGAGGTCGCGTCGGAGAAGTAGATCACGGGGAGATCCGTTCGCAGGCTATACAACGCGGAGGAGATGCAGCATCCGAAGAGCGCATCGATCCTTGTTCCCCGCGCGAGTGCCTGTTCCAGATTGCTCTGGGCGCACGCCGAGAGCGAGCGGGCGCGCCGGAGAGCCGCGGAGCGTGGGATGAACGGCAGCGTCGTATCGATCGCCCGTTTGACCCACATCGGTGTGCGTTTCTTGTGGATCCACATCGCTCGATCGACCGCTCTGCGGAAGAGCGAGCGTCCGGTTTGGGCGTGCTTCTGGGCCGGGAGCGGGACGATCTCGATGCCCTGGGCTCGCAGCGAGGCGGCCATGCGATAGGGCATCCCGGAGATCGGGTTGGGGTCGTCCAGATCGCTCAGGGCGATCATGCCGACGCGAATCGGATATGGCGTGGTTTCAGCCATCGCGGGTGCGTTCGTCCTCCACGCCCCTCATCGGCATTTTGGGGCGGTGGTCCCAGCGGAGCCGCCAAGGGGCAGCTGCCGGGCGGGGATCCGGTCCGGGGGAAGGGGTTCGGCGTCCGAGAAATTTGGTGGGTCCAAACCCCTCGCAAGGGTGGCGGATCGGGCGGGGCGGACCTATGGTTCCAGCCCGATCGGGCGGGCATCGGAGACCCCGCGGATCGGCAAGAAACCGAAAGGATCGCAGCACATGGCAGCTGGAACCAAAGGCACCATCACACAGGTCATCGGGTCGACATTCGACGCCCAGTTCCCCGAGGGTGACCTCCCCGATATCTACAGCGCAATCATCACCGAGTGGACGCACAACGGCAAAGCAGCCAAGCTCGTCGGTGAGGTGCAGCAGCACCTCGGCGGCGGACGCGTCCGTGCGGTCGCGCTCGGCTCCACCGACGGCATGACCCGCGGGATGACCTCCACAGACACCGGTGGTCCCGTCTCCGTTCCCGTCGGCGAGAAGGTCCTCGGCCGCGTGTTCAACCTGCTGGGTGATCCGATCGACAACAAGCCGGCCCCCGAGGGCGCCCAGCGTTCGCCCATCCACCGTGATCCGCCCGAGTTCTCTCAGCTCAACCCCAAGACCGAGATCCTCCCGACCGGCATCAAGGTTATCGACCTGCTCTGCCCGTTCGTCCGAGGCGGCAAGATCGGTCTCTTCGGTGGTGCGGGCGTCGGCAAGACCGTCGTTATCCAGGAAATGATCGCCCGGACCGCTCGTGAGTTCGGTGGATACTCCGTCTTCTGCGGCGTCGGTGAACGCACCCGCGAGGGCAACGACCTCTGGCGCGAGATGGCCGAAGCAGAATACACCGAGTCCGACGGCTCGACGGCGCATGTTCTCGACAAGGTCGCGATGGTCTTCGGCCAGATGAACGAGCCCCCCGGATCGCGTCTCCGCGTCGCCCTCTCCGGGCTGACCATGGCGGAGAACTTCCGCGATGAATCTGGTAAGGAAACCATGATCTTCGTCGACA
>JAGQOC010000096.1 GCA_020427745.1 Phycisphaerales bacterium | reverse complement strand
CAACGAGCGGGCACGCCGGTTCTATTCGAGCATCCCGGACGAGGTCTGGAACGACCCGAATCTGCCGATGGACCGGCGGGATTGGGAGCGGTGGCTTGACTCCAGCGCGATGATCTTGTCACAAAGCTGACCAGAAGTGCAGTTCCTGCGCCCGTTGGGCCGATAACAGCCTATCGGGGACGGATCCCCGCGCACTTTGAGGGTCACGGATGACCGAGATGAAGATGCACAACACGCAAGCACTCGCCGCACGGGTCTCGACGCTGATCGATGAGATGGGGTCGCGGTGTGCACATCTCGATCGGCTCAGTGTTGAGCAGGGTCAGGCGGTCAGGGACGGGGATGTCGAGCTCGTCCTCGATGTGCTCCAGAGGCGTGAGCCGGTTCTCCGTGCGCTTGCCGTCGCTGGTGAGCAGCTCGGCGCGATGCTCGAGGACGGGGCGTGCATCTCCGCGATGGGGCCCGCCCTCTTTGCGGACGCACGCGAGCGATTGCGTGAGCTCGAGCGGGTCGCGGATGGCATCCGCGAGCGTGACGCGGAGCACCATCAGCTGATGAAACAGCAACGCGACGGGCTGGCGGCGCGTTTGTCATCGATGGGGCAGCAGAAGTCCGCGATGAGTGCGTACTCGGGGAACAAGGGCACGCCGAACCCGACACTCCAGGACCGGAGAGGCTGATGAGCACGATCGCGGAACACAACCCGATTGATTCAGCGTCGCATTCGAGCGACGCTCTCTCGCCCGGTGATCTCGCGGAGTTGATGGCGTCGTTTAACGAGGTGACCGCCCGACTCGAACGCACACATTCGCAGCTCCAGGGCGAGGTCGGTCGGCTCAACTCCGAACTCCGCCAGGCAAACGAGGCGCTCCAGCGATCCAAGCGTCTCGCGGCACTCGGCGAGATGGCCGCGGGGATCTCGCATGAGATCCGTAATCCGCTCGGATCGATCCGCTTATACGCCAAAATGCTCGAAGAGGACCTCGCCGAGCTTCCGGAGCAGCAAGCCACAGCGGTCAAAATCGCTCGGGCGGTCCGGGGGCTCGACGGTATCGTCACCGATGTGCTCGCATTTGCCCGCGAGCTCCGGGTCCACCGGTCGGGCTGTCTCGCCTCGGATCTGGTCGACGCGTCGATCGAGTCGTGCAGGGCGCAGCTCGATGGGATCGAGATCATTCGCGCGGGCGTGGACGCTCCGCTCTCTTGCGACTCGGGGATGATCCAGCAGGCAATCGTCAACATCCTTCGCAACGCGTGCGATGCGAGCCGGACGGTGGGGGCGTCGCGGATTGATGTCGAGATCGGATTGAGCGAAGAGCTCGAGGAGGACGGCGTGGTCCTGCGCGTACGCGACCGGGGCGACGGGATGCCCGCTGAGGTGGTGGAGCGGATGTTCAACCCGTTCTTTACGACCCGCGCGACCGGGACTGGGCTCGGATTGGCGATCGTGCACCGGATAATCGATGCCCACGGCGGGCGGGTCGTTGTGTACAACAACAGCGAACGGAACACAGACGCGAGCGGTGCAACGGTGGAGCTCCACCTCCCGCTTCGCGTTCAGGAAGACGAGGATCACTCGGCCGCGGGCGGAGAGATTGTGGTTCATGCCCGGATGGGCGATGTGGTGCGTGTATAAAGGATCGAGATTATGCCCAGGTCAGTGCTTGTGGTCGACGACAAGGAGATGATGCGTGATTCGGTGGGCTCGACGCTCACCCGTGCGGGTTTCACGGTCCGCACGGCATCCGATGCGCGTTCGGCGCTCAAGGACATCGCGCAGAAAAAACCCGACGCGGTGGTGACGGACCTGAACATGCCCGGGATGACGGGCATCGAGCTCGTCAAGCAGATCAACGGGATCGACGAGGATCTCCCGGTGATTCTGATGACCGCGTTCGGGACGATCGAGACAGCGGTGCAGGCGATGAAGAACGGTGCGTACGACTTTATCACCAAGCCTTTCGAGGGCGACGAGCTCGTTATCTCGCTCAAACGCGCGATCCAGCACGCGAGGCTTGTCCATGAGAATGCGATCCTGCGTGCCGGCGGGGCTCGCAACGACTCCCCGAGGCTCGGGCTTGATCGGATCATCGGCGGCTCCGATGCGATCCGCAAGGTCCGCGAGCAGGTCCGCGCGGTCGCGGCGAGTCACGGGACGGTGCTAATCACGGGCGAGTCGGGTGTGGGTAAGGAAGTCGTTGCCCATGCGGTGCATGATCTGAGCCCGCGGGTGGAGTCGCCGTTCCTCGCGGTCAACTGCGCGGCTCTCAACGAGAGTCTGCTCGAGAGCGAGCTGTTCGGGCACGAGCGTGGCGCGTTCACGGGCGCGGACACGCTTCGGAAGGGTCGGTTCGAGCTGGCAGATCGGGGGACGCTGCTGCTGGATGAGGTTTCGGAGGTCTCGCCTCAGATCCAGGCGAAGCTGCTGCGTGTGCTCCAGGAGCGTGCGTTCGAGCGTGTGGGTTCGAGCACGACGATCGGGGTGGATGTGCGGGTGGTGGCGACGAGCAACCGGGATTTGCCGCACGCGGCGTCGATGGGGGAGTTCCGTCAGGATCTGTTCTTCCGTCTGAATGTGCTGCCGATCCAGATCCCGCCGCTGCGTGATCGTTTGGAGGATGTCGAGCCGCTCGCGGCGCATTTCGTCGAGAAGATCTGCATCCGCGACGGGCGGCGCAGGACCGAGTTTACTCCAGAGGCGATGGAGCTGCTCAGCGGCTATCGCTGGCCCGGGAATGTCCGGGAGCTGCAGAACATCTGCGAGCGGGCCGTGGTGTTGAGTGATCCCAAGGCAACAACGATCGATCGTGTGCTGATCGAGCCGTGGCTGATGACGGGCAAGATTGTGCCCAAGGCCACGCCGCTGCGTGCCGCCCCCGCCAACGGGCAGGCCCAGCCGATGCGTGCCGCCCAGTCCAGCGGGCACCACGGCGGGTACAGCAACGGGCAGCCCGGGGCGTTCCGCAGCACCGTGCAGCCGGCGGTTGGGTCATTCACGGAATCCAAGCCGGTCACGCTCCCTGGGGACCGCACACTCGCGGATCTGGAGCGGGACACGATCGTCGCGACGCTGCAGCGGTTCAACGGGCACCGGCAGAAGACCGCCAAGGCGCTCGGGATCGGGGTGCGGACGCTCGGGCTGAAGCTGAAGAAGTGGAAGGAAGAGTCGCTGGTTTCCCCGAATCTCTGATTCGGGCGGTTTGGCGCACGGGTTGCGAGGAGTCTGTTGTGATTATTCAGGAGCTTTCAACCGGGGGTGCGGCGCCTTCGCTGGAGATGATGCTCCGGTTCGCCGGTCAGCGTCAGCAGATCCTGGCGCACAATATCGCGAATATCGATACCCCGAACTTCCAGGGCAAGGATGTCGATCCCAAGCACTTCCAGCGGGTTCTGGGCGAGGCGATCGACAAGCGGCGCGAGAAGAGCGGCGGGGCGTTCGGGGAGCTCGAGCTCAAGTCCACCGGGCAGATCGAGACGGACAAGTTCGGGAATCTGAAGCTCAACCCCGGGACGCCGACGGACGGCGTCCTGTTCCACGATCGCAATCAGCGGGATCTGGAGCGGATGATGCAGGATCTGGTGGAGAACGCGTCGATGTACCGGGTCGCCGCGGATCTGCTGCGCCAGCAGCGTGGGCAGGTCCTCGGGGCGATCTCGCAGCGTGTATAAAGGGTAAGGGATGTACGGAGCACTCGAAACATCAACCAGCGGGATGATCGCGCAGCGGACACGGATGGCCGTGATCGCGTCGAACATCGCCAACTCCAACACGATCCTCAATGCGCAGGGCGAGTACGACCCGTACAGGCGGCGGGCGGCGATGCTCGCGGCGGGTTCACCCGAGGGCGGGATGGGCGTGCATGTGCGGGATATCCAGATCGAGCAGGATTCGTTGGTGCCCAAGTACATGCCCGAGAGCCCTTTCCGCGACGCGGACGGGTATGTGATGGTGCCGGATATTGATCCGACCGTGGAGTGGGTCAACGGGATGCAGGCATCACGCGCGTACGAGGCGAATGTCGTGGCGGCGGAAACGAGCAAAAATATGCTGGCACAAGCCTTGCGTCTGCTCGCGTGAGCGGGCATGATTGACCCCGGAGAACACGCATGAGCGACCCACTCGGACTCATCGGATCAGCGAGCAACTCGGGACAGATCCCGACGCCGGGAGCGTCGCGCCCGCAGGGCAACAGCAACGGCGCGGACTTCAAGAAGATGCTCATGGGGAATCTGCAGGAGGTCAACGCCGTCCAGCAGGACGCCACCCGGGCGACCGAGGATCTGCTCACCGGGCGCCGGAACGACCTCGAGGGCGTGATCCTCGCGACGGAGAAGGCGGATACGGCCTTCAAGATGCTGCAGGCGATGCGGAACCAGGTCATGCAGGCGATGGACGAGATCAAGCAGATGCGTGTCTGATCAAGCCCGGCTTCAAGAACAACACAACGGATACTGAACGGCGGGCGGTTGTTCGCTGCGCAGTTGTTGCGTGACTCGAAAGAAGATCCAAGAAGTCCGTTTGGGTTATCAAGCGGGGAGGCTCGATGGGCCGATCTTGCGTGCACGGGCGTGATCTGCGCGTGGGCCGTGCGAGGATTGCGCGGGGGACAAGAGGCATGGAGGCCGATGTGTTATGAACCAGCTCCGGCGGGTGCTCGCGAATATCCAGGACCAGACGGGGCGGATGACCTCCTCGCAGAAGCTGTTGCTGCTGAGTCTGTCGGTGATCGCGGCGATGACCCTGTTTTTGGTCTCGCAGTACGCCGCCAAGCCCTCGATGGTCGAGCTCATGGCCGACAACGGGGAGATGCAGACGATCGATGTCCTCACCCGCGCGGGCATCAACGCCTCGATCGAGAACGGCAAGATTATGGTCCCGCAGGGGCAGCAGCGTGCAGCCGCGGCGAGGCTGATGGAGTCCGGGAACCTCCCCGGCGACAGCACGCTGCTCTTCAATAATCTCTTCGCGGCGCAGGACTGGAAGGCGTCCAAAGACCAGCACCGGCAGCAGGCCGTCATCGCCAAGCAGAACGAGCTCGCGCGGATTATCGCGAAGATGCGCGGCGTCTCCAAGGCGACGGTTATCCTCGATGTCCCCGAGTCCAGCGGGCTCGGGCGGGCGGTCCGCGAGCCGAGCGCGTCGGTGATGGTGTTCACCGCGGGGAATGTCCCGATGTCGCAGAACGCGGTCGACGCGATCGCGAACCTCGTCGCGGGATCCGCGGCGGGCATGGACCTGTCGAGCGTCAAGATCATCGAGGGCTCAACGGGGCGCAACCGCACAGTGAGCAGCGATGAGTCGCGCATGGCGTCGCAGTTCATGGACCAGGCGAATCAGGCGGAGCAGCACACCAAGCAGAAGCTCGAGGCGATGTTCGCCCATATCCCGGGCGTGGTCGTCTCGGTGACCGCGATGGTCGATGTCACCAAGGTCTCGACCACCGAGCGGGCGAACGCGAAGACCAACGAGGGCACCGTCTCGATCCCGACGAAGGTCAGCGAGACCTCGGATGTGAACTCGCAGGTCTCCAGCGGGGCCGAGTCGGGTGTCCGCTCGAACCAGACCGCGAGCATCAACAGCGGCAACGGTACCGGGACGAGCAGCGAGCGGACCACGGGTGATTCAGACTTCGCGGTCGCGATCGGGTTCACCGAGAAGCATGTTTTGGACAATCGCGGGATGCCGACGCACATCAAGGCGACGGTGATCGTGCCGCAGGAGTACATCGAGGACATTATCCGGCGTGCGAAGGTCGCGGGCGGCGCTACGGATGAGGAAGCAACGGTCGGGCCCAACGACGCGCAGCAGGAGTTCGACGCCAAGTACAAGCAGATGATCACCGAGCTTGTGCAGCCGCACCTGATGGGGGTCTCCCCGGACGGGACGCCGATCACGGGTGAGGCGGTTGTCTCGATGGCGCCGATGGGCGCCGGCTATATGCCCGCGGGTGTCGCGATGCAGCAGGCGGGGCTGATCAGCACGCTGACCGGGGGCGAGGGGATGCTCGCGTCGGGGAATCTGATCGAGACGGCGCTCGTCGGGGTGCTGGCGCTGATCGCGGTGGTGATGATGCTGATGATGGTCAAGCGTTCAAGCAAGAACATCGAGCTGCCCAGCGCCGAGGAGCTCGTCGGGATCCCGCCTCAGCTCGAGACGATCGGGGACCTTGTCGGGGAAGCGGGCGAGGGTGAGACCGCGATGGCGGGCATCGAGCTCGACGACGCGGTGATGCAGGTGCAGCAGCTCCGCGAGCAGGTCAACGATCTGATCGGATCGGATCCGGAGTCTGCCGCCCGTCTGATCGGGCGTTGGGCCGAGGTTGAGGAGTAACCGGGAGCTACGATGGCGCGCAACCAGAACACACCTCTGCCGACGGATCCACGGGAGCTCAAGGGCGTTTCCAAGGCGGCGATCCTGCTGCTCGCGGTTGGGCCCGACAACGCGACCAATGTGCTCAAGCACCTGCCCGCGGACAAGGTCGAGGAGGTGACACGCGAGCTGGCGAGTCTCGGCCGGGTGAGCGACACGCTTCAGAACGCGGTGATCGAGGAGTTCTACAACATCTCGATCGCGACGCAATACGCGAGTGAGGGCTCGCTGGCGTACGCCAAGCAGCTGCTGCAGAACTCGCTGGAACCGGGCGACGCGGACCGGGTGCTCGGGCAGATCCAGACGCAGGTGCAGAAGACGCCGTTTAGTTTCCTCCAGCGTGCCGAGTCCGACAACCTGCTGACCTTTATCCAGGACGAGCACCCGCAGACGATCGCACTGATCTTGTGCCATCTTTCGCACCACAAGGCGTCGGAGATTCTTGTCGGCTTGCCGATGGAGAAGCAGCTCGAGGTCATCAAACGCGTCGCGAACATGGAGCAGACGAACCCCGAGGTGATCCGCGAGGTTGAGCAGGGTCTGGAGTCGCGTCTGAGCAACATGCTGATGCAGAATATGGAGAAAGCGGGCGGTGTCCCGACGGTCGCCGAGATCCTCAACCTCGCGGATCGCGCGACGGAGAAGACGATCATGGAGGGGCTCGAGTCCGACGACCCGGATCTCGTCGAGGAGATCCGCAGGCTGATGTTCGTCTTCGAGGACATCAAGCTCGTCAACGACAAGGGCATCCAGGCGGTGCTCAAGGAGATCGAGAACGACGAGCTGTCGGTGGCGCTCAAGACCGCGAGCGAGGCGTTGCAGGAGAAGATCTTCGGGAACATGTCCGAGCGTGCCGCGTCGATGGTCAAGGAGGATATGGAGTTCATGGGCCCGGTGCGTGTGTCGGATGTCGAGGCGGCGCAGCAGCGGATTGTGGACATCGTGCGTCGTCTGGAAGAGGCCGGCGATGTCATCATCGAGGGACGCGGCGGCGATTCCGAGATGGTCGTCTAGCACGCGGAGGATGCAGCGATGGGCATGATCCGACGCGCCGATATCGAGAGCTATACACGCCAGGCGACGGTGATGAATCTGGGCGACCTGCACCAGCAGGGGCAGACCGTGATCCGCATCGCCAACGAGCAGGCGGAGAAGATCCTGCGGGATGCACGCGCCGAGCGTCAGCGGCTCATCGAGGGGGCCGCAAAGGAAGGACGCGAGCAGGGCTACAAGGACGGTCAACGCGAGGGGTTCGAGGCGGGCAGGAAAGAGGGATTCACCCAGGCGATCGTCCAGCACCGCGAGCAGATCGATACGCTCACCTCAGAATGGGGTGAGGCGCTGGGTGTATTCACTGCTGCACGCGATGCGATGTACCAGAACGCACGCCGGGATGTGGTTGAGCTCGCGGTGCGGATCGCGCAGCGCATCACACGCCGGGTGATCAAGCACGACGCGGGGGCGGTGCGGACTCAGATGGAGTCGGTGCTCGACACGCTCGCCCGCCCGACCGGACTGGTGCTGCGGGTGAACCCGGAGGATCTTGCGTATGCGGAGACCGTGCTCCCGGGATTGATCGCGGATTGCATGAACTGTGCGCACGCCGAGGTCGTGGGGGACCCGGCGGTTTCGCAGGGATCATGCTTCGCGGAGACCGAGGGCGGGGGGGTAATCGATGCATCAATCGAGACGCAGCTCGCTCGGATCGTCGAGGAACTGATCCCGGGAGAGCCGCGATCCGATTCGGATATCGAGCGGAAGGATGACGCGGCGTGAGTGTCTTTGCTCCCGAGTTCGCGTCGATTGATCGGGTCCAACCGCTGCGGATCAGCGGGCGCGTGTCATCCGTGCGCGGGCTGAGCGTGCTCGCGACGGACTTCCCGGTCCCGATCGGGTCACTCGTCGAGATCTGTTCGCACAACAAGCCGATCCTCGGTGAGGTTGTCGGCTTCGACGGGGAGCATACCATCGTGATGCTGCTCGCAGAAACCACCGGCATCGTCATCGGCGCGCCGATCCATGCCAAGCAGGTCCACCAGTCCGCGCTCGTCGGCGATCGCTTGCTCGGACGGGTCGTCGACGGGCTCGGGCGTCCGCTCGATAGGTTCGGCGCGGTTCATGAAACGATCGCGTACCCGCTCAATCCGGACCCGATCTCACCGATGCAACGGCGTCGGGTGAATCAGCCGCTGAGGACCGGGGTCCGCGCGATCGACCTGATGACGCCGGTCGGTCGCGGGCAGCGTCTGGGCATCTTTGCTGGACCGGGCGTCGGCAAATCCACGCTGCTCGGGCAGATCGCGCGGGGCACGGACGCGGATGTGAATGTCATCGCGCTCATCGGTGAACGCGGGCGCGAGGTCCGCGATTTCATCGAGGATGCGCTCGGTGAGGAAGGGCTCAGGCGGTCGGTGGTTGTTGTTGCGACCGGCGACGAGTCGCCGCTGCTCCGCTTGCGGGCCGCCAAGCTCGCGTGCGCCGCGGCGGAATACTTCCGTGACGCGGGACGCGATGTGCTGCTGATGATGGACTCCGTTACCAGGTTCGCGCACGCGCAGCGTCAGGTCGGGCTGAGCGTCGGCGAGCCGCCCGCAACAAAGGGATACACGCCCTCGGTGTTCTCAGCGCTTGCTGTGCTTCTCGAACGGGCGGGCGCGGTGAGATCCGAACACGAGCGGGGCTCGATCACGGGGCTGTACACGATCCTGGTCGAGGGCGACGATATGAGCGAGCCGATCTCGGACGCGGCACGGGGGATCCTCGATGGGCATGTGGTCCTGAGCCGCAAGCTCGCGCAGAAGGGGCACTTTCCGGCGATCGATGTGCTGGACTCGGTCTCGCGTGTCGCGGGTGATGTCTCCGACTTGGCGCACACGGCGGCGCGTCACCAGATCATGCGCCTGCTCGCGAGCTACAAGGAGGTCGAGGACCTTGTGCAGATCGGGGCGTACGCGCCGGGTGCAAACCCCGAGACGGACACGGCGATCGAGATGGTCTCGGTGATCAACGAGCTGCTGATGCAGCGTTCCGACGAGCGTGCGGTTTTCGAGCCCGCGCAGGAGATGCTCGTCAAGCTCGCGTTCCAGGCCGGGGAGATGACGGCGCACCGCAAGTCCATGAAGGGCGTACAGCCCAAGCAACGGAAATGAGCTTCTGAACCATGCCCCGATTCCGATTCAACCTGCAGCCTGTCCTTGAGCTCCGCGAGCGTGAAGAACGCGAGAAGCAGATCGTGTTCGCGTCGTATGAGCGTGAACGGGTGGAGCTCGAGGATCGGATCCGGCGGTGTCAGTCGATGATGGACGACGAGAAACGCGTGATGCGCGATGCACTCAGCGCCGGGGGCGTGGTGGATCTGCGGTCTGTCAAGATGCAGGCGGGCGCGACGCTCGGGCACCACCTCGATGCGCACCGCGCGGTGCTGGAGCTCGCGGGGGTGTTCACCAAGCTGGAGAGCGCCCGCGCGGAGCTGATCCGGGCGTCCGCCGCTCGAAAAGCGGTGGAGCTGCTCCGGGAGCGGGCGTACGAGGCGTTCAGGAAGGAGCTCGACGCACGCGAGGCACGCGAGCTCGATGAGCTCGCGGTGATGCGCCACGCACGAACGAAGGAGATGATGCGATGAAGAAGCTCTGGACACTGGTCTCGACCCTCGCGTTCCTGAACCTGCTCGCGGTCCTCGGGTTCGCGGGGTGGGTGTATACCTCCGGGCGGATCGACAAAGCGCGGATCCAGGAGGTGCAGTCGCTGTTCGGGGAGACTGTCGCCGAGCGGGACCAGCGCCTTGCGGTCGAGGAGAAGGCCGCCGCGGAGGCGTTGGCGAGCATGGAGAAGCCCCTGCCCGAGCTTGCGCTCACCGCCGACGAGCGGAACCGTGTGCGTGTGGAGATGACGCAGGTTGATCGTCAACGCCGGGAGCGGACCGAGCGGGAGATCCAGGACCTCAAGGGATCGCTGATGAATCAGCAGCGTCTGATCGACGAGGATCGGAAGGCCCTGCGGGCAGAGCAGGAGGCGTTCGATGCGATGCGTGCTCGTTTGGAGATCATCGAGGGGGCGGACCAGTTCGCCAAATCGCTCTCGGTGCTCTCGGGGCTCAAGCCGAAGGACGCGATGAGCGCCCTGCAGGTGCTGCTCAACGAGGGGAAGGACGAGCAGGTGGTTTCGTATCTTTCCAAGATGGACGAGCGGGTGCGTACGAAGATCTTTGCGGAGTTCGTCAAAGAGGATGAACAGTTGGCAGCAAACTTGCTTGAGTCTCTCCGGACGCGTGGCCTGGCCGCCGCGCCGCCCGGATAAGAGGCCCATGAAGACCGAAACACGACTGATCCAATCCGGTGCCCTGCAGATCATGCCGGTTCATGCGCAGAGCGTGCGCCGGGGCGCGGAAACGACTCGCTCGTTCGCCGAGCTGCTCGACACCCGATCCGCACCGGAGTCCAAGCCCGAGCCGACGGAGAGGGAGTCGGCATTGATCGAGGAGCGACCGGCCGAGGATCCGGATGGGCAGCCCGTGGATTCCGATTCGGGCACCCCGGTCGAGCGGGTCTCCGATCAGCAGTCTGAAGCGTCGAAGGGGCACGGATCGCAGACGGATTCGAGCGACCAGGTGGAGGCGGAAGAAGCCGCGGACGAGAATCCCGAGCCGCCGACCGATTCAGATGATGGCGAGCCGCGACCGGTCATCGACCATCGCCCCGTGTCCGCCGAGACGAGCACCGAGCCGCAGGCTGCGGTTGTGTCGGTTTCAGATGAGTCTGCGGAGAGTGGGCGGCCCGCTCAAGAGGTCGGTCTACCCGAGCAAACGCGTGCACCGGCGGAGCAAAAAGCGTCGGTCGAAGACACGACTCGCGCTGCGGAGCCCGTGAAGCCGGATGTGTTCGTTCGGCTCAGCCGGAGGGGAGAGGCAGCCCGCGAGCGGGTGCAATCGGTGCAGCCACCGGTCGATCCGAGCAAGACGGATGTCGCGCGTGCGGCGAGCGAGCAGCTCGAGCTGGCGACACCGCGCCAAGAGATCAGCGATCGCGCGGTGGTCGTGGATTCCGGGGAGCCCGATGATTCGATCGGCGCATTCCGTGACCAGCTCCGCCGACAGGTGCTCGCGGGCTCCACGAAGCAGGAGCCCGAACCCGCACCGCAGACGGCTGCTTCTCCGCAGACGCGCGAGGGGCGACAGTCACCGGAGGCGGATCAGAATCCGAAACCCGAAGCGCCGCCAGCTGTCGCTCAGAACACAACGCCCAGCGGCGCGATCCCCGCGGCGATACTGGGTTCACCCGCGGTGCCCGAGGCGATCCGCTCGGTGCTCGATCGGATCCAGGGGGTTCGCTCGATGTTGCCGGGTGTGTCATCGGCGCCGGGTTCCGGCGCGTCAGCGTCCCCCGGTTCGGTCACGGCGATCGGTTCGGCATCGGGCGCGTCCATTGGTTCGGACGCCGGAGCATCCGGGAAGCTCGGGGTGATCCGCGGGCAATCAAGCTCGACGGACCGCGGCGCGGTGATCGCGCAGGTCCAGCGGGGGCTCGCGTCGGTGCTGCGTTCGGGAGGCGGGGACATGACGATCCGGCTTCGCCCGGACCATCTCGGTGAGCTCAAGATCCGCGTGCACGCAGAGAACGGGGCTGTCCGCGCGACTTTCGAGACGAAGACCGAGGGCGCCCGTGAGGCGATCGAGCACGGGCTGGGTCGGCTCCGCGAGCAGCTCGAAGCCAAAGGTGTGCGCGTGGATGAACTCCGCGTGGATCACCGGGGCGAGAACGCGAGCGGAACGGGCGGGCAATCACAGAGCGATCGCGGGGACGAGCAGCAGCACGAACCGCGGCAGTCATCCCATCAGCACACGCCACGGAGCGGGAGTGATACGCTCGGGCACAACGAGACGCAGAACGAAGAGCAACGCGGGATCTGGACCGAGCTCGGTCTCGACGCCGTCGCGTAAGACGATGAAAGGGCAACGATGAGCGCCATCAACTCATTCAGCAGCAGCTCAACAGCCGCGGCTTCCTCAACGGACGCGTTCAACTCGCTCACATCGGGCGAGTTTCTGCAGATCATCTTCACCGAGCTTGCCAACCAGGACCCGCTCGAGCCGCAGGATACCCAGTCGATGCTGAACCAGCTCTCGACGATCCGTGCGATCGAGAGCGATACGCAGATGGTCAGCAAGCTCGATCGCCTCGTCTCGCAGAACGAACTCTCCGCGGCGTCGCAGCTCATCGGGAGCCTGGTCAGCGGGATCACGCTGGATAACCGGCGCGTGGCGGATCTTGTGGTGTCCGTGTCGCAGACCGCGGATGGTCCGGTGCTCAATATGTTCGACGGCTCGCGGATGTTCTTCAGCATGGTCGATGAGATCGTCGGCCCGCTGAATGCACCGGATCCCGATCCGGACCCGGACCCCGATCCGGATCCAGATCCCGATACTGACCCGGATACGGACCCGGTGAACACGCCGAATCTGCTGACGATCCCCGGGCACTCCGGGCAATCGGACGCCGACGGGCTTGATACGCAGGGTGTGGAGACCGAGCAGTTCGGGCAGGGCGAGCAGCAGGTCTTTGCGCCAACCGGGCGGTAGGTTCATCGGAGGACACGCGTGATGACGGTGCCCGCTGATCAGCTCCTTCGCTCGCTGGGAAGCGGGGTTCGTCCGTTCGATGCGCGCGAGCCGGGCTCGGTGGATGCGGGCGGTGGCCCAGACTTTGATGCGCTCCTCGAGCGTGCCCGCTCGGGCAATCCAGAAACAGGGCTGGCGGTAAAGCTCACCGGGAAGCTCGATCTCGTCCTCGGTATCGAGCAGAGGCAATCGCTCGCGGGGGCAATCGATCGTGTCGCGGTTGTGGGGGGTGAGACCGCGCTGATCCTGCTCGACGGGCGCACACTCCGCGTGGATGTGCGCACACGGACCGTCCTTGAAGAGATCCCGCGATCCGAGATTGCTCCGATTGTGGGGATCGACGCGTTTGCGCACGCCGAGGGAGCGGGCGGGGACGGCGTGATCACAGAGATTGATGGAACGGCGACCGGCGTGATCGGTTCGGCACGCGGTGTGCGAAACGCGTCGCTGGTGCGTGCCCTGTCGGGTGATGCGCCGCAGAAGGCATGAACGGCTCCGCTCCGCGGACCCCCTAGATAAGGATCGTCGACTATGGCCTCAACCTCGACACTGTTCACCGGGCTGACCGGGCTCAACGCCCACGCGAGAAAGCTCGATGTCATCGGCAACAACATCGCGAATGTGAACACCACCGCCTTCAAGAGCTCGCGCATGCTCTTCTCCTCCATGTTCACCCAGAACCTCGGGCTCGGGACGACACCCAGCGAAGTCCTCGGTGGCGTGAACCCAAAGCAGATCGGCAACGGTGTCTCCATCGGCGCGATCCAACGCAACTTCAACAACGGCACGCTCAATCCGACCGGGGATCTCCGCGACATGGCCGTCGACGGCTCCGGGTTCTTCGTCGTCGAACGCGAGGGGCAGGCGTTCTACACAAGGGCGGGCACCTTCCGTCAGGATCCCTCCGACAACCTCACCACCGCGACCGGGGAGCGGCTGCTTGGGTACGCGATCGACGAAGACTTCAATATTCTCACCGGGCAGCTCGTCCCCATCAACATCCCGGTCGGCAAACGCACCATCGCGGAGGCAACAGAGAATGTTTCCGTCGTTGGCAACCTGAACAAGGACGGCGATATCCCCACCCAGGGATCGATCATCGAGCTGCTCGGGACAGCGACCGCCGGATTCAGCGAGCTCGGTGGCGGGTTCATCACAGCGACCTCGCTGCTCACCGATATCGAGGACCCCAACGCCGCCGCGACGGCACTCTTCACGGTCGGACAGTCGATCCAGATCTCGGGCGCTTCGGTCGGGGAGGCGGAAGTCCCCGATGCGATCCTGAACATTACCGCGACGACGACGGTGCAGGACTTCATGGACTTTATCGACGCCGCGATGGGCATCCAGGCCGCGGCCGGTGCGAACCCGGACGGCAACACGCCGGGCGTGACCGTTGATCCGCTCACGGGGATCATCGAGATCGTGGGCAACACCGGGACCATCAACGACCTCGCGATCGCGTCGGGTGATATCCAGCTTCTCGATTCCGCGGGCGCCTATGTCTCTTCGCCGTTCGTTGCGGACAAGTCCGTCAGCGCCGATGGCGAGAGCATCCGCACAACTTTCGTTGTGTACGACTCACTGGGAACGGATGTGCGTGTGGATGTTTCGATGGTGCTCGACTCAACCCCCGACGAGGGACCGGTCTGGCGTTACTACCTGTCCGCAGCGGACGACACCGATCTCGATCTCGCGATCACAACGGGCTTGCTGCAGTTTGACACGGATGGTCAGCTGGATCCGGATTCGTCGTCGATCTCGGTGACGGTCGACCGCGACGACACGGGCGCCGGCACACCGCTCACCTTTGATCTGAGCTTTGTCTCTGATTCCGGTCAGACCACATCACTGGATACCTCATCGAGTCTGATCGGGCTCGCGACCGACGGGCTCCCCCCCGGAACGCTCGAGACCTTCGCGGCGGGTGAGGACGGCATTATCCTCGGGCGGTTCTCCAACGGCGCGATCCGCACGATGGGGCAGGTGGTCCTCGCGAACTTCTCCAACCCGGCGGGGCTGATCGACGCGGGCGGGAACCTGTTTGCGACCGGGCCCAACTCCGGTCCCGCGGCGATCGCGTCGGCGGGCGAGCTGGGCAACGGGACGATCGTTTCCGGTGCGCTCGAGCTCTCCAATGTCGACCTCGGGGAGGAGTTCACGCAGATGATCCTGACCTCGACGGGCTACTCCGCGTCCTCGCGTGTGATCCGGACCGCGGACGAGCTGATCCAGCAGCTGCTGGTGCTCGGACGATAACAACTCGGTAGAGGCGTAAAGGGATCCTGATGATCACGGTGACTCGACTCAACGGGCAGAAGTTTGTGCTCAACGCGGAGCTGATCCGAACGATCGAGGAGAGTCCGGACACGATTATCACATTGATCTCCGGTGAGCATCTCGTTGTGCTCGAGTCAACCCGCGAGATCGTCCATCGCGTGATCGAGTACGAGCGTCACCTCCGCAGGCTCTGCCCTCCGGCGTGATACACCGGTCCGTGCGGGGTTATCGCCCCTTGTTGTGGGTTCAAATCGGGGGTGGGCGTCAAGATCTCCCCTCGCCGGGTCGATGAACTCCATGTGTGCTGGACGCTCGGATGCTTCAGCCGGCGCATGGAGGAACCGCGGTGGATATCGGCACAATCATTGGACTCGGCGTCGCACTGCTCTCGGTGGGGCTCTCGATCGTGCTCGGCGGTGATCCGCTTGCGCTGATCAATATCCCTTCCATCATCGTTGTGTTCGGCGGATCGATGGGCGCTGTGATCTGCGCTTTCCCGCTTGCTCGCATCCTCAAGGTCCACACCGTTGTTCTCAAATCAGTCTTCAACGATGTCTCCGATGTTGAGGAGGTCATCCGTGACCTCGTCAAGTTTGCAGAGATCGCCCGGCGTGAGGGGATCCTCAGCCTCGAGAACCACATGGGCGACATGAAGGAAGAGTTCGTGGTCCGCGGGATCAAGATGGCCGTCGACGGCACCGACCCCGAGCTCATCCGTGTCATTATGGAGACCGAGCTCGAGGGGCTGATGGATCGCCACATGACCGGGAAGATGATCCTCGACCAGTTCGGCAAGTACGCACCCGCGTTCGGGATGATCGGCACGCTGATGGGGCTGATCTTCATGCTCGGCTCGATGTCCGATCCCTCCGCGATCGGGCCGTCGATGGCGGTGGCGTTGATCACGACGCTCTACGGAGCCATCATCGCCAATGTCTTTGCGGGTCCGATCGCCGACAAGCTCTACGCCAATGACCAGCAGGAAGTCCTGCTGAAGACGGTGATCATCGCGGGGGTGATGTCGATCCAGTCGGGCGACAACCCCCGGGTTGTTGAGAGCAAGCTGCTGACCTACCTGCCCCCGGCCCAGCGTGCTTCCTTCGGCGACGCCGCCGAGGCCGCGTGATTCTGTGATTGCGGAGAGGAGCTGAGCCGTGCCTGAGAAGAAGGAAGCCCCAAAAGCGGAGGTGCCCGAGTGGGTGCTGACCTTCGGCGATCTGATGTCGCTGCTGCTGTGCTTCTT
>JAGQOC010000095.1 GCA_020427745.1 Phycisphaerales bacterium | reverse complement strand
GCGCCCGCGCCGGCGACGCAGCACTTGCCCCATCCACGCGCGACGACCGCCGCGTGGGAGGTCATCCCACCCGTGCTGGTGAGGATACCCACCGCGCTGTGCATGCCGTCGACATCTTCCGGGCTGGTCTCCTTGCGCACGAGAATGACCTTCTCACCCTTGTGCGCCCGTTCGACGGCCTCATTCGCGGTGAACGCCGGGTGTCCGACGCTCGCGCCCGGGGATGCCGGGAGCCCGCGCGTCATCGCCTTGTTCTTCTCCTTGGCCTTTGGATCGAAGCTCGGGAGCAGTAGCTGTGTGAGATCGCCCGCGGGGATACGCATCAGCGCGGTCTTCTCGTCGATGCGTTTCTCTTTGACCATGTCGCAGGCGATGTTCACAGCCGCGGCGCCCGTGCGCTTTCCCGTACGGGTCTGGAGCATGAACAGCTCACCTTGCTCGATGGTGAACTCGATATCCTGCATGTCGGTGTAGTGGTCCTCGAGGATCCCCTTGATCTCGAGCAGACGCTTGTAGATGTCCTTGTTCCACCTGGGCATGTCCGCGACCGGCTGCGGGGTGCGGATACCCGCGACAACATCCTCGCCCTGGGCATTCACAAGGAACTCGCCGTAGAACTTGTTCTCACCGGTCGAGGGGTTGCGTGTGAACGCGACGCCCGTGCCGCAGTCGTCGCCCATGTTCCCGAAGACCATGGTCTGGACATTGACGGCGGTCCCGTTGAGCCCGGTCATGCCCTCGATGCGCCGGTAGCTGATCGCCTTGTCTGCGTTCCACGATCCGAAGACGGCCTTGATCGCGAGCTCGAGCTGCTTGAGCGGGCTCTGGGGGAAGCTCTCGCCGACATGCTTCTTGTAGACTTCCTTGTACGCCTCGCAGAGCTCCTTCAGCCCCTCCGCGGGGACCATCGTGTCGAGCTCGACATTGTACTTCGCCTTGATGGTGCTGAACGCGTCCTCGAAGTGGTGGTGGTCGACGCCCATGACGACATCGCCGTACATGTTGATCAGGCGTCGGTACGCGTCGTACGCGAAGCGTTCGTTGCCGGTCTTCTTGGCGAGCCCCTTGACGGCCTGGTCGTTGAGCCCGAGGTTCAGGATCGTGTCCATCATGCCGGGCATGGACACCGCGGCGCCCGAACGGACAGAGACGAGCAGCGGGTCGCTCGGATCGCCGAACTTCTTGCCGCGTTGTTTCTCGAGCGCGTTGAGCTGCTTGGCGACCTCATCCATGAGCCCCTTGGGGAGCTTCTTGCCCTGCTTGTAGTACTCGGCGCAGGTGTCGGTGGTGATCGTGAACCCGGGGGGAACGGGGAGCCCGATGGAGGTCATCTCCGCGAGGTTCGCGCCCTTGCCGCCGAGGAGCGTCCTCATGGTGCCGTCGCCCTCGGTCTTCCTGCCGAAGGCGTAGACCATCTTGCCCTTGACGACCCGTGACTTGGTTGCGCCCTTGCGTGCGGGGCGTTTGCTGGCGGTCTTCTTCTTGGCGGTTTTCTTGGTCGTCGCTTTGCGCGTGGGTGCTTTGGCGTGGCGTTTGCCGACGGCTTTCTTCGTGGTCGGCTTGGATGCTTTCTTCTTCACCGTCTTCTTGTGTGCGGTGGTGGTGCGCTTTTTGCTCGTCGGCTTCTTCTTGGCCATGGGGTGCGGTCCTGTCGGATCATCAGGGGGCTGGGTGCCCGTTAGGAATGTGCTTTCTCGCCCGGAATATCGGGGGAAATCGGTGCCGCTCGTCTCCGGCTCAATGCCGGGCGCTGCAGGAGAGGAGTGTAGATCGCTCCCGCACCCGAGGCATCCACAGGACCCCTGATTCACGCACCCATCACACACGAACCACCGGTCTGTATGCGGAGTACGATCGTCGATCGACCACACCCCTTCCCAGCCCGTGAACGCCGCCTCGGCCCTCCTCCGTCGATGCCCGGGTACGAATACCGCGTTGCTGTCGGGGCTCGTCCCGGGTCTGCCGGGTGCCCATGCACTCTGCCGGGTGACAACCGTCACAAGCGTGACGGATGCGGATCCAGACCCGCTCCAATCGCTCCAAGCCCTTGTGGATACGAAACATAAACCGTCCTTTGCGTCGGGCTGGATCATCCTGCTCTCCTACGAACTCGGGCGATTCATCGAGCCCAAGGCACGCTCCGCGGCGTTTGAATCCGATGTGCCCCCGATCGTCGCGCTCCGCTGGGAGGGCGCCTGGCTCAGCGACGGGGGCGAGCCGCAGTGGGTGGGTCCAGACGAGCGGCGGATCGAGCTGAGTGAAACCCCGAGCGATCTGCCGTCGTTGAACCTCGGCGAGCCAGAATCCTCGATGGGGCGGGAACAGTACATCCGGGCGGTCGATCGGGTGCAGGAGTACATCCGCGCGGGCGATATCTACCAGGCGAACATCGCCCACCATATCCGTGTGCCGTTTGATGGCTCGGCGCGTTCCGTGGCGTCCGCGATGTTCGACGCCGCCGACCCGGCGTTCGGCGCGGCGGTTTCCTTCGAGCACAACAACGAACGGCACCAGGTTCTCTCCGTCTCGCCCGAGCTCTTCCTCGCGTTCGATCCGGATTCACGCACGCTGCGCACCCGCCCCATGAAGGGCACACGCCCGGGAACCGCGGACCCAAACGAGCTCATGCACGCGCCCAAGGACCGCGCGGAGCTCAACATGATCGTGGATCTGATGCGCAATGACCTCGGGCGGGTTTGTGAGCTCGGCTCCGTTCGTGTCACGCACCCACGCACCATCGAGCACCACGGCTCGGGCGTACTGCAAGCCACCGCGAGCGTCGAGGGGATACTCCGCGATCCGTGCGCACTGAGCGATATCCTCCGCGCGTGTTTCCCGCCCGGCTCGGTGACGGGCGCGCCCAAAATCCGGGCGATGCAGATCATCGAGCAGATCGAGCACACGCCCCGCGGTCCTTACTGCGGGTCCGTGCTCGTCCTGAACGATGCGGGCGCGTTTGTCTCCTCCGTGGGCATCCGCACCGCGCACATCACGGGCGGTGAGCTGCGCTACGCGAGCGGCGCCGGGATCGTTGCCGACTCCGTCCCCGAGCAGGAATGGGAGGAGACGATGACCAAGGCGATGATCCTTGAGCGGGCGCTCGGTGTGGATCTCACCGGGCTCCGCGGGGTCTGATAACGATCGGGTGCCGATCATTCGGGCGTATTTCCCACCCCAAAGGGGGCACCGCGTGCGAAGAAAATCAGGGTTTCGGTTGATCGGACCATGGGTTCACGACGATGAAGCGGTTGTGCAACCGTCTGTCTCCGCGTTGTTTGCGAGCATTGGCGAGAGGCACCACACGAAAGGCGAAGACATGACCCACGCCGACCGCCGCGCCTATCCACGGACCGAGACCGAGATCTGCTGCAAGCTCAGGCGTAGCGCCCGCACGCAGTTCGCGCCGGGCAGGACCCATGATCTCTCCGCGTCCGGCGCGCTGCTCGAGATCAACGCCGCCCGCAATGCCGAGGTCGGCGAGCGGATCGCGGTCGCGTTCTCGTGCATTACCTGCCCGGTGACCAAGGCCGCCAAGATGATCGGCGCCAGCGTCGTGCGAGCGGAGCCGTCGATGAACGGTCGTCAGCGGATCGCGATCGAGTTCGATGCGCCGCAGATGAACCTCGACCAGGTCGAGCTGCCGATCGCCGCGTAAGGGTTTGCTCAGAACTCGACCCTGGGGGCCTGGCGCATCGCCTCGTCCTCGATCTCGAAGTATTCCGCTTTGTCAAAGTTGAACATGCCCGCGACGATGTTCGAGGGGAACATCTCGACGAGGGTGTTCATATCGCGGACATTCCCGTTGTAGAACCTTCTCGCCGCGGCGATGCGGTCCTCGGTCTCCGCGAGCTGCCCCTGGAGCTCGACGAATCCCTTGTCGGCCTTGAGCTGGGGGTAGCTCTCAACAACAACCGCGAGCTGACGGAGCGCGCCGACGAGCTTGGTCTCATCCGCGGCCTGCGAGGCGACGGACCCGTTGTTCCCCGCCGCCTGGTTTCGGTACTTGATGACGGACTCAAGGGTGTCCTTCTCGTGGGCCGCATAGCCCTTGACGGTGTTGACGAGGTTCGGGATGAGGTCGTAGCGACGCTTGAGCTCGACATCGACCCCGGACCAAGAGTCCTTGAGGTGCTGGCGGACACGGACGAGCTTGTTGTAGATCCCGGCGACCCACCCGACGATCGCGAGCGCGACGACGCCGAGGACAGCGAGGATAATCAGGACGGGGGCGATGGCCATGGAAAGTTCTCCTTCGGGGTGATTCTACCGGATGCGGTCTGGCTGTGGGCTGCTGGTGTGGTCGGCGCGTTCGAGATCCTTGAACACGAACGCGGGCCAGTGGTCGATGAACCGCTGGAGCCAGTCGAGTGTCTGGGCGAACTGCGACGCGGGCCAGGTGCTGTAGCCGCCGCTGAGACAGATGCGGCTGTTCTCCATATCCACCAACCCGGGGCGGGTCTGGAGCATGAACTCCATCATCCGTGGGTGGATCAGGTCGTAGGCAAACTTCCGATCGTCGCATTTTACAAAGTAGCGTCTGGAGAACTCGGCGCTCTCGAAATCGATGTCGTCCTTCCCGAACGCCGAGGCGATCCGGTCAAAGAGACCCTCACGCCGGATCAGCAGGTCCGGGATGTTCCTGATGTTGAGTTCAAGGATGAAGTAGCTGAAGTGGTGGGTGACGATCCGTGTCCGGGTTTGGGTGCGTCCCTTGCTGTCGGTTGTGGTGTAGGTCTCGCGTGTTTTGTAGGTGAAATCACCACAGTTGATGCCGAAAGTGCGGCCGTTGTGGACGATCTCCCCCCATGCCGTGTTGTACGCGTTGCGGTCGAAGCCCTGGCGGAAGAGCTCGAAATGGGCGTAGTGCTCGTCGTGATAGGGGTCCTGCTGCTCGGTGAAGTCGAGCCCGAGGCCGTGCGCGAAGCTGCGCATCTCCTCGATCCGCAGCTTACGCCGCTCCTCCGCGGCGATCGCTGCCCGAACGACAAAGGTTACGAACAGCGCCGCCGCGATGAGACCCAGAATGATGTAGACCGCGACCATTGATGCACCATGCTTGTTCGGGATCTGAACAGCCGTATTTCACACGAAACGGCGATCCGGGGGAGATCCGAATCGTACAATAGATGCCGCAGACCCGCGAGAGGATCCCCCATGCTTTGGCAACCATCCCTGCCCGATTCGTACCACGCCCTCGCCCCGGAGTTGCTCCGCGAGCGGATCGAGCAGCGCCGGGTGCAGCTGGGTGAGCGGCTCGTCATCCTCGGGCATCACTACCAGACAGACGAGGTGGTCCGTCACGCGGACTTCCTCGGTGATTCGCTCAAGCTCTCGCAGCTCGCGGCGTCGGTCGTCGAGGATCGGGCAAGGCGCGGGATCAGTGTCGAGCACATCATCTTCTGCGGTGTCCACTTCATGGCAGAGACCGCGGATATCCTCACCCCTGATTCGGTCAAGGTCATCCTCCCTGATCTCAGCGCCGGATGCTCGATGGCGGACATGGCGGACTACGACCAGACCGTCGAGGCGTGGGAGCTGATCCATGAATCGCTCAAGGGCTCGGGGTGGCGTGGGCGCGTTGTTCCGATCACCTATGTGAACTCGACCGCGGCGATCAAGGCGTTCGTCGGTCAGCACGGCGGCGCCTGCTGCACGAGCTCCAACGCCGACCAGGTCTTCGCATGGGCGATGGCGGGGGGGACGGAGCCCAAGAAGCCCGACGAGGAGATCAAGATCCTCTTCCTGCCCGACCAACACCTGGGACGCAACACCGCCTCGGCATTCGGGATCGATGTCGAGAAGCACACCTGTGTCTACGACCCGCGCAAGACCGCGATGGGCGAGCCGCTGGGCGGTGCGTCCGATTCAGAGTTACACAACGCCGCAACTATTTTGTGGGCAGGGCATTGCAGTGTCCACAAGTTGTTCAGGCCCGAGCACTGCGCCGAGATCCGCCGGGCAAACAGCGAGCTGAAAAACGGAGAAGAACCCACCCAGATCCTGGTCCATCCCGAGTGCTGCAAGGAGGTGGTCGACCTTGCGGATCTCAGCGGCTCGACCGAGTTCATTCTGAAAACACTCCGCGCCGCCCCCGAGGGCAGCAGGTGGGCGGTGGGGACCGAGGTCCACCTCGTTAACCGGATCGCCAACGAGATGGCCGAGAAGGGCGTGAGCGTGCGGATGCTCTCCGATTGTCAGTGTCTGTGCACGACGATGTACCGGATCGATGAGCCGCACCTGCTGTGGGTGCTCGACGGGCTCTGCGGCGTGAACACGCCCGACGGCAAGGCTGTTGAACGCAATGTCATCGCCGTCCATCCCGAGGCCCAGAAGCTCGCGGTGCTCGCGCTCGACCGGATGCTCAAGCACACGGGCGTGATGGGCACCGCGAAGAGCGACGCCTTGACAGATTCGGTGGGATAGGGAGCGGGATCAGCGGGACGCGGCGGTTTCGCTGCTCGGGACACCGATCTTGCCCGCGATCGCGGGGCCCATGTGGATCTCGGGCGTGTGGTTCCGCCTTGTGTCGTCCGCGCGGGCACCGTCTGTCACCGGCTTGGTCGCCGCGGGCTTGGCGGGCTTCTCGAGGGCCTCACGCATCTTGCGTCCGACCTTGAACTTCACGGTG
>JAGQOC010000010.1 GCA_020427745.1 Phycisphaerales bacterium | reverse complement strand
ATCGGAGAGTACTGATGGGAGCTCTGCGGCGCTCGTGCCCCCGCCGGCACCCGTCGCTGGCACATAGTTTTCCCAGTCCACCGCCGAGGGGGTGATTTCTTTCGCAACCTTGTGGTAGGCGGTGAAGGTTTCACCCGCCCCGGGAATCGATGATTCGTCCGTATACTGGTACATCGTGATCCAGCGACGACCCGTGCCCGCGGCGGCGTTGGCGGGCTCGAACGGATCCGTGCTCGGGCTGTAGTTCCAACTGGACTTCGCCTCGGCGAGCACATCGGCAATCTTCCAAGCAACACCCGCACCCGCTGAACTCCCGATCTCACCATTCTCGATATTCGTGGGCCAGTAATAATCATGCGCCTTGATCCGGTAGGGGATGTAATCGAGATAGGGCGTCATCCCGACGAACTGGATCGCCGTACGGGATTCGACAATCTGGCACGAATAGCCGTTCGCCTCGAGATAGCGAGAACTCTGATCCGGTACACCCTCGGGCAGCGTCGCCCATGTATATCTTTTGTAGAGATAATCGAACCGCTTGCCGAGTCGGTACCCGCCGACGCTCCCCCCGCAACCACAGCTCGAACTCGAACCGTCACCGGAGTTGACCACCTGTGTCTTCACACGGTATCCATCGCTCTCACCGTAGTACGAGATGACCTTCGAGGCGACATCAAAGAGTGTGTGCCAATACTCGTTGGGCTGGAAGTACTCCTCCCAATCATCGAGGTACCAGTCGGTATATTGCCCGGGCACATCCTCGAAGCTCACCCAGCGGAGGTAGTCCGCGGCTTCGACTGCCGAACCGAATGGTGCGGTCACCAGGGTCGAACTCTGCGCGATGGATTCTTGTGCGAAATGATCGGCGAAGAACTCCATCTGCTCTGGATAAAATACCGCCATGAGCTGATGATCCACACCACCCTCGTCGTACTGGATGTCGCCGAGCGAAGAAAAGTGCCCCTGCTCACGCTCGTAGTAACGGTACTGCCACACACGGTCATAGAACCCGTCCCAGGACTCACCCTCATCGCTGTCCACCAGCGTTGAAACAACCACTTGGCAGAGATCACCCACGGTCGCGCGATACTGCTCCCCAAGTGTGTGGTTGCTATCGTCGGGATTCACGATATCCTTGATATCATCGAAGTAGGTGTACCGCACCTTCTGGGTTGTGATCGTACTCGACCCGTCCTTACGGACAACCCGCACCTCGGCAAGACGCCCGAAATGGTGATTTGCATCTTCGCCGCTGTCCCAAGTCCCGTTGGTGTTAGTGTCCTCCCATTGGGTGATCCCGGAATAGCTTGTTCCGGCCTGACCATTCCAGAGGTAATCAACCCGGGCGTCCCAGGTGTCGTCGCTCGGGTCATTCAGATTCGAACCACCATCCCAGTTGAGGTAAATTGACTTGAGCACGACCGAATCGCGAGGGTTCACGGTGTTGTCCACGAGAATGTCGTACTCGTAGTACCAGGTGTTCCCGTAGGAATCACGCTCGTAGATAGGTAGCCCGGTAAGGTCTTCCATCCCGAGCCCGTTCGGACCAGTAGGCTGGGTTGCTGGGGCGCGGGCGAAGTCGGTCTCCGTTCCACCGGGCTCGCGAAGCCGGTACACACCCTGGCTGGTCCCAATATTCGGGATATCCACCTGCGTGGGATAGATGTACTGATTGGAGGATGCCCGCGGAGCAAATCGCACCGAACCAGAGTCTTCCACAAGCCGGAAAACCCGGGTCGTCCGCAGCGGCATTCCGCCGAGCCGGAGGTATGGTGACGAGCTCGTCTCATGGTCACCGAACAGCCAGCGGAATGAGTTTGTCGTCCAGTTCACACCGACATGGCCTGGAACGACATCGCTGGTACTCGCACCACGCCAGAAGTAGTTGCCACCGCTGGTAACCGGATAGAGGTTCGGGTTGCTTGAGTATTCTCGCGTAAGCTCAAAGTCTCGGCCGGGGAGTTTGACCGTCAAGTCCGTGCTCCGCTCGATCTTGTGACGGGTCAGATACGCCACGGAGCGGAGCGATTGATCATTGCCACAATTATCATCTCCACCATCCTCGACTGCCTCCTCACAATGAGATTCGGCACCCTCGGGTAATGGGGCGCATTCACCACCTTCTTTGGTCACAGTGATCGTCACTTGGATACCACCATTTGCAGGTGGCGGACCGCTAGAATAGCTAAAGGAATCAGACGAGCCCGCTCCTGTATATGTGGAATAGGTCACAACTCCACCACATACATTGTGACCCAAAGTGACCCCGCCACTTGTTGGTCCAAGTGTAATTGTTGCGACCCCACACAGATCGGTGCCCCCGGAAGGTGCCACGGTGCAGTCGTTTGGTGTTGGGGTGACAGTATCGCGAGTCCCTTCAACCTGCACAACAACCCCGGCACAATCACCGCACACGGTAGCCTCTCCAGAGAGGGAATCCGTGTTGCACAAAGAACCTTCATAACCATATGTCTTGATTTCATAAGAAATCGTGTAAGTACTTTCTGTAACGGCAGACCCGTCCTCGCAGACACAGCACTGGGCAGAAGCAGTTGTGGTAAACAATAGCTGGGGTGCGAACAGCATCACCATAAACAAAGCATTCGCGAGCAAGCACTTGGATGGAAAAATACGGTTGATACTGGACCATGCCATGATGAGCTACTCCTGTGCGTGGGCGGCTGTTTCAGGGAACGCGAACCGTAGTTTACAGGGTCACAGACAAACCCGCAATGCCGATCCCGGCTCGCCACCGAAAAACCCTACGCCCCGACTCAATACTGTGTTCCCACCCGTACCGAAATCTGGTACCAGTTGCTTGGCACGCAACTTATTTCACACAACCCCAGCACACCCGAACCCGTTTCTGGTAGACTGCGTACGGATCTCTGAAAGGAAGGTGCTTCTATGGTGCGCTCTGCTCGCCGCGGCTTGTTCGCGATCACCCTCGGCTCCGTGCTGACATCAGCCGCGTTTGCGGAGGTCAGCATGGACGACGCACGCCTGCTGTGCACCGAGCTCGGCATCACCCCCGAGGTGATGGCCATCCTCGACATGAACGCCACCGCCACACAGGCCGCGTTTGATCGCATTGATGACAACGAATCCGTGCTCACCTCGCTGCGCGCGGTCCAGGATCAGCGGCGGTCCGCGATGCAAGGACTCAAACAGGCCCGCAAGTCGGTGCGTATCGCCGAGACCGACGCCGAGGCGTCGGTCATCCAGGCGCGGATCGACCAGTACGAGCTCGATCTCGCGTCGTACGCCGCCACCATCGAGACGCTGCAGGACCAGCTGCGTGATGACATCCTGCCCTCAACCGTTGACAGCGGGACGGTTGCACTGCTCTGCGAGCCCGCGGGGCTCTACGCCGTGCTCCCGGCCGAGTACCGTGTTGCGAGCCTGCAGGAATCGGACTTCGGGGAGCTGCTCTCCGCGCTGAGCGTTGAGCGTCGGGCGATCAACAACAACGAGACCGTGCCGACCGAAGTCCAGCTCACCCTCAGCCAGTACCGGAGCATCCCCGCCGTGCAGACCGCGCGGTCCAATATCAGCTACAACCTCGACGCGGTCAAGAGTGTGTACTACGACTGAGTTCTCCACAACTCAGAAATGAGCCAGCCTTAGCACGAGACGGATCTCACCAAGGGTCACCCAGCACCCTCACTCCCCGGTGTCTGCGCGCATTTAAGTAGTTCGATCCACCACCATTCTCTATGGCCCGCACCGGCTCAACCGAGCCAGCGGGAGATGAACCTCTCAGGGTGTTCCGCTGGAGCACGCCGATCACGCCCGCTACCGGGTTGCGGCGTCGTTCTTCTTTGGGTGCACTCCTGTCCGGTTTACTCCTCTTGAGTGGGGGCCGATCCGGCGGCGGCTATTTTGCATCGGCCGCACGCCGGTAGAGGTATGGAGATGAACACCACCAACAAAATAGACATCCACGACTACCACCGAAAACTGCAACGCGACCTCGCGAGCCTCGCCCGCGACGAGAGACTTCTCCCAGCACAACGCACCACCATCGCACGATTCGTGTCCGATGCCCGATCCGGGCAGGACCGCCACCAACGCCGCCGGCGGGGACGCCGCAAGGTCTCCGACGGGCGGTGCCTGAAACTCGTCTGGCACCTGCGAAGATTCGGCATCGAGGCGCAGACCCCGTTCGAGCAGATCACACCCGGGCAGATGGAGCGCTTCATCGACGGGCTCGAGGCCGGCACCGTCACCAAGCTCGGGACCAACCGCCGTGGCGAGCCGTACTCACCCGAGACCATCAAGGACTTCAAGGCCGTCATCGCCCGTTTCTACCGCTGGCTCATCGGCGAGGATACCGCCCGGCTCGACGAGCTGGTCGGCTGGTTCGACATGCGGTGCGAACCGCCTGAGCCCGAGACCTTCTCGCACGAGGACGCCCGACGCATGGCCCGCGCGATGGGGCCGCAGGGCAGAGCCCTCATCATGACGCTCTTCGACGGCGGCTTCCGCCCCACCGAGCTGTTCAATGTCCGGCTCTACGATGTGCACCTCGACCGCGACGACCACGGGCGGTGGACCGCGATGGTGCGGATCCGCCACTCCAAGACCAGGCCCCGCACGATCGCGTTGCCGCTGGCCACCGACGATCTGCTCTTCTGGATCGAGCGGCACCCGTCGGGCGGGAAGATCAACACGCAGGGACGCATCGAGGCCAAGGACCCCAACGCGACGCTGATCACCTGGTCGTACCACTACGGCCGCAAGATCCTCAACCGGCTCGGCAAGGAGGAGCTCGGGGAGCGGCTGTACTTCTACCGCTTCCGTCATTCCTCGGCAACCTTCTACGCCCGGCACCTGACGGAGTACCAGATGTGCGCGCGGTACGGGTGGGTCATCGGCTCGAAGGCGGTGCGGCGGTACATCAACACCGGCGGTCTGCTGGACCAGTCGACATCGGACGCGGTGCGGGCACTCGGGCGAACATCACAGCCCGTCCCGACGATACCGCCCGGCGCAGGGGAAACCCAGAGAATCATGAGTTGAAACGGAATGAGAACAAGCAAGAACCAACACACAGAAGATGCACAACAGAGAGCACGGCAGAACCCCCTCGGGATCACCGGGTGGGAGCTGGCGGCCCTGATGCGGGTCTCGAACGAGTACTGGGACAAGGAAGTGCTCACCAGCATGACCTGGGAGCAGGCCCGCGAGGCAATGGCGATCGACAGCCTGCTCGGGTCGCTGGAGAACAAGCTCAGTGAGCGGGGAGCGATCGGTGAACCGCCGACAGGCGACTGGCCGCTTGCGAACGAGGAAGAGCTCAGGGCCATGTGGGAGGAATCCGGCTGAGACCCTGTCCGTGCGATCAACCCCGTGTCGACCAATCCGTCACAGACTTCATGGGGTCGGATGGCGTTCCCCAGCCATCATGTGGAACGAACCCTCCCCGAGAGATCTGTCGAAGATCCCGAAGTTATACAGCACCGAGAAGACGCCCTGGGCGGACAAGATCATCCACCAGCACTACTTCATCGCTGGTTGTGACTGGTACGCCGCCGAGTACGACCCCGACGACCGGCTCTACTTCGGCTACGCCGTCCTGAACCGCGACCACATCAACAGTGAATGGGGCTATTTCTCCCACGACGAGCTGACCTCGCTGAGCCACGACGGGATCGAGGTTGATCGAGATCTGTACTGGTCGCCCCGTAAGGCCGGATCGATCGAGGACATTGTTAAAGGCATGCGGTATCTATAGTTGCACCAGCACTTGCATCCGTATCACAGGACAACTGCCCAAACCGAGCACACAAGTATGGCTGAACCGACCTCTAGCTTCGAGGACATCCACGAACTTGATCTGTCACTGCTCCCAGAAACGGTGGCTCGTTTCTATAGCCAGATCATCCAGTGGGGGTATACCGCACCCGCGACCGTAAATGAGGCGTATCACAAACTCGGATCCCAGGGGCGGGTCCGTTCGATGATCGCCGACAGCCCTGAGCTGAATGCTTGGGCAACCTCACACGAAGACGGGTTCGTGATCGGGCTCTTCGCCGCGGCCCCGATCATTCTGCACTTCACATGCAATCAGTTGCTCAGGTGTCCGATGGTGTTCCCGTCCGTTGGCCAGCCCCAGAACGAAGCTCCTGAGACAAACGGCTATACACATGGTGTTCCGCTCACACTCCCCGATACACTGCCTGTTCAGGAAGCATGCACGGTTCTCCCTAGTGTCTCGCGCCCGGAAGACGATGAGCGTGCAGCCGCGGCATCAGCACTGACCGAGCTTGCTAGCGCGTTCGCCATGTTTCATGAAGTATCGCATGTGATTGCCGGACACGCAGGGTATCTCCGATCATCACAGAATCTTGCGTTGTTCGAACTCACTCGTCGTCCGATACGGCGGTCCCATTCACGGCTGCTCCGTGTGTGGGAGTACGAGGCGGACAAGATCGCCGCCGTCATGCTGCTGAGCTTCCTCGTCGCGCCTGAGAACCAAGACCACTTTGCCGATGTGTTCAGTATCTCAGCCAAGGATAGTGAACATCTCGTCGCGCAACTCACCGCAGCTGGTATTTCTGCGGCATATATTCTGTTTCTCCTACTCGGCCAACGATCCGCGGCGCTCCGCGCAGGATCTGTTCATCCCCACCCACTGGTCGTATGACTTATGTGCACAATGCGATCCGGCTGACCGCGCGAGACGACCTCGGGGTGCCCGAAGACCTCCTGGATCGGTATGTGGACGAGGCCACAACGCGGATCTACCAGGCCTGGGCTTCGCTCGGGGCACCGGTTCCAGCACTCACCCGATGGTCCTTGTTCCCGGCGCAGTTCACTGTCCGCAGACAGATCGAGAAGCTCCAATCCGATCAACTCTCATGCATGCGTCTCTACGAAGCGCATTCATGGATACCGGAGGGCTCTTGGACATTCCATGATCACTGAGTCAGATCGAAAACATGAGTACCAAGACGGCCGATGCCACCAAGGTCAGGAGTGAGATCCCGTTCAAGATCAGCACAGAAACGATGAGCTTTGGCTGCTCTTGTTCACGGCCGAAAATGTTGGCAAAAAGCGTGACCAACACCCCAAGAAAAGAACCAACGACCGCGATCAAACCAAACACGACTAGCATCCGATCATTTGTGTCCATCGCACGCTTCAAAACCAACCCGCCCAGTGTCGTGAGAACAATCTGAACTGCAACGATAGCTCCGAGAAACGGACGCATCCTTGGCGGCAGGATGACCAACTTCAGCGAACTCTTCATCATGACCTCCTCTACCAACATATGCCGATTCGAACACACGCTCATATCGTTCAGCTCTCCGGAAATCTGTACTTCAAAGATCCGTGGGCGGTTGCTGTATGCCACGCATCACTGGATAGATCATACTGCCTACCAAGTTCATCGGGAGACGGCTGATAGCCCAAGCATTCCTTTGCGAAACCGCTGGCTTCCGTGAGGATTTTCTCCCATTCCTCGATGCCGAGCTCGGCATAATAGCTCGCTCTCAATAAACGTACCAACTCCTTCTCATCGTCATCCCGCTTACCGTCATTCTCCGAGAAATCCTGACTTGCCAAGATACGCACCAATGGGTGCGGGTGCGTTGCCTTTGCGTATCGACTCATCGCTATTTCATGGCCAGGAAGACTGAGAAGCATGATGAGATGGGCGAACGGGACAACCCGACCAAGATGTCGATCCAACTCATGCCCCAAGAGTTGATCGGGAAACGAATTGCCATGCGTATGAATGAGATACCGAAGCCCTGAAATCGCAAAGCGGTCCGCGCAGACTTCCTGCCATTGAACGAGCCTCGCACTCGAGGATCGATTCGACCACGACAACCACAAACGCTTTGATTCTACAATCTTTGCTTTGCTGTGTGACTTGTTCCGATCAAGATGACCCAACACATGGTGCCCGAGCTCATGCATGAAAATCATCATTAGGGTGGTTTCCGCCAAGACATTCGCGGCTTCTATCCGAGATTCCGCTTGCGGTTGAGGCTGGATCTGAGAAAATC
>JAGQOC010000009.1 GCA_020427745.1 Phycisphaerales bacterium | reverse complement strand
CTCGACGCGGTGCCGGGCAAGGCGAACCTGCTCGTCGCGCGGTTCGCGGATCAGGTCTGCACCGCGCTCCCGGTGGGCGGGAAACAGTGGACCACGCTCGGGCCGATCGTCCGTGCGGGCACGAGCACGGGAACCGAGAACTTCGGGCTCGATCCGGAAGGACGGACACTGCTCATCACGGGCGGCTCACAGGGGGCGGAATCGATCAACAGCTTTGTGCGCGCGATGGTGGGGCACCACGGGCAAGCATTCAGGGGCTGGCAGATCATCCACCAGACCGGTAAAGGTGGGGTGGGCGATCTTCCCGCCGTCTATGAGCGAGCGGGGATCCGGAGCTGGGTCGGGGAGTACATCAACGACATGGAATCGGCGTGGGCGATGGCGGACCTGACGATCGGGCGATGCGGCGCGGGAACGGTCGCCGAGGCGTGGGCGGCAAATGTGCCCGCGGTGCTGCTGCCGTACCCCTACCACAAGGACCAGCACCAGAAACACAACGCGATGGTCCTCGTGGATGTGGGTGCGGGGATCGTTTTCGACGATCGGATCGACGCCACGGTGAATATCCAAGAGCACGGGAAGCAGCTCGCGGAACTGCTCGTCGATCCCTCAATGCTCAGTGCGATGCACGCCGGGTTTGCTCGGTTGGGCGGCGCGGACGGCGCTCGTGCGGCGGCGGGGCTGCTGGACGGGTTCCGGGTGTGAACCCGGGCAATCTGGTCCGCCTGGTCCGTCTGGGTGGTCTTCTCGGACTCCGGCGCGGCGGATATGCCCGCGAAACCGGCGGATCGGGTGATTCCGCACGCCGGTGTGGTACACTTGGGCTATGGGAGCGAGCGGAAGAACTGATCCTGATTCGGCGCGTCGTCTGTGCGTCGTGCTGCATCCGGCGGGGGAATCCCCGGAGAACGGGTTGGTGCGGGCGCTCGCACGGCGGGATATGCAGGTCGTTCCCTGCGATGATCCGCACGAGGCGTTCGCGCGGATCTGCAACGATTCAAGGCTTGGGCGCCGGGCGATCCTCGTACTCACCGGCGAGGAACCGCGACAGCTCGGTGAGCGTCTTATGGACGCGATGGAGCGGTTCGCTCCTGATTCGGTCTGCTGGGAGCATGTCCCCGGCGCGAACCCCCCGATCCGCCCTGTCGTAGGAACGCTGGGCGGCGCGATCGATCGCGTGATCGAGCCGACCCCCAAGCCGGAACCGACGGAATCGGCTCCGGCGGAACGAATGAAGCCCGCCCCGGCGCTGCGGCTGACGCCCGCGCCGGCGCAGGCACCGAAGCCGAGCGGGAACGGGCAGGTCTCGGCGAAGGATGTGCTCAACGCCGACGAGCTCGACGCGTTGCTCGCGGGCGAGTTGCCGAAGAATCACGGAGACTGATCGTTGTCCACGGTGCGAACCAACCAATCCAATCCCGTCGATGCTTGGCGGATCATCCTCGTCGGGAGGACGGGGCTGGACCAGTCGCTCCGCCGGTGCGCGGATATCGAGCTCATCCGCGCTCGCGATACATTCGATGCGATCGGTGAGCTCAGCGATCCGATCGACCATGAGTCGCCCGTCCGGGCGGCGGTGATCGTCGCGCAGGACACGCTCGCCGACGAGACCGAGGCGGACGGCTTTGTCCGCGGGCTGCGGCTGGTCGATCCCGGGGTCCGTGTGCTGACGGTGGATGATGACTTTGATGCGTGCGATGGGTGTGTTGGCGGTCACGACTCGGGCGATGCCGTGATCGAGGCGGTCCGGAACGCCGAGCCACGGTCGGTGGTCGTGACACGCCCGGTGCCCAGGCCCGAACCGGTCCAGCCCGAGCCGGCGGTCCCGGAACCGGAGCCGATCGTCGAAGCGGATGACGAACCGACCGAACGAGCTGAATCGAACGCGCATCTGCACGCGATCTCGTCGACGGCCAATGAACCGCTCACGACGAGCCCGAACCTCTCGCGCGGACCGATGAACGACCAGCTCGTGATCGAGGCGCTCATCAGCGGACAGCCGATCACACCGGCGGCGATCTCCCTAATCCGTGCGCGCACCGGGCGGGATGATATCGATTTCGTGCAGGGTGCTTCGGGCGACGGCGTGCCGGTTCGACTGGGGCGTTCGACCATCGGGATGCTCGTTTGCGACGACGAGCGTTGGGCGGGCGGCCCGGGCGGGGGCGAGCTCTCCATGCACGCGGCGTGGTTGGGCAAATGGATTAAGCTCGAGACCCAGCACACGGAGCTGCGTCACGCGGCGTTCACCGATTCGCTCACCGGCGCCTGGAACCGGCGTTACTTCACCCGGTTCCTGGATGCCGCGATCGAGCAATCCAGATCCGTTCGTCAGCCGCTGACGGTGCTGTACTTTGATATCGATGGGTTTAAGCAGTACAACGACCGCTACGGGCACGCCGCGGGCGACGAGATTCTCGTCGAGACGGTGCGTCTGATGCAGAGCGTGATCCGTCCCTCGGACCGGGTGTGCCGGGTGGGCGGGGACGAGTTCGTGGTGATTTTCTACGAGCCGCACGGCCCGCGTGATCCGTCGAGCAAACCGCCCGAGTCGATCTACTCGATCGCGAGGCGCTTCCAGCAGCAGATCTGTACGCACGGGTTCCCCAAGCTGGGGACCGAGGCGCCGAGCACCCTGACCATCTCGGGCGGGCTCGCGTCGTTCCCGTGGGACGGCGCGGACGCGGAATCGCTGCTTGAGCGCGCCGACCAGCTCGCGATGGACTCCAAGCGTCAGGGCAAGAACGCGATCACGCTCGGGCCGGGCGCGGAATCGGTGTGCAGGATCAACCCGGAGCGCTGATCGGTCGGCATACCCTTGCCCATGCCCGCGATAGATGTGCTCGCACTGGATCTCGATGGAACACTGCTCGGCCCGGACGAGCGGGTGAGCGATGCGAACATCGCGGCCGTCCAGCGCGCGCGGGACGCGGGGATCACGGTCTTGGTCTGCACCGGGCGGGGGATGCGGGAGTCCGTGCGGGCGCTGACGGCGATCGACCAGCGGGACCCGATCATCGTCGCGGGCGGGTCGATCATCGCCGACCCGGTCTCAGGAAAAACACTGCACCGGTTCACGATGGAGGAGCAGATTGTCCACGAGGCGACCGAGCTCTTCCACGAGGCGCACAGCGCGTCGCTGATTATGAAGGACCGCGCGGAGATCGACTACGACTACCTCGTCGCGCACTCCGAGCACGGGCACCCGATGCACCCGATCACGGACTGGTGGATCGAGGACAACAAGCTGACGGTGCGGTCGGTTGAGCATCTGCACGAGGACGAGCACCCGGAGCTGACCGTTCGGCTCGGGATGTGCGCGGAGGGGAGCAGGTCCGGGCCCGTCGCACAGAAAGTCAGCGAACGCTTCGGCGACAAGGTCTGGGTCTACGACTTCCCGTGCGTGATGCCGGGGAACCACACGGGCGAGATCGTGCACATCCTCGAGCTCTTTGCGGCCAACACCAATAAGTGGACGGCGATCCGGTGGTACCTCGAGCAGCACGGCATCGACCCGATGCGCGTCGCGGCGATCGGGGACCAGGTCAACGATGTCCCCATGATGGAGCACGCGGGTGTGGGCATCGCGATGGGCAACGCGATCGACGCGGTGAAGTCTCACGCGCGGTATGTGACGGAATCAAACCACAACGACGGCGTTGCTCGAGCGATCGATCGGCTGCTCGCGGGGGAGTTCTCGTGCAGTCGCTGAGCGATATCAAGGATCTGCTCTCGATGGCAGGGCACGGGCCGAAGAAAGCGCTCGGGCAGAACTTCCTCTTCGATCACAACCTCATCAACAAACTCATCGACGCGTCGGGAGTTCGGGCGGGCGATCTCGTGCTCGAGGTCGGGCCCGGCACGGGTGCGCTGACGGTCGCGATGCTCGAGCGGGGCGCCCGGGTGATCGCGGTGGAGCTCGATTCGGGCCTCGCCGGCGTGCTGCAGGGTACGCTGTGCGCACAATACCCGCAGCAGATGACCCTGATCGAGGGAGATTGTCTTGCGACGAAGCGTTCGCTGAATGTGCAGGCGGCCGCGGCGATCGGGGACCAGCCGTTCAGGCTTATCGCGAATCTGCCGTACCACGCGGCGACGCCGCTTATGATCGCGCTGATGACGCGTCATCCGAGCTGCTCGGGGATGTTCGTGACGATCCAGCGGGAGGTGTCCCAGCGATTCGCCGCTCCGGTTGGTGGGAAGATCTACGGCACGGTTGGGGTGATCGCGCAGTCACTGGGGAGGGTTGAGCACATCGCGACGCTGCCGCCCACCTGTTTCTGGCCGCGCCCGGAGGTGACGAGCGCGATGATGGGCTGGCATCGCGACGAACACCCGATCGCGGGGAGCGACCCGGATTGGTGGGGTGTGTACGCGGACCTGACACAGGCGCTGTTTATGTCACGGCGGAAGAAGATCTCATTCGCGATCAAGAAGCTCGCCCCGGGGTTCGATGGGTATCCGGACTCGGTGAGTGCGGATGCGCGGGTGGACGAGCTTTCTCCCGCGCAGATCGAAGCGTTGTGCCGGAGCGTGCAGATGGCGCGTGATTCCTCGGCGACGCGCTGATAGAATGGTTACTGGAAGCCTCCGGTTTCTTCGGGTGTGTTTCTTGGATATGTTCTTCGGAAAGGCGTTATGCCGGACGGACAATCGCTCACCAGTTCGCTCGTCCCGGTGCTGCAGGACATCTGTCGGCATCGGTTGGGCGGTGTCAACTGGTTCCGCGCGACCTGGCAGCACGGGGGAGCGGCGACGGGGTTCTCGACCTGGACACTCCCCGGGGGCAAGGAGATCCCCTGCGTCGTCAAGTTCCCGGTCGGGCACCGTGAGTATCACTGGACCAAGCGGCTCGGGCTTGTGAACCCGGGGGAGTGGGAGTCGGAGGAATCGCTTGCGCTCCCGACGCCGAGGGTGCTGGCGGCGGGATATGACCTCGGCGAGTACGATCTGGCTTGGGTGGTGATCGAGAAGCTCCGCAACCCACCGATCGGTTCGGAGCTCAACGAGGGCGCGGTGTGGGAGATGTTCGAGACCGCCGCGGAGTTCCAGGCGGCGGCGGTTCTTGAGGAGCCGGTCGATGCGGGCAAGGAGTACGCGAGCTACGACTGGGCGGATCTGATCGAGCAGGGGCTCGTCGCAGTCCGCAAGCACGAGATCGACCACGAGGACGAATGGATTGCCTTGCTCGAGCGGACCCTGCAGGATCTCGACGGGCTCGTCGAGCGTTGGCGTGGGCGTCCGATGGACACCTGGTGTCACCACGATCTGCACGCGCAGAATGTGCTCCGTCGGCTCAGCAGCGGTGGGGGCTCACGCGGGCGCTGCGTGCTGATCGATCTGGCGATGGTCGGCCCGGGGTGCTGGATCGAGGATGCGCTGTATCTTGAGCGATTGTGCTGGGGGGATCCGGGGCGGCTGTTTGGTATGGATCCGTTGGGGACGCTCGCTTCGACCCGGAGGGCGATCGGGCTGCCCGCGGGGGACGAGGAAATCGCCTTGGCGGATGTTCGGCGGGTGCTGATGGCGGCGTCATCCCCGGCTTTTTTGCGAACAGAAGGCGACCCTGTGTACCTAGATGCGGCCCGTGGGGTCCTGGATCGCCTTTTACCCTCGATAATCGGGTAGAATACGGGCGTGCTGTGGGGATCGCCCCGCCAGCGAGGATGAGGACCCTTGCCGAGATGATCGGTGTTTCATTGAAAGAGGTACGCAATGGATTTGCTTGAGAGTATGCAGCAGCTGATCGAGTCCTGCCGCGAGGATTACAACAAGGCCAAGGGTGGGAACAAGGCGGCGGGGACCCGCGTCCGCAAGACCATGCAGGATGTCAAGAATGTCGCCCAGGAGATCCGCAAGGAGATGCTCGGCTCGCGCGATTGAGCCGGGCGGAGTCCACGGAGCCCCCGCAATGTCGGCAGCAACCAGCACCGCAGAAGATTCGAAGAACCCGACGCACGCCGGCAGGGCGGATCGGGGTTTTTTGATTGATCTGGACGCGATCGATCTCGGCGCGACGCATGCCGCGCAGGACCAGATCTTCGAGCTGATCCCGCATCGATATGAGATGGCGCTGCTCGACCGGGTGATCTGGGCGGATATGGAGTCGGGCTCGGCGCTCGGTGTCAAGCATGTCCGCGAGGACGAGTTCTGGGTGCGTGGGCATTTCCCCGGGCTCCCGATGCTCCCGGGTGTGCTGATGATCGAGGCCGGGGCTCAGCTCGCGTGCTATGTGTTCAACGCACGCAACGGGGAGAACTCGACGGCCGCGTTCTTGCGGATCGAGAACGCGGTCTTCCGGCGTTCGGTGACGGTGGGGGACGATCTGCTGCTGGTGTGCAAGGGGATCAAGATCTCGGCACGCCGATTCACGAGCGCGATCCAGGGCGTCGTGAACGGGCAGCTCTGCTTCGAGGCGACCATCGTGGGCATGAAGATCGCGGACGGCTGAATGTGCGATGCGTCCGCTGGTCGAGCCAACCATCGAACGGATGATTGATGAGGACACGCCCGGGTGCGTGTCCTCTTTTTTTCCGCGCCGGGCGGGTGTGGTGGTGCTGCTCGGGGAAAACGACGCGGTGGTGCTCATCAGCGCGGCGGGGGATGTGCGAGCCTTTCTTGCGGATCGACTCGACGATATAGGCGAACACGGCGGGCGAAGGGCGGATCTGCGCCCGGTGACCCGGCGCGTGCTCATGTATTTCTGTGGCATCGGACTCGAAACCAGATGGCTGCTCGGGCGGATCGCGATGCGGCTCGATGGGGCGCTGTTCGGAGAGCTTCTGAAGCGATCTTCTGTGCAGCTGCTCGTGTTTGACGATGAGCCCATGCGATGGCGTGTGCTGGAATCACTGGAGATCCGCGGCACGATCGGGCGATGGATCGGGCCGATCCCGAAGGAATCGGTGGCAAGGCGGGTTGGCGAGGTGATCGATGAGGTGTTCTCGCTCTGTCGATATCCCAAAGAGTTGGCGCTCGCGCCCAAGGGCACTGCGTGCGCGTACAGGGAGATGGGCAAGTGCCCGGCGGCGTGCGACGGATCGGAGACCCTGGATTCGTATCGGGCGCGCTTTGATGAGGCATGGGCATTGATCCGGCCCGGGCTCGCGGCCGCGAGGGAATCGAGCGAGCGGGCGATGGGGGAGGCGTCGGCTGGACTGGACTTTGAGGCCGCGGGTCGGCACAAGCGTTCGGCGGAACTGCTCGGGGGGATCCCCGCGCACGAGACGAGGCTCACGCGGGAGCTCGCGGGGATGCGTGCGATGGTCGTTTCGCCCTGCGCGATGCGGAGCTGGGCGGGGGTCTGGGTGTTTGGTGAGGGCGGGCTGACCATGCTCGGGTGTGTCCGCGAGGACAGCGGACGCGTGGTGGTCGCGGGGCTGATCGAGCGGGCGATGACGATCGGTGCTCTCGAGACATTCGATGAGCGGTCGGTGCACGATCTCGGGCTGGTCACGGGGGTGGCGCACGCGAAACCCGGGCGGGGGCATCGGCGGGTGCCGAGCGTGTTCGATCTGCTCGGATCGATCCAGATCGGTGCGGTGCAGCGAGCGATCGTGCACGCATCGCAGCCTGTGGAGCAGGATACCTCGCCCGGAGCCCCCTAAAACTCCGCATGCGTGAATTCAAGCCCTACCCGCTCGTGCTGACCCCGATCCTGCGTCCCAAGGTCTGGGGCGGTGATGCGCTCAGGCGATTCGGGAAACCTGTGGGTGATCAACGCATCGGTGAGAGCTGGGAACTCGCGGATCTTGATCGCACGAGCGCCTCGGGTGGGGGCGGAGAGGCGGCGCACACGATTATCAAGAACGGCGCGATGACGGGCGAGACCGTCCGCGGTGCGATGGACGCGTGGGGCGAACGGATGCTCGGCAAGGCGGAGCGGATCGGGGGCGGGTTCCCGCTGCTGGTGAAGTACCTCGATGCACGCGAGCACCTGAGTATCCAGATCCACCCGTCCACGGCATATGCGCACAAGCATCCTGATGCGCATCTGAAGACCGAGAGCTGGTATGTGCTCGAGGCGCAGCCGGGCGCGGTGATCTACGCGGGGCTCAAGGACGGGGTGGACGAGGCGGCGATGCGATCGGCGATCGAGAACGGAACGGTCCCGGAGATCATGCGCACGCATCCCGCTGTCCCGGGCGAGTGCTGGACGCTCGAGAGCGGGACGGTGCACGCGTTGGGCGCGGGGGTGGTGGTCGCGGAGGTGCAGACACCGAGCGATACGACCTTCCGGGTGTACGACTGGGCGAGGGAGTACGGGCGCGGGGGGCGGGAGCTGCACATTGAGCAGGCGATCGAGTGCGCGAGCTTTGCACCGCCGCCGGAGCCAATGCGGGCGGATCTCGGCTTGAGTGCGCACGGCGACCCGATGGGCGGGCCTCCGAAGATGGGATCGCGGACGACCCGGATCGCGGAGACGGCGTTCTATAGGATGGACGCGGTCTCGGCGAGCTGCGCGAGTGTGGACCTCGGCGGGGATGGGGGGTCACCGATGGTGGTGATGTTTCCGAGGACGATGGGGGCGTCGATCGCGAGCGAATCAGATGCGTTCAGTGAGGTTGTCGTCGAGGCGGGGCAGACGGTCTTGATCCCCGCGGCGTGCGCGGAGAGCGCCGTGCTGCGTGCTGGGCCGGGGACGGAGGCGGTGGTTGGGCGGGTGCGATGAAGCTTTGGTGCTTATCGGCGCCGACGGCCGGCGAGAGCGGCAACGCATGCGAGACTGGCAAGGGATGATGGTGTCGGTGTCTGGAAGATGCTGTAGGTCTGGATAGTTTGCGGGTCCTGCCCGATCGCCCAGCTGATATTCACGATCGGGGAGACGCCTGCGCCGCTGCTCCAGGCGCTGCCCGAGAACGATTCGTAGAGGACGAGGGCATTGTCCATCGAAGTGGGGAGCATCGTCTGGGTGAAGATGTTGAAAAAATCGATCTGCTCGATGCGGTGCCCGGAATCGATGATTGTCCCGCTTGTGGAGAATGCGAACGCGTTGGTTGGGTCGGCGGTGCCCAGTGACTCAAATAGATAATCACCTCCGCCGCCCGGCTCGCCCGGGAATGTGTAGCTTGCGAGTTGGATCGAGATCCCGCTGAGGAGTACACCCGGATTGTCGGCCCAGATATAGACACTCAGGAACTCGCTCCCCCCGATGACGAGGTCGCCGCTGTCATGACCGTCTGGAACGGTGCCTACTTCGATATAGACATCGGCGTATGCAAGTGTTGAGCATGTGAGGGTGAGCAGGGCTGGGGCGCATGTGTTCTTCACAAGAAATCCTCCGGGACGAATTTATCGCGGCGAGGGATCGGGTTCAATCTCAAATTCAAATCCGAGAGCGAAGATCATCCGCGGAACACGCAGAATGCGCATCGGACGCGCCGCTGTGTGCACGGCATGGGGTGGGCTTGTATCTTGTTGCGCGCCGAATGCGGATAAATATTCCGGTTTGTCGGCTAATTTATTAGTAAATAATGTATTTTGCTAATACATTGTATGGGGCGTACTTTCTCAGATACACGGGGGTGCAGGAGGATGGCATGATTCGCAAGACCGGGTTCGTTGTCTCGCTGGTGGTGGTTGGTTTGGGTTCGCTTGCGAACGCGGGGGTTTGTCGGCACGATCGCTCGTTGTCGTATCATCAGGCGCTCGCCGCGGAATCGCGGTTTCAGGCCGCTGGGTCGGTGAACTTCGGGGGGCAGGGCTTTGGTTCCGGAACGCTGATCGCGCCGGGGTGGCTGCTTACCGCGGCGCACGGGACGGAGCTCACCACGGGCTCGGCGGTCCGGTTCACCGTAGGCGGGCAGACATACCGGGGGGTGGAATCGTTCGAGCACCCGCTCTGGATGGGGACTTCGCGCATCACCGAGGGGTACGATGTTGCGCTCGTTCGGCTCGAAGAAGCGGTAACGGGTGTGGTGCCCGCTCAGATCTATGCGGGGGAGAGCATCGTTGGGCGTGAGGCGATGCTCGTTGGCGCGGGGTTGACGGGTGACGGATTGGCCGGTCAGCAGCCGGGGACATACGGGACAATGCATGCGGGGCTCAACACGATTGATATGACGGCCGATGGGTTGTCCGTGTTCTTCCCGAGCACGGCGCTCTCGTCCAACGGGCTGGTGATCGACTTTGACAACCCGATCACGCCGGTGATCAACCGGACGGGATCCGCGACACCCTTGGCGTATGAGTTCTTCCCCGGGCAGGGGGACAGCGGCGGCGCGTACTGGGTGGAGGATTCGGATGGGGTGTGGAAGGTTGCGAGCATCCAGTCATGGGGCACGCTGAATGCGGTCGGGGCGAACTTCGGGCAGTACGGGAACATGGCGGTTTCCGCGAAGCTGTACGATGATGAGGTGCTGAGCTGGATCGCGGCGACGGTGCCTGCGCCCGGAACACTCGTGATGGCGATCCCGTTTGGGATCTTCGCATCTCGGCGCCGTCGAGAATTTGTGCAGTAAAAGCCGCGCCTATGGGCGTTGCCTTTGCTTCGGGCAGCACAACGCTGCTTATAGATTGCGGTATTGACATTCTTGATTTGGTCGCAGGTGTTCGTGATCCACACCGTGAGCGGGGCGGGAACAAGGGCGGCGGTGTGTTGAATGAAAAACAGCACCCGATTGGGTGCTGATGTTTCAGTGGGTATTGATGTGCCGTGGTTTTAGCGTTTGCGTCTTGTGCAGAAGAAGGTACCGACCACGAGCAGGGCTGCAGATCCCGGGGCGGGGGTGACGGTGAGGTTGTCCCAGTAGACCTCGTAGTCGCCCGCGCCGAAGTTGTAGGCTTGGAGGTAGACGGTGCGGAGGTCCTCGAAGCCGGTGGCGGAGTAGGTGAGATCGGACCAGAGGTAGGTGTCGTTGAGGTAGTAGTCGAAGGAGGAGCCGGTGGATTCGATGCGGACGGTGTTCCAGGAGTCGAACCCGTTGAAGGCGCTGGTGCCGAGGTTATGCCAGCCGGCTTGCGAGTCGTACGCACGGATCTGGAACGAGCCGTTGTCGGAGAGGAAGCTGAAGATCGGGTAGTTGGAGTTGTTCTCGACGGGGTTGGAGTCGCGGGTCCAGAGCCCGGTGCGTCGGGAGTTGCCGTTGATGGGGTCCCAGGACGAATCGATGTAGACTTCCGCGGAGACGGACCAGACGGGGCCGGCGCTGATGTTCATCTGTCGGCCCTGGGTGTTGTAGAAGCTGCTGGCGTACGACGCGGGGCGGTTGAGCTCGCTGTCCGCATCGGAGACCCCGAGCCGGAGGACATTGCCGTCGTTGCGTGGGGTGGGATCGGCGATCGACTCGAAGAGCGAGGGTGCGTAGCGGTCGGTTGTCCACGCGGGGTTGATGGAGTCGAACGAGTCGGTGTAGACCGACGCGACGGCGGGGAGTGTTGCCAACGCGAGGGCGACGATCATTGGGTTTCTGCGCATAACTCTCTTCTCTCTGTTTTCCATCGAACGCGCGAACAGCTTGCCGCTCCATTGCGGGCCGGGGGTGGGCATTCGGTGGCGTGTGCCCGATGGGTGCGGCGGTTGCATCCGTTCGGGCGGGTTCTCTCTCTTCCCCCAGTGGGTGGATTCTACC
>JAGQOC010000094.1 GCA_020427745.1 Phycisphaerales bacterium | reverse complement strand
CCGTACTCGATGTAGTAGAACGGGTTGCCGAAGAGGTGGCTCTGACGCTGCCAGACGAACTTTCGTTCCTCTTCGAGCCCGGACCAATCGCAGTGATGCCCCTGGGTGCCGAAGCGGTCGTCGAGCCCGAGCCACGCGTTCGCGCGTTCTTCGCGCGTGTGGTTCGGGTTGAGGTACACCCAGTGCTGGAACGCGTCGATGGTCGCGATCCAGGGGAGCAGCCCGATGGAACCCTCGAGCTGCTTGCGCCGTGCGCGGTTGGCGTCCTCTTCGCTCGGGTAGAACTCGTCCCAATAGGGCATGGTCAGCAGTTCCATCGTCATCGATGCGACCTCGGCGAACTCGATCGGTGAGCTGCGGTACCACACGAACGACTCGTTGTTGGCGTACATCGAATGGAACGCGTGCCCCGCTTCGTGGACCATTGTCTCGACATCGCGGTGCTGGTCCGCGGCGTTCATGAAGATGAACGGGCGACGGGTGCGATCACGGAAGTAGAGGTACCCACCGGGGGCCTTGCCCTTGCGTGAGTCGAGGTCGAGCATCGCGCCGTTGGCGGTGCCGTCGGTGTTCGAGCCGTCGCCCATCGAGCGGAACATCTCGCCGAGCTCGGGGCTCAGGCGTTCGAAGACCTTGCGGGACTTTGCGATCAGATCGACGCCGCCCTTGAAGGGCTTGAGCGAATCGCGGCTCTTGGGGTCGACATTGAGGTCCCACGGGCGGAGCTTCTCAAGACCGAGTTCTTTCTTGCGTGTCGCGTCGAGGCGGGCAACAAACGGCATGACTGCCTGCTCGATCGCGTCGTGGAACGCGTAGGCGTGCGAGGTGCCGTAGTCGAAGCGGTGCCTGGCTTTGTAGATATACTCGACATAGTTGTCGAAGCCCGCGTTGATGCCGGTCTGGTGTCGCTTGGCGATCATCTGGTCGTAGATCGTGCTGATCGCTTCCTGGTCCTCCATCCGGCGTTTGGCGACGGCACGCCAGGCGTCCTCACGGACCTTGCGGTCGGCGGACTCGGAGTACTTGCCCATCATGGGCATCGTGCGTTCCTCGCCGTCGAACTCGACGGTCATCTTGCCGCAGATCTTGTCGTACTCCTGATCGAGCTTGGCGAGCTCGGTCTCGATCGGGACATTCTCGTCGCGGAAGAGATCAACATCCGCGGCGGTATCGCGGAAGAGCACCTCGTGGCGTCCGGAGGTCTTGCCGAACTTCTCGCCGAGCTCCTTGAGCCGTTTGTCGAGCACAAAGATGACGGGCTTGAACTTGGGCGCGACATTCTCGAGGTACGCCGTCCACGCGCTCTGCTTCGCGTCGCTCGCGGTGTCGCAGGTCATGTCGATGTAGGTGTTCGCGACAGACTCGCTGACGGCGGCTTCGAGCTCGGACCGATCGAGCAGCCACTTGTCGTAGTCCTCGTTGGTCTCAACGGGGCGTTCGGCGAGGTCATTGAGCAGCGGCTCGATGGCGTTCCAGTCGGTGCCGTTGAGATTGAGGGGGGCGAAGTCGGTGACGGGCGCGGTGGTCATGGTTTCCTCCAAGGTTGGCGGATTGTACGCATGAAAACCGGTGTTTGTGGGCTATTTCGAGGCTTCGCGGGCGAGGTTGATCGCGTCCTCTTTGGTGCGTGCGCGTCCCTCGAGCTGGGCGTCGTAGACACGGTCGAGGATGGGTTTGAAGCCCGGGCCCGGCGTGATGCCGAGGGCGATGAGGTCTTCGCCGGTGATGAGCGGCTCGGGCGCGAGCCCGATGCCGTCGCTCGAGAGCGATTCGATCTCGCTTCGTGGTGATTTCCAACCGGTTGGGTTGATTGCCTCGGCGAGGGTGAGCGCATCGTCCGCGTGATTGCGCGATGCGAGACGCTTGCGTTCAGCAACGCGGAGCGATGGCCAGTCTTTGATGAAGTTCCCGGCGATATCGAGAACGCTCGCGAAGTGGACCGCGTCGGCGTTGGAGAGATTCAGCAGCCGGTGCCACCGGATGATGCGGGCCGCGTCGTACTCGAGTGTGATGCTGCCGATCCGGTCGTACGCCCACGCCGCGAGTGCTGTGGGGGCATTGCTGCACTCGGGCAACGCCGTCAGCGCGTGCAGCTCGGGTGTGATGGATTGGTTCTGGAAGATCGCGCCGTCGAGCTTGTGTGTCTGCAGCAGTTCCGCGGCCCTGGGTCGTGTGGGATGGGCCATCATTTTGCGGACCTCGTCGCCGACGCGTTCGTAGCTGACGCCGGCGAGCTCCGATGCGTGCGCGCAGATCGCGTCGGTCGTCAACGGGTCGATGGCGAGCCCGAACCGGGCGGCGAACCGGATCGCACGCAGCGCGCGCAGGTGGTCCTCATTCAATCGGTCATCCGGATCGCCGACGGCGCGGAGCACGCGGTCGTCGAGGTCCTGCTGTCCGCCGACGAAGTCGATGATCTGGTGCCCATCGGGCGCGAGGGGGTCGAGGAACATCGCGTTGATGGTGAAGTCACGCCGCTCGGCGTCGCGCTCGGCGGTGGCGAACTCGACGGTATCTGGTCGGCGCGAGTCGGAGTACTTGCCATCGGTGCGGAAGGTTGCGACCTCGATCGTCGGCCCGAAATCACGCACGAGCATGACGCCGAACGAGGCGCCGACGGACGCGGTGCGGGTGAACAACGAGCGGATTTCGTCCGGCGTCGCGTTGGTCGCGACATCGTAATCCTTCGGTTCGAGCCCGAGGAGCTCATCGCGGACGCAGCCGCCCGCAAAGTAGCTGGTGAACCCGCGATCGCGGAGCGTGCGCACGACCTCGATCGCGGCGTCTCTGGGCGGCAGGCTGTCTCGAGCATGAGTCATTGACCAAGGGTAGAGGATCGGGCACAAAAAAACACCCGGAATACTCCGGGTGCCTGTGGATGCACGGATTGGTTTTATGAGCGCTCGACCAGTTCGGCGATCAGGCGTGCGCCGAACCCGGTCGGCCCGGGGCAGATGTACCCGAGGTCCTTCTCCGTCGCGTGGGTGCCGGCGATATCGAGGTGGACCCAGGGGGTGCCCTCCTCGACGAAGTGCGAGAGGAACGCGGCACCCTGGATCGGGTGCGCCTCGCGGACGGGGGCACTGTTGACGATGTCGGCGACGGGGCTCTTCATCATCGCGTTGTACTTCGCGTGATGCGGGAGGCGCCAGACGGGCTCGTCCGCGGCTTGCGCGGCTGCCTCGACCTTTGCCCGCAGGGCGTCGTCGTCGCACCACATGCCCGCGTAGACGGACCCGAGCGCGACAACCACGCCGCCGGTGAGAGTCGCCATGTCGAGGACATACTCGGGCTTGAGGTTCTTGCACGCCCACGCGAGCCCGTCGGCGAGGACGAGACGGCCCTCGGCGTCGGTGTTGGTGATCTCGACGGTGACGCCGTTGAGGAACTCGATGACATCATCGGGTCGGTAGGCGTTGTCGGAGACGGAGTTCTCCGCGCTGACGAGGAGCGCGGTGACGGGGCGGTTGGGCTTGATGACGGTGGCGATGTTGTGCATCGCGCCCATGACGCCGCAGCCGCCGTCCTTGTCGCGTTTCATGCCCTTCATCCCGTTGGAGATTTTGAGCGAGAGCCCGCCGGTGTCGTAGGTGATTGTTTTCCCGACGAGGACGATGGGCGCTTTGGACTTGCCGCGGGCCGGGGTGTAGTCCAGGCGGATCATACAGGGCTTGTTTTCCGAGGCTTTTCCGACCTCGATGTGCCCGGTGAGTTTTTCATCGACGAGTTTTTTGCCCGAATAGACGGTGCACCTCATCCCGGTTCTGCGTGCGAGCTTCTTTGCCTGCTCCGCCATCCAGTTCGGGACAGCGATGTTGGGGGGGGTCTGCGAGAGCGTGCGGGTGAGGTTGGCGCCCTCCGCCATCCCGAGCCCGCGTTCGACGCCGTCGGTGAACTGCTTGCTTGTCGAATGGATCGCGAGCTTGGGGCGTGCGGCGGCAGTGGTTTTGCTGCCGCGGAGTGTGTCGTAGCTCCACGAGAGCATCCCGAGCCCCTCGCCGACCATCGCGCCAGCGTCGAAGTCCGTGACCTTGCTCTTGGCGGTGAGTTTGTCGAGCGCACCGCAGAAATCGAAGAGCACGGACTCGCACTTGCCCCGTGCGAGCGCTTTGCCCGCGGCTGCCGCGGCGGTGCGGAGCGCGCCGGCGGTGAAGCTCTTCCGGTCACCCAGCCCGACAACGATGACGCGGTCGTAGCCCTTCTCGGGGAACGCCTCGACAGCCGAGCCGAGCTCGCCCGTGCATTCGGGGCGTTTGGTGGCTTTGAGGATTGAGCCGTCGATGTCTTGCTTTTTGGTGTTGGCGTCGAGGGCTTCGTCTTTGTAGAGGGCAACGACGAGGGCGGCGGGTTTGCCGCGGGTCGCGGTCTTGATCGAATCGAACATGGAAAAACTCCGGGTTTTCGGTTGGTTCTGCGCACAGAGATCGCGGAACACTCTAGGCGGTGTACCGGCGATGGGGTGTTTGGTTTCAGGCGGCCTTGGGGAGCTCCGCGCCCAGGCCCGTGTCCTTCTCCATCTCGGAGATCGACCAGCGGACAACATCGCGGAGGGTGATGATCCCGACGCATCTTTTCTCCGCGTCCACGACGGGCATGCACGAGATCCGGTGGTCCAGCATGACCCGAGCCGCGGCGCGGAGGAGTGTCTGCGGGCGCACGGAGATCAGCGAACGCGTCATGATCTGGTGAGCGCGCCGCTTGAGGCACGCGGTGTCGGCGGAGCGTTCGGAGAACTTACCGATGAACGGGGAGAGGTTCTTGAGCAGATCCCGGTCGGAGATCACGCCCACGCACTCGCCCTCGTCGCCGTTGACGATGACATGGTGGAACTTGTTGTTGTCGAACACCCGCTGGATGGTCTCGATCGAGTCATCCATCGTGATGGTGAAGACGGGGGTGCTCATGATGTCCTTGACAGTGATCGGCATCGGGTTTCTCCGCGGGGGTTGCCCCTTCAGTGGGGATATCGGGCGGACGGGGGGCACGCTACACTTGGAGTATGGGAACGGACAAAGTTGATCCTGCGCAAGCGAATCCATTCGGCAACGACGCGATCTGGGCACCGTGGCGTCTGCCGTATCTCGAAGAGGATGTGCACGCAAAGTCCGAGAACACGCCGAGGGCGGGTTCAACAAAGCCCCCCGAGCCGGGCGGGAGCTTCCTGCTCGACTACTGGAACACGCCGGAGCGGGACGCGGAGAACCATGTGCTCGTGCGCACAGACCACGGCATGATCCTGCTCAACAAATACCCCTACTCCAACGGGCACCTGCTCGTCGCGCTCGGGGACCCACGCCCGGCGCTGACGGACTACGCGCCCGAGCAGCGGGCGGAGCTCTGGAAGCTTGTTGACCGAGCGGCGGCGCTCGTCGAGCGGGCGCTGGAGCCGCAGGGGATGAACATCGGGATCAACCAGGGGCGCGCCGGCGGTGCGGGGGTGCCGAGCCATCTGCATGTGCATGTGATGCCGCGGTGGAACGGCGATACGAACTTCATCACAACGGTGGGGGGGATCCGCGTGATCCCGTCGGCGCTCGAAGCGATGTACGAGCGGTTTGTGCGGGCGATCGATTAGCCAGCGCCCATCCGCCCCGCGAGCAGGAATGCGAGCTCGAGGGATTGCTGGTAGTTCAGGCGCGGATCGCACAGCGAGACATAGTTGCGGCTGAGATCGTCCTCCGTCACGCCCGCGGCCCCGCCGACGCATTCGGTGACATCCTCGCCCGTGAGCTCGAAGTGCACGCCCCCGAGCGTGGTGCCGGCGTGCGTGTGCGCCTCGACGGTGCGTTCGAGCTCGGTGAGGATGGCGTCGAAGTTGCGGGTTTTGATGCCGGAGGGGGTTTTGGTGCCGTTGCCGTGCATGGGGTCGGTCATCCAGAGGACGGTGCGTCCCTCGCTCTCGACTGTTTCCAGCAGCGCCGGGAGCGCGTCGGCTACTTTTTCAGCGCCCATGCGTGCGATGAGCACGAGTTTTCCCGGGATATTGTCCGGATTGAGTGCATCGACGAGGGCGATGAGCTCGTCGGGGGTGATTGTCGGGCCGACCTTGACGCCGACGGGGTTGGAGATCCCGCGGAAGTACTCGATGTGCGGTCCGTCGAGCTGGCGGGTGCGTTCGCCGATCCAGGGCAGGTGGGTCGTGAGGTTGTAGTAGCCCTCGCGGCGCGGTACGCGCCGGGTCTGGGCGGATTCATAAATAAGATTCAGCCCCTCATGGCTGGTGTAGAAGTCCACACGGTGGGCGTCCTCGACGCGCTGCTCGCCGAGGTTCTCCATAAAGCGGAGCCCGTCGGCGAGCGTTCGGCTCATGCGTTCGTACTCGCTCTTGCGCGTCGCGTCGAGGTCGGCGTTGTGAAAGAAGGAGAGGTTCCAGTACTCGGGGTGGTGGAGATCCGCGAACCCGCCGTCGAGCAGCGAGCGGATGAAGTTCAGCGTCATCGCCG
>JAGQOC010000093.1 GCA_020427745.1 Phycisphaerales bacterium | reverse complement strand
ACGCTGGAGCGAGCGAGCGCCCGCGAGACGGCCGCACGGGTCGCGGCGTGCTGCATCGGGCGGTTGATGCTGAAAGAGATCTTCGGCGTTGAGGTCTTCGGGTTTGTGCGTTCGATCCTTGATGCACGGACGGATGAGTTGGTCTCGCACGATCGGTTGGGAGAACTGATCGCCGCACGCGATGCGTCGGAGACCTACACGCTCGATGGGACGACCACCGAAAAACAGTGCGCGATCATCCGCCAGGCAAAGATCGACAAGGACACCGTGGGCGGCGATGTCGAGTGCCATGTCTTCGGGTGCCCGCCGGGTGTCGGTTCGTCGATGAACTGGTACGACAAGCTCGATGCGCGGATCGCGTACGCGGTGATGGGCATCCAGGCATTCAAGGCCGTGCAGATCGGGCTGGGCGTGGAGTGCTCCAAACGCACGGGCTCAAAGGTCCATGACCCGATCCTGTACGACCAATCAAGGGTGAACGGCCCGACACTCGGGTTTGTGCGCACGAGCAACAACGCGGGCGGGACCGAGGGCGGGATGACCAACGGCGAGCCGATCGTCGTCACAGGAACGATGAAACCCATCTCGACGCTGCTCCGCGGGCTGCCCAGCGTGGATCTCAATACCAAGAAACCGGAAGACTCGCAGTACGAGCGGTCGGATGTGTGCGCGGTCAGCGCGGCGAGTGTGGTTATGGAAAACGCCGTCGCGTTCGAGGTCGCGTCGGCGTTTCTTGAAAAGTTCGGCGGGGACTCGCTGTTTGAGACCCGGGCGAACTATGAGGCGTTCCTGGATGTCGCGCGGACGCTGCCGCTGGACGGCGCGGGGGCACCGGACTCCATCATCGCGTGAGCGTTAGTCCCTCAGCGTGCGGACATACTTGATGACATTGAGGATGTCCTCGTCGGTCAGGTCGGGGAACCCGCCCTTGGGGGGCATCTCGGCGGTGGTCTCGGTTGCGGGGCGTCCGGTCTTGACGAACTCAAGGAGCTCCTGGTCGGTGCTGTTGCCGAAGAACTCGGAGACGGTCAGGTCCTTGCCCAGATTGGGCATGCCCTTGGCATCGGCACCGTGACAGGTGGCACAGGTCTTGGCGAACTTCACGGTGCCCTTGGCGATCGCCATGCGGTCGCCGGCGGGGGCGGTAGATTCCACTTTGCTCGCGGCGGGTGTCGAGGCTTCTTCCTTGTCGCCGCCGCACCCGACGAGCAGGAGGCTCGCCGAAACCAAAGCCGCGGCACTGATGATCTGGATCTTCATATCTGACTCCTTGCGATTCCTGCATGTGCGTGCCGGTCCCCCCGGCGAATTAACGGTGGATTCTATCCATAAAATATTGTTCAGCCACAATTATTCTGACAAGACACGATTTTTCAGCGATTCTCGTGTACCAGGCCATTCGTCCCGGGTGATGCTGTAGAGGGCCGTGTCCCGCAGGTGCCCGTCGGACATGACCATGTGGACCCGGAGGAGCCCCTCGAAGACCGCCCCGAGTTTCTCGATCGCGGCCCGGCTCTGGGCGTTGCGGGCGTCGGTGCGGAGCTCGACGCGGATCGCGCCGAGCGTCTCGAAGGCGTGCCCGAGCATGAGCAGCTTCATCGAAGGGTTGATCTTCGTGCCCCGCGACGCCGCGGAGATCCAGGTCGACCCGATCTCGAGCCCGCGGTGCTCGGTGCGGATGTTCATGTAGCTTGTCGAGCCGACGCACCGCCCGCTCGCGTGGTCAATGACGGCGAAGGCGAGTGCGTTCGGGCGGGCGAGCTGGGACTGGATGTAGCGTTGGACCTCGCTGGGTGTGCGCACGGACGAACGCATGGGCATGTAGCGGAAGACCTCATCATCGAGCGCCTGGGCGATATCCGCGGCGTGATCGAGCGAGAGGGGCTCGAGCGTGACATGATCGTTGCGGAGCGTGACGGGTACGACTCCCATCGGTTCGAGAGGATCCATGGTTGCTTCCTCGGGGTGGTTGTGCGAGGATAGGTCGATGGAGACCCCGGGAGAGAATCTCGTAGCGTATCTCGCGGAGAACGACGGCGCGTGCTTCGGGTGCGGCTACAACCTCCGCGGGCTGCGCGAGCCCCGCTGCCCGGAGTGCCGGATGAGCTTCGAGGCGGTCGATCGCGCGCGTTTCCTGTGGATCCACGACCAGGTCCGCTTTGAGTCGAGGCTCCTGTTGTTTGCGCTCATCGTGCTGCCGATCGAGCTCGTGGTCATTGCGCCGATCACGGCGAGTATGGACTTCGGCATCATGATGGTCATCGTGTGGGGCGGCTTTGAAGAGGACATACTGCCGTATAGCCTGGTTGCCGGTGCCCTAACGCTCATCACCGCGGTGTGGGTGACGGCGTGGATTGTGTTCCTGCGGGCGTACCGCAGGCCGCTCGGGCGGTTTGCCGCGCTCGCGGATGATTCGCGAAGGAGCACACGCCTCGGGCGGTCGGCGATGGTGATCGATCTGCTCGCGGTGTTGCTCGGGCTGGGGATGATTGGGATGCTGGCTTGGGCGATTCTGTGAGCGGACGCTAGTGCAGCACGCGGAAGACTTCTGCCTCGTCTGTCAATCCCATCGCGACTTTCGCCATCGCGTCGACCTTCATCGGCTCGAACCCGGAATCGACGGCGGCTTCGTAGAGGGTGACGCCGTCGGCGCGTTGGGCGGTGAGTCGGCGGAGCTCGTCGTTCATGAGCATGAGCTCGTGGACCGCGAGACGCCCCTTGTAGCCGGTGCCCATGCAGGTATCGCACGATGATCCGTTGTGCGTGCCCGCGCCGTTGCAGGTGGAGCACAGGCGGCGCATGAGGCGTTGGGCGAGCACGCCGAGCAGCGAGCTGGTGACGAGGTAGGGCTCGACGCCGATGTCGAGCAGGCGGGGGATGGCGCTGGGCGCGTCGTTGGTGTGCAGGGTTGCGAGCACGAAGTGGCCCGTGAGCGATGCCTGGATCGCGAGCTGGGCGGTCTCGGGGTCACGGATCTCGCCGACGAGGATCACATCCGGATCCTGACGCAGGAGCGAGCGGAGCCCGGTGGCGAAGGTGACATCGCGTTTGGGGTTGACCTGCATCTGGGAGATGCCGTCGAGGTGGTATTCGACCGGATCCTCGATGGTCATGACATTCCTCGTCGCGCGATCGATGCGTCCGAGGGCGGCGTAGAGGGTCGTCGTCTTGCCCGACCCGGTCG
>JAGQOC010000092.1 GCA_020427745.1 Phycisphaerales bacterium | reverse complement strand
CCGAAGCGACCTTGTTCACATTCTGCCCGCCCGGACCGCTCGAACGCGCGAACGCCGTGATCTCCAGGTCCTTGTCCGGGATCTCCACTTCCCGTTCCTCGAACTCGGGCGTGACATCCACTGTCGCGAAGCTCGTCTGGCGTTTTCCCTGCGAGTTGAAGGGGGACACGCGCGCAAGCCGGTGTGTGCCCCGCTCGCAGCTGAGATACCCGAACGCGAAGTCACCCTGCACATGCAGCGTCACCGAGTCGAGCCCGACCTCTGAGCCGTACGACTTCTCGACCTCCTCGATCTTCCAGCCCTGACGCTCGAAGAAGAAGAGATACATGCGGAAAAGCATCTCGCACCAGTCGTTCGCTTCCGTCCCGCCGTCGCCGGCGGAGATCGTGAAGAAGCAAGCCCGCGTATCGTGCTTGCCGCTGAGCAGCGACTGCGTCTCGATCGTGTCCATCCGCGACTGGAGCTCGTAGAGCTGCGCGTCCGCTTCCTTGAGCAGTTCTTGGTCGCTGTCCTCGCGGGACATCTCGTAGGCGAGCTTCGCGTCCTCGAAGTCCGACGACGCTGCGCGGATTGGCGCGATCTGCACCTTGATCCGTTTGAGCTCCCCGACAACCGCCTGGGCGGCTTCCTGGTCGTCCCAGAAGTCCATCGCCCCCATTCGTTCCTCCAGCTCCGCGAGCCGGTTCAGCTTGTTTTCATAGTCAAAGAGAGTCACGGATCGTTACAATCCGCGCCTCTAGGTCGTTGATCACATTCTGGTGCGCTTCGAGATGCATCACTCCTCCATTTCGGGCACAACTGTAGCATCCCATCCCCCACCCGGCCCGTATCATCCCGCGATGATCCCGCCCCTGGCCGCCATCCAGCCCGCCCCGATCGATCCCGTCCGTCAGGGGTGGTCCCTGCTCGCGATGCTCACCCTGCTCGGCGTCATCCTCGTTGGCTCGCTGCTGCTGATCATCGTCCTACGCCGCACCCGGCGCGCCCGGGACATCGAATCGCGTCGTCCACCCGCCGACCCACGCGACCCGTGGACGGAATCCGCTCGACGGATGAGCGATTCGATCATCGACTTCGACCCGGCGGATCCCGAAAACCCCGCACACTAAGGGAGCGTCTGCAACCACTCCGCCGCGTTCGCGTGACCCAGATCCCTCGCCCGGCGTCCCCACCGCATCGCCCCTTCGCGGTCCCCCGCCCGCTCGAGCCAGACCGCGCACGCGAACGCCAGATCCGCGTCCTCCGGACGAGCCTGGGCTGCGTCCAGATATCGTGACGCCGCGTCCCCGGGGTGCCCCATCATCCCGAAGCACTCCGCGAGCAGCTTCAGGATCTCCGGGTCCCGCAGATCCTCCTCGGGCAAACCCGTCAGCAGATTGATCGCCCGCTCCGTGTTCCCAGTGCGCTTCTGGATCTTCGCTTCGAGCACAATCCAATCCACCACCCTCGGCTGCAGTTCCCGCGCTTTCTGCACCATCTGCAAAGCGACCGGCCCCCGATTCTCCCGAAGTAGAACATCCGCCCGCATCGCCCAGATCTCCGCCCGATCCGGTGCCAGCTGGGCCGCGAGGGCAAGATTCGTCTTCGCGTCCGTCAGGTTGTTCAACTGGATCTGGACCGCCGCCAGATACAGCGGATACTCCGGGTTCCCCGGGTTCATCCGCAGCGCCCGCTCGTAATGCCCGACGGCGGCCTCTTTCTGCCCGAGCGTGTTCGCCAGCGTCCCCGCCGTGAACTCCATGTCCGCGGTCGCGGGCCCGATCTCGATCGCCGCGACAAACTGGTCGTACGCCTCGGCGTATGCGCCCGTCACCATCAGCAGATCCCCGTATGATACCCGCAGGTCCAGATCCCCCGGGTACTGCACGACCGCTGATTCGAGCACGGTCTTCGCCTGCGAGTATTCTTCATCCCGAACAAGCGTCTGCACGCTCGCGAGCACACCCTCGAGGGTCCTCGTCGATGCGATGCCATCCTCCGCCGTCGGCTCATCGATCACCGGTTTCGGTGCGGGCTGGGCGAGCGTATAGATCGCGTACCCCACCGCCGCGACCCCGAGCAACGCCAGCACGCCGAGGACGAGCCCGGTGACCCGTGCCGAGCCCGAACGAACACCGTTGTTTCCGTGTGGTTTCATGCACAAGGATATCGACCCCGCGTACACTCACGAACCACGAATTCCGAGCAATTGTCAGGACCATCACCATGCCGACCGATTCCGCCCAGACCCCAATGAGCAAGGCCTACACCCCCGCCGAGCACGAATCCCGCGTCTGGGACAAGTGGATCCGCGCCAACGCCTTCCACGCGGACCCCGCCCGCGTCCTCACCGGCGATGCCCAGCCCTACTCCATCCTGATCCCCCCGCCCAATGTCACCGCCGCCCTCCACCTCGGGCACGCGCTGAACAACTCCATCCAGGACATCCTCATCCGTGCGCACCGCATGATGGGCTTCGAGACCCTGTGGATGCCCGGTACCGACCACGCCGGCATCGCAACCCAGACGATGGTCGACAAAAAGCTCAAAGCCGAGGGCAAGGGCGGCATCGCGGAGTACAAGAAGAAAGAACTCGCCGGCGAGAACGGCCGCGAGCAGTTCACCCAGCTCGTCCAGGACTTCAAGGACGAGTACGAAGCACGCATCACCGACCAGCTCAAGAAGATGGGGTGCTCGTGCGACTACGAACGCCAGCGGTTCACGATGGACGACATCTGCGCCCGCGCCGTGCGTGAAGCGTTCTTCCAGCTCTTCAAGGACGGGCTCATCGAGCGCGGCAAGCGCCTCGTGAACTGGGACCCCGTCACCCAGACCGCGCTCGCCGACGATGAAGTCGAGATGGAGGACATCGACTCCCACTTCTGGTACATGAAGTACCCCGTCGTCGATAACAGCGGCAACGAGACCGGCGAGTTCGTCACCGTCGCCACGACGCGCCCAGAAACTTATCTTGGAGATACGGCTGTTGCCGTGAATCCAAACGATCCTGAACGCGCCAAGTTCATCGGGAAATCCGTCAAGCTGCCGTTCGTCAATCGCGTCATCCCAGTGATCGGCGACGACTATGTCGTCGCGCCCGATCCGGAATCCTCCGACTCCAAAGCGAAGTACGCCAGCGGGTTCCTCAAAGTCACCCCCGCGCACGACCCCAACGACTACATGATCGGGCAACGCCACAACCTGCCCATTATCAACATCATGGCCCCCGACGCGTCGATCTCCGACAAGCACGGCTGGGAAGATGTCGGCGACGCCCAACGCTTCCTCGGGCTCTCCCGCGAGGACGCCCGCGTCGCCGTCGAAGCCGCGTTCCGTGATGCGAACCTGCTCGCGGACAAGAAGCTGTACTCCCACGCCGTGGGGCATTCCTACCGCTCGCACGCGCCCGTCGAGCCCTACCTGAGCGACCAGTGGTACTGCCGCGTGACCGACGACCGACTCCGCGGCAACGCGCAGCGCTGTCTCGTCCCCGATCAACGCACGGAGCAATCCATCAAGGACTGGCCCGACTCGCGCCCGAAGATGGACACCCCCGGCTCCAACGACGGCACGATGACCTTCCATCCGTCGCGCTACGCGAAGACCTACGAGACCTGGCACGACAATCTGCGCGATTGGTGCATCTCCAGACAACTCTGGTGGGGGCACCGGATCCCAGTGTGGAGTAAAGTTACATCATTCCCAATTGATCCAAAAGCTTATTCTGATCGTGATTGGTCAGGAAACTCCGCGCCAAGCTTGGAGCAAAAGTACGAGCATTTATGGAAGCCTGAGTATCAGGGTGTGTTGGCAATCCATGAGCAAGCAAACGCTGATGGTACATGGACTTCCCACATATGTGTAAAACCTGGCAACGAAGAGTTTGAGCGTGAGCTTGAATCAGATGCATACACCCAAGACCCCGATGTCCTCGACACCTGGTTCTCCTCCGCGCTCTGGCCACTCTCGACGATGGGCTGGCCGAACCCCGAGGCCGCGAACAACGACGATGATCGCGCCGACGATTTCCCGGCGCTCCTCGCGGCGTACAACCCCACATCCGTCCTCACCACCGCACGCGAGATCATCACCCTTTGGGTCTCGCGGATGGCGATGTTCAATCGGTATTTCCTCGGCGATAAACACGCCGGCCGTGCGCCGTTCAAGGATGTCTTCATCCACGCGATGATCCAGGACGGCGAAGGGCGCAAGATGTCCAAATCGCTCGGCAACGGCGTCGACCCGCTCGACATCATCGACTCGCACGGCGCCGACGCGATGCGTTTCACACTGTGCCAGATGACGACCCAGACCCAGGATGTGCGCATGCCCGTCGAGCTCGACGAGAAGACCGGCAAGAACACCTCCCCCAAGTTCGACATCGGTCGCAACCTGTGCAACAAGCTCTGGAACGCGTCGAAGTTCGCGATCATGATGCTCGAATCCAACCCGATCGAGCCCGGGATGGACATCGACCCGCAGGATCTGTCGCTGATCGACCGGTGGATGCTCTCGCGCATCGTGCACGCGACAAACGCGATCAACACTTCTCTGCGCAAATACCAGTTCAAGGACTACGCCGACGCGATCTACGACCTGCTCTGGCGTGACTTCTGCGACTGGTACCTCGAGTCGATCAAGCCAACCGTCGCGACCGACCCGAACCAGCGTGCCGTGCTCCGATTAGTGCTCGATTCGATCCTGCGTCTGATGCACCCGGTCACGCCCTTCATCACGGAGACGATCTTCGAACGCCTCGAATCCATCCCGTCGCGGGGTGTGATCGGGTTCAACCACTCCGAGACCAGATCGTCCGACACGCTCTGCCAGTCCGGCTGGCCAGAGCCGATCGACGAGCTCCGCGACGAGGTCGCCGAGGACGCGTTCGGGCGTGTGCAGTCGCTCGTCTCCGCGATCCGCGAGGTCCGTGCGCACAATAAGGTGATCGCGAAGCGCCAGATCGTGCTGCATGTCGCCGGCAAGCTCGCCGACGATGTCCAACGCTGGTCCCCGCTCGTCGAGACCAACGCGGGCATCCGCGAGGTCACGAGCGACGCGCCGGGCGGCTCATCCGCGGCGTTCACCTTCGAGGGCGCGGAGTACCACCTCTCCGATCTCGCCGATGCGGTGGATGCGTCCGTCGAGCGTGAACGCCTGCAGAAGGAACTCGACGGGCTCGATAAATCCATCAAAGGCATCGAGGGTCGGCTCTCGAACCCGGGCTATGTCGACAAAGCGCCCGCGCACCTTGTCCAGCAAACACGTGACCAGCTTGCGCAGCTCGTCAAGGACCGAGAAGCGACGCGGGCCGCGCTGGACAAGCTCGGATGAACCGTGCGGCGTGCATGATCCTTGCTGCCGGTTTGCTCGCGGGCTGCGGCTCGACGCCGGCGATCCCTGACCCCTCGCCGAGCGTACAAACCGTCGATACCTCGCGGTTCATCACGGAAGAATCCGCGTGGTCGTTCAACGGCAATCCCGGGCGTGAGTACCGCACACCCAGCGCGATCGTGCGCACAACCACCGATGACCGCATCATCCGCGGGCGGCTCCCGGCGTTCGTCGAGCGATCCGTGATCCACTACCAGCACGCGATCATCTCGCTGCCGACGCCGGACGAACCGATCGAGACCTACCTGATGGGGAACCGACCGCAGTGGGAACAGCTCACCAAGCGGTTGCTCGGCGACAAAGCGTCGATCTATCTCGGCATCGAACGCGGCGGGTTCACAAGCGGGCAGCGCGGGGTGTTCTACGACATCGGCCCACGCGACAGCTTCATCATCTGTGCGCACGAGGGCTGGCATCAGTACTCCTACTCGGCGTTCAAGGATCCATTGCCCGTCTGGCTCGACGAGGGTGTCGCGTGCTTCATGGAGGGATTCAAGTGGGACATCGCCGCACCAGATCGTCCGCGTTTCATGCCCTGGGCAAACACCGAGCGCTACGACCAACTCCGCATCGCGGCATCACGCAACGCGTTGATGCCGTTGCACACGATCCTCACCACCCGCCCCCAGGATCTGATGGCACGCAACGCGTCGGGAGACCAACTGCTGACCTGGTACGCCCAGGTGTGGGCCTTTGTCCATTTTCTCTATGAAGCGGAGGGCTCGCGCTTCCGCGCAGGGCTCCAGCAGATACTGCTCGATGCCGCCGCGGGGAATCTGTACACGCGTGTCGAACACATTGTCGGCACGGACGAGTCCCGCCTGCTCCGCTCGCGCCGGGTCGGCGCGGGGGTGCTCGGGGCGTACCTGCCTCAGTTCACGCTCCGCGAGCTCGATCTTGCATACCAAGACTACATCCAGCGCATCACCCGCACCGGCGGACGAGACGCGGTCGTCGCGGGGCAATCACCCGATCCAGAACAATAAAAAACACGCCCGGGCGGACCCGGGCGCGTCTGTGGATGCGAGTTGTGGTCGCAGTAGGTTTATCGACGGCGACGCGCCATCACGAGCCCGCCCATCCCGAGCAGCGTCATCGCGCCCGGCGTGGGCACGACCGTGTAGCTGAGGAACTGACCGGCGACGGAGGTCACGCCCCAGTCATCGGTCGCGTAGCTTGCGTTGGAGAGGTGATCAACGCCCGGGTCGAACCCGCCGCCGGTGCTGATCACATCAAAGGTGAAGGTATCACCGATCCCGATGCCGAGGTCGGCAAGCGCGATCGAGAACATCTGGTGCCCGCTGCTGTGCATGGAATCATCCGTACCGCTGAGCCCACCGGTCTCGTTCCACGCGCTGCCGTCAAACGCCCAGACCTGCCCACCGATGCCGCTCCCGCCGTCGTCGGCCCAGGTCGCGACCCAGTGGCTGATCGTCTGCCCGTTCCAGCTGATGTTGCGGCCCCAGCCGTTGCCGGCGTCGGACGGGTCAACCCCGTTGTTGATGCCGAGCGCGTACTTGCCCCAGTTGGTGGCGTCGATGTCCGCGTTGAGGGTGATGTCAACATACAGGTTGGTCGCGTCGTTGGTGATCTCCACCGAAGCGATGTCGAGGTGGTCGAACCCCTGCGACTGGAAGAAATCATGAAGATCCCCCCCTGCGAGATGGTTCCCGGTGTTGTCCATGTAGATGTCTGCTTGTGCAGCGCCCGCGATCATCGCGAGGGCGGCAACTGCTGTCAGTGCTGTTCTCATTGATCTTCTCTCCAGTTGCGACCGCATCCACGCGGCCGTTGCCCAAATCAGGCATAGTTCTCTCTCTGGTCGCCCAAACGGACGCAGAGGTCAGCTTGCGAAAGAATACACGAAAGATCTTTCGTCCACAAGATCAACCCAACGAATCCATCCTGATTTTCGAGGAAATCAGTCCGTTCTCGTGGCAGAGCTCATCGCAGTTTGGGTTTCGTCCGGGCTCAGGTCCGCCTCCACTCCGAGATAGGGCATCGCACGCTCCACCACCCGGCGCACAACCGGACCGGCGGACCAGGCCCCGAAATGGCGCTTCGCGGCGATCAGCCGGGGCCCAGGATCATCGATAACCACGAGGATCACGACCCGCGGGTCCTGAGCCGGGACCGCCGCGATGAAGCTTGTGTTGTACTGCGTCTTGAAGTAGCCCGGCGTTCCCTGCGGACGCCGTTTTCCCTCGGGCGCGGCACCGGGGATGTTCGCGGTGCCGGACTTGCCGAACATCGAATACCGAGCGACCGGGATCGTCGGATCTTCCCGGCGCGTGCGTGTGTCCATGCGTTCGGCGACGGCACGCATCGGCTCGATCGCCTGCCTGACCACCCCGCTGGGGAACACACGCTCGACCATGATCTCGTCGCCGGTCAGCCCGGGCCGGCCGTCTCGCCCCGCGGCGGTAAACCGGACCTCGGGGAGTGTGCCGGCGTTGTCGCCGGCGCGCGCAAAGATCGAGAACGCACGCACCATCTGCACGGGCGTGACCGCGATCTCGTAGCCCATCCCGACGGAGGTCTGCGTGAACACGCTCCATCGCGATTCAGGCGTGACAATCCCCGGAGATTCGCCCGGGAAGCCCAGGCCGGTTTTGTGCCCGAATCGGAGCGCGTCGACTGTCTTGCGGAGCTTGTCCTGCGGAACCCGGTCCGAGGCGATCGACATCCCGATGTTCGACGAGTACTTCAGCACATCCACCCAGGTCATCTCGGGCTGATAGGTCACATCCTGCAGCCGGCGTTTGTCCGGAGCGATGAAATAGTTCGTCTCAAGCTTGATGACCTCGTCATCCGGGAGCAACCCCTCGCTCTTGGCGAGTGTCCACACGAAGGGCTTGAAGGTCGAGCCGGGCTCGTACACATCGCGCACGCATCGGTTGTGCGCGAGCGCCGCCTCCATCTCCCGAGCGGGATCCGCCGAGACCAGCCGGTACCGCGGCATCGGGTCCAGCGGCGTGTACCTCGTCCGCTCCGCGTCCTCCGCGTCGTCGTCCCAAGGGAACTCGATCGCGTCGGGTGTCTCACGCAGAACATCGACCATCGCGAGCACCTCTCCGGTGTTCGGATCAAGCATGATCGCCCGCCCGCCCGCGGCGTCGGCGCGTTCAACCCCCTGCGCGAGCTCCTCGTGAACGATCCGCTGGAGTTCGAGGTCGATCGAGAGCCGGACATCGCTGCCCCGGTTGGAATCGATCCATCGCCCGCGCTGCACCCACAGCGGTCGCCCCTGCGAATCGCGGACATAGGTGAGCGAGCCGTCGGTGCCCTCGAGCTGAGACTGGAACTGCATCTCCGCACCGATCTTCCCAACCCGTCGGGTGGAGCGGTCCTCGTAGCCGACCTTGCCGACGAGCGAACCCGCGATATCGGGCGCGGTCTGGACACGCTCCGGGCGGTGCTCGAGCGACACGCCGGGCAAGTTGAGCGACTGGATCGCGTCGGCCTGCTGCTGCGTGATCGTCTCCCCGATCGGGAGGTAGCGGATCTGCACGACCTTGGTCGCTGTTGTGTTCGTCGGAGACAACGACGCGATCGAGCTTCCCGAGCCCTGGGCGTTGCTTGCTTCCGCCGCGCGTTTGCTGTTCTCGATCAACGCGCCCATGATCCGCGCGCCGACCTGGTCCGCGGGCAGATCGAGCGCATCACTCAGCGCGACGATCACCTGTTCGACGCTCGTGTTGCGTCCCTGGATCACCGTTGTGGGATCCACCACGACCCGGAACCCGGCTCGTGTGGTCGCGAGCACACGCCCGCGTCGATCGAGCAGATCACCGCGCACCGCGGGCAGCGGCTGCACGGTCGTCCGCGCGGAGATAAACCCTTGCAGATCCTCCGAGGGCGCGAGCTGGAGCTGCGCGACCCGCCCCACCACGACCACCAGCCCGAGGATCGTGCAGACGCGGAGAACCATCGCCATCGTGTTCGCCGGCATGGTCGTGTTGCCCTGCCCGCTGCGGCGCATGCTCATGGTTGCCGTCCTTGCTCGTGCGTTCCGCGGAGGATCAGGACCTGCGTGCCGTCATCGAGGAACCAGACTTCTGGGGTCTGCCCGTCCGTGGTGGCATGCTCGCTGATCGGGGCGAACGACTTGGAGAGCGTCGCACGATTGTGAACGGCTGGAGTGTACTGCTTGGACGCCTCGAGCGCGGAGACCACCCGCGCGGGCGTCGCACGCTCCGCGATCGCGGCCTTGAGCTCGCTTGTGCGGTTCTCGAGCTTGCGGATCCGCAGGCGCGTCTCGGCGGTCTCATGGGCGGCCTGCAGACGCGACTGACGCACCGAGAGCACCCCGACACCACTCGAGCCGACCACAAGAATCAGGACCATCAGCTTGATGAACATACTTCGGCTCCAGTGCTTATCGTGCGGGGATCTTGAGCACCATGCCGATGCGGATATCGTCGAGGTCCTTGAGCCCATTGAGGTCCGCGATCTCGCGAGCGCGCTTGGAGGTCCCGAGCAGACGCTGCGAGATCATCGAGAGCACATCGCCGGGCTGCACCTCGTAGGTTGTTGGTGCGACACCCGAACGCGAAGAAGGCTTGGCCGTCTCTCGCCGGACCGGAGCGGGCTCGGTGCCTTTCGCATCACTGGGAAGTGTCAGGACCATCCCGGGCTGGAGGACCGGATCGGGCCCGAGGAGCCGGGCGTTGAGGGTATGGATCTCACGCCAGCGTTCACCATCGCCGAGCATCGAGCGTGCGATCGCGTAGAGCGAGTCGTTGGACTGCACGGTGTATGTCCGTGCAGGCTCGGGGCGGGACTGTGCGATCAGCGTCGGCGCTCCGTTCTCGCTCAGCGAGTTCACGCTCTCTCTCATGCGATCGAAGAGCGAATCCTCGCGTGGCGCCTGCGTGATCACGATCGGCTCGTCATCGATAAGCGGATTGCGTGGGGCAAACTCGAGCGGGGATTCCTGCCTGATCGAGTTCTCGATCACCGCACGCTCGTGCTGCCCGCTCGGGAGCTCCGCGATCGGCTGGGCTCGTTCGATGCCGGTGTTGGGATCGATCGTGTCGTTCGACGCCTGGGAGAGGTGGTCAGAGACCAAAACCCCCACGACGAGAATCAGAACGAATCCAACAATGAGTGCGAGCTTGCTTTCTCTGGTCACGAGCGGCGTCCTTGCGGGCAGAAGAATCCTGGGCGCGAAACGGGGAGATCCTTCCCCCGTATCCAATCACTCACCCGGGCGTTCCCGCCCCGGCCGTGCACACACGCATCTTCGCCGAG
>JAGQOC010000091.1 GCA_020427745.1 Phycisphaerales bacterium | reverse complement strand
ATCACGCGCGGGTGCAACAAGTTCTGCACCTACTGCGTCGTCCCGCACACCCGCGGCGCGGAGATCCACCGCCCGCCGAGCCACATCATCGACGAGTGCAAGCGGCTCGCCGACTCAGGCGTCATCGAGGTCACCCTCCTCGGGCAGACCGTCAACCACTACCGCTACGAGCACGAACAGGCGGTCATGGTCGACGGCGTGCTCCAGCCCCAAAAGGGGCGCACCTACAAGGGCGACCACAACCGCGACGCCTTCGCTGGCGAGCACACAACGACCTTCGCGGACCTGCTCCACCGGATCCACGAAGAGGTCCCGGGTCTCGAACGCATCCGCTTCCTCACCAGCTACCCGCGTGACTTCGGCGACGATGTGCTGCAGGTCATCCGCGACTGCCCGCGCATCTGCCGATACATCCATGTGCCCGCGCAGACCGGGTCCAACCGCATGCTCAAGATGATGAACCGCGGCTACACGATCGAGGAGTACAACGAGTTCATCGACCGCTGCCGATCGTACCTCCACCAGCCCGAGATCGGCCGCCCGCTGATGCTCAGCGGCGACATCATCGTCGGCTTCCCCACCGAAACCGACGAGGACCACGAGCTCACCAAGCAGATGCTCCTCCGCAGCCGCTACAAAAACTGCTTCATCTTCAAGTACTCCCCTCGCCCCGGGACCGTCGCGTACGACAAGATCCCCGACGATATCCCGGACAAGATCAAGCGCGAACGCAACAACGAGCTGCTCCAGATGCAGACCGAGATTTCGGACTCGATCGCAAACGAGCAGATCGGGCAACGGTTCCGTGTCCTCGTCGAGGGCATCAGCCGCAAGGAGCACAAGAAACGCGGCACGGACATCAAACCCGGTTCCGGGATGGTCGGCATCACCATCGGCGGGCAGGCAACCAAGTCGCCTGTCGCGCTGCTCGAAGAAAACGAGATGCAGGGAAGCGTCCAGCTCTCCGCCCGCACCGACGGCGATCTCATCGTCTTCGTCGATGTTCCCGCAGACCAGGCCAACAGCTTGGTCGGCACGCTCCGCGATGTCCGGATCCACAGCGCCGACCGCCTAGCACTGCACGGCGAGCTGGTCTGACACTCACTCAGCACAGTTCGAGCACGCGATCAAGGACTCGAGCGTGTCCATCGCACGCCCCGATCGGATCGTCGACCTCGAAATTTCCACGCCGTCGCTGAATGTGTCACAAACACCCGCGACGATCAACGCGCCCGCGGTGGTCAGCGCCAGCATATCGCTGAACACCGAGTCTTCACCCCGGAATACCGACTCCAGAACCGACGCCGCGTGCACGGCATCCCGGGCCTGGAGATCCCCGATCGCGCATGTTCGCAGCCCAAGCGCCGACGGATCAACGAGCTCCTCACGGAGCTCCTCTCCATCGACATGCATCACACGCGTCTTCGCGGTGATCGTCAGCTCGTCGAGCCCGTCCATCGCGTGGACAACCATCGCACGCCGTGCCCCGAGCCCCACCAGCGTTCGCGCGATGGGCTCGACAAGCGAGTTGTCGTAGACACCGATGACCTGTCGCTGTGCACCAGCGGGATTGGTCAGCGGGCCGAGCGCGTTGAAGATCGTCGGCACACCGAGTGATCTTCGCGGGCCCATCGCGTATCGCATCGCCGGGTGATGATGCACAGCGAAACAGAAGCAGACACCCGCTTCTGCGAGGCACACGCCCTGCGCCGCGGGCGACGCGTCGATATTCACCCCGAGCGCCGCGAGAACCTCTGCTGATCCCCGCCCGGTCCGCGAGCGGTTGCCGTGCTTGGCAACGACGATCCGGGCAACCCCGCTTCCCGCGGGGGGCTCTACCGAAGCGGCGATGATCGCGGCGCCCGTGGAAACATTAAAAGTCTTCGGCGCCCCGCCCGTGCCGCAGGTGTCAATGAGCACCGCCCCCTCGGGCAGGTCATACGCGACCGGGGTCACATGCGCACGCATCGCCCTTGCCGCACCCGTTAGTTCCGCCGCGTCGGGCGTGTGGGTCTGGATGAGCCCGAGCAACGCCCCGACCTGCGCTTCGTCGAGGCTACCTGCAAGCATCGCGAGAAACACCCGCTCGCTGTCGTGCTCGCTCATCGCACGGCCGCCCTGCAGCTGACGGATGATTCCGGGGAGTTCGTTCGCGGTGTCCATCCCCAAGCCTAGACGACCCGGACTGCCCGGTGGGCCGTACAATGGGTGAGATGCCGCCCACCGATCCGATCACACCCAGAACGACCACGCTCGCACGCTCGATCGCGCGGCGTGCGGGGCGATCGGAGATGCTCAACACGCTCGGCCGCACACTCGCGTGGGCCCTCCCATTCGTACTGCTCGCGGTCGCCGCGGTCCGGTACTGGGCACACGCCGACTGGTGGCCCGGAATCCCGATCGCAACAGGACTGGTCTGTGTGCTGATCGCGGGCGTGCTCACCGCTCGTCGTTGGTGGTCCCTCGCAAGGGCCGCGGGCGAAGCGGACACCCAGCTCGGTCTCAAGGACGAGCTCCGCAGCGCGATCGAGCTTGATCCAAACCGGGGCGGCTTTGCGAAGCTCGCCGTGCAAGCGAGCGAACACCGCGCCGCGGAACTGCAGGCGGGATCCGTGCGGTTCACCCTCCAGCGGACACCCTGGATCATCTCCGGGATTGCGACGGCAATCATGATTCTTGTCGGCGTTTGGATGCCTCAGCGGGCGCCAACCTCGCCCAAACCATCCCCCCTCGCGATCGCCCAAGCCAACCGCACCGCCCGGGCACTCGACGCCGCGGCAGAGACACTCGATCGCTCGAGCGAAACAGAAAACCCAAGGGTCCGCGAGGCGATCGATGAGCTCGCTGACCTTGAAGAGGAGCTCCTGCAAGATCCCGCTCGGGCGGATGATGCACCTGCCCGAGCTGCGGCCAAACTCGACCAGCTCGCCGACGAGCTCGATCGCGACGCGGACGAGCAGGACCAGCTCCGCCGCGAGCTCGCAGACCGGATCACAGAACACACAAACAACCAGAGCAGCCCGCTCGACGAGTTTGCCGACGCGTTGTCACAGCAGGACTACGAATCCGCACGCGAGGCGATGGAGAACCTTCGCGAGCAATCCGAGGGCATGAGCGACGCCGAACGAGAGGCGCTGCGGGAGCAGCTCGAACAGCTCGCAAACGCGATCGAGCCCGACAACGCAGATCAACCCGAGCGAGCTACCGAACCCACGCGAACACCGGATCCTCAAGAGGACCTCGACCCATCCGCCGAACCGCCTGACCAACCTCAGGAAACAGACCCAATAAACGATCCGCAATCGAGCGACAAACCCGAGCCCACCGAATCGGACCGTCTCTCCGAGGCCCTGCGCGAAGAAGCTGAACGCTTGAGAGAGCAGCCAAAGCAACCCCCTGTATCCAAGGAAAAGAACAAAGACGATCCCGCCCAGAACGAGCAAGACACTCGGAATCAGGAACCCGCGGGCTCACAGCCGGAAAGCAACTCCACAGAGCAGAATCAATCACCAACAGAGAACACACCCCCCGAGCAGCAGAACGAAAACAAAGAACAACCAGGGAGCAACGAGCAACCAACAGGCGAGAAGAAGCCGCAACCGGATCCCTCTTCATCCGAGCGATCAGAACGCGAGCAGGAGCCCGGACAGCAACAACCGCAGCAGACCAACGACGGGCAGCCGCAGCCGATGGAGGACGATCCGGAGGGATCCCAACCAAGCCAGCAGTCCGAAAAACAGCCCGGCGATCAATCCAAAGAGACCACAACCAACCGCCGACCTGGAGGCGAAGGAAATCAGGAGCAAAGAGATTCGCTCGATGAGGTCCTCCGCGAGATGGACGAAGCCAAGCAGCGCGGCGAGGGGCAACGCCGGGATGCAGAAGAACTCCGACGAGCTGCGCGTGAGCTCATCGAACCGGACCAGAACCCATCCGAGCAGCACGCTCCCGGCGCCGAGGACGAGGGCAACACCCCATCTCCCCTCGGCGATCGACCGGACGGGAACAAGCCCACCAACCCGCCACGCGATCCGGGCGACCAACCCGAGTACATCCCGGTCGATGGACGCAACAGCGACAACATCAGCGACGCCCGGAAAGCCGGCGAGTGGTACGCGCCCGACGATCCCGATGCGACCCCGAGCGACCGGGCCCGCTCGGCTGAGCGGCTGCGTCAAGCCGCCCACGCGGCAAAGCGAGCGGTCGACGCACAGCAGGTCCCGCGGAAGTACCGTGATCTGATCCGTGATGTCTACGAACGCGTCGAGAAACGCGCGGACTCCTCCCAGCCCACCGGCGCTGTCACCCCCGGGAAGGACGCCCAGCCGTCCGGGTCCAAGCCGTGAGCATCGCACTCGATCAACCGTGGTGGCTCCTGCTGCTCCTGCTGATCCCGCCCAGCGCATGGATCGGATGGCGATGGATGTCCGGCATCCCACGCGGCAGACGCGCCATCGCGGTCACGGCCCGCGCACTGCTCATCATCCTCGTCGCGTTCACCCTCGCCGGGGTCCAGCGTGTACAGGAATCCGACCGCATCGCAGTCGTCGCCGTGCTCGATGTCTCCGGCTCCGTCCGCGGCTTCGCGGATTTCGGCGTCGACGACCTCGGCGCACCCGTCCACGCGGAAGAACGCTACCGCGACTTCCTCGCCCGCGCAACCGCGAACAAAAAATCCGACGACCTCCTCGGCGTCGTCGTCTTCGACGGGCAGCCCCACCCGCTCGCCCTCCCCGCACGCTCCGGAGCACTCGACTCGATCACACCCTTGCCGCCCACAACCGGGACAAACCTGTCGGCCGCGCTCGCACGCGCCCGCGCGATGCTTCCCCCGGACACCAACACGCGTCTTGTGCTCATCTCCGACGGACGCGCAACCACCAACGACGCCGGGCTTGATTCCGATGTCCCGATTGATGTTGTGCCGATCCGCTACGAGGTCGGAGACGAGGTCGTCGTCGAATCCGTCGAGCTCCCAACACGCGCAATGCCGGATTCCATCGTGGACGCCCGCGTCGTCTTCCGGTCCGCGGGCACCGCACGAGGAGAGCTCCGTCTCTTCTACGACGGCTCACCGATCGATCTCAACGACACATCACCGGGCGACGCACTGCACATCGAACTCCAGGCGGGCCGACAGGTCATGACCATCCCCGTCCAGCTCAGCCCCGGGCGTGTGCACCGGTTCCAAGCAACCTTTACGCCCGAGACCGGAACCGACGCTTCGGGTCTGCCCACCACGATCGGTGATACCAGCACAGAGAACAACACCGCCGGCGGGATCACCATCACCCCCGGGCACGGACGCATCCTCGTCGTCGATGGCGTCTCGAACGCCGACCCCACCGGTATCGGCGCCCTGCTCCCCGCGGTGCTCACCAGCACGGGCTGGGAGGTGAACACCGTCGCGAGCGCCGACTTCCCCGAGGACCTGCTCGATATCGAGCAGTACGACCTCGTCATCCTTGTCAATACGCCCCGCGACGCGCTCGATGAAGGCGACGAATCCCTCCTTGAAACCTACACACGCACCCTCGGTGGCGGGCTCGCCCTCGTCGGGGGCCCCGACGCACTCGGTGCAGGCGGGTGGAAGGGCTCGGACCTCGAGGCGATCCTCCCGGTCTCGCTCGATGTCGCCGACGACATCATTGTGCCCGAGACCGCCGTCGTAATCGTGCTCGACGCGTCGGGCTCGATGCGCCGCAATGTCTTCGGTTCCTCACGCTCGCAGCAGACGGTCGCGAACGAATCCGCCGCCGGCGCGATCGATGTGCTTGACCCATCCGACCAGATCGGGGTGCTCTCGTTCTCCAACTCCCCTCGCATTGTCGTCCCGATCGGCCCCAACAAGGATCCCGAGCAAACACGCGCGGCGGTCCTCTCTATCCGATCCGAAGGGGGAACCAATCTCCCACCCGCGATGGATCTCGCACGCGAGCAACTCCGGAGCGTCGAAGCGAAATCACGGCACATCATCGTCCTCTCCGACGGGCAGTCTCAGGAAGCAGAGACCCTCCCTAGCATCGCCAAGTCGTTCGGCGCCGAGGGGATCAAGGTCTCCACGATCGCCGTCGGCGACGACGCCGACGAATCCACCCTCCGCCAGATGGCCGAGCTCTCAGGCGGCGTCGCCCACCGCGTCATCAACCCCGCACGCCTCCCCCGCGTCTTCCTCAAAGCGATCCGCGTCGCCCGCTCACCCATGATCCGCGAGCAACCCTTCACGCCGATCATCCTCGACCCCAACACCCCCGCGACCAACACACTCAGGACACTCCCGACGCTCAACGGGCTGGTCCTGACCGAACGCCTCGATGATCCGTTTGTCTCCACACCGATCGTCTCCGACCAGGACGAGCCGATCCTCGCGTTCCGTCCGCTCGAGCTCGGACGCATCGCCGTTTTCACCAGCGACGCGAGCACCTGGGCCCAGCCCTGGATTGATTCGCCCGCATTCGAGCGGTTCTGGTCGAACCTCACCCGCTGGACGATGCGTGCGGACACGAACGAGCCGGGCGAGCTCTCCCTTGTTGCGAGCGAGGGCACCGCCCGGATCGAGTACGAGGCGATCGACGAGAACGCCGCGCCGATCGACGGGCTGCTCATCGATGCACAGCTCTTCACCCCCGATGGAACCACCCGAGAGCTCACGCTCCCGCAATCCGGACCCGGACGCTACGCGGGCTCGATCGATGGGCTCGCGCAGGGTGTTCATGTGCTCGTCGCACGCCCGCAGCGGAATGGCCGATCGTTGATGCCCTCGATCGCGGGGTTCGAGGTCTCCGCGGCCGCCGAGTATGCGCACCTCACAGATAACCCGGTCCTGCTCAGTGAACTCGCCGCCCGCACCGGCGGGCGTGTGCTCGATCTCGACGCCCCCGAATCCCAGCAGCTCTTCGACCGCTCCGGCGTGCGTCCGAACCGTGCCTACACACCCTTGTGGCCGCTGCTCGTTGTGTTGAGCCTCATCGCCTTCCTCTTCGATCTCGCGTCCCGCCGGGTCGCGTGGGACCGCTGGATCGCGATCGCCAAGGCCGACACACTCGCCGCGACCCGTGCCGTGAAAACAAGCACGGACCAGCTCCGAGCGGTGAAACGAGCCCCCGCGCGAGCATCGGACGACACGACGCGGACATCGATCGCTGAAAACCGCAGAGCAAACAAGAAAAAACGCCCCACCGCCGGGGCGTCCACTACCGAGACCGCAGTCGATCAATCAACCGAGCCCGACGGGCTCCTCGCCGCCAAACGCCGGGCGAAGCAACGCATCGAGGAGCTCCGTGAAGACGATGAGTAACGATCAGTCCGCGTCGGGCACGAACTGATTGCCCGCAAGAACGCGGAGCATCCGGAATGGGGTCTCGTCGTCCAGGTTGTTCTGTGTCCACAAGAACCGATCCGTCACCATGATCGCCATGTTCTGGTCCTTGGCCGACGGGTCGCGAGCGATCCAGACGACACCGTCCAGCTCACCGTGCTGCTGGATCCATTCGCGGATCTTGATCGCAATCATCGGCGAGTCGATCGGTGTCGCACCCACCGCTGCTCGGAGTTCTGCGATCGACTCGATGCTCTCCTCCTGAGCGAGATCACCCATCAGCGTGACACCGTGCACGCGGAGAATCTCTACCCCTGCCCCCAGATCCCCGAGCTCCTCCGCCGACATGGGCCGGGGGAGATCATTCACCACGAGCAGGCTCGCCCGAACCTCGGGCGCGTCCGGCGTGAACACATGCCCTTCGTTGTGCTCCTGATCCGCGTGGTCATGCGAAACGACAACCCCGAGATCGTGCTGCCCGTCCGCTCGCACAAATGTCTCCGGCGCATCCGGAGCAGCGATCGAGACATGCGTCCGCGGCCCGCCCGAGAACTCATCCCGCACCGCCGGCATGACCAACACACCGATCACACCAACGATCCCCAACGCCACCACAAGCCCGAGCAACGCGGCAAAGACGCCGGACGCCGCCGGCGTGCTGTTGTACTGCTTCGATCGACCACGAACCCGACCGGTGTGGTCGTTGATCCGCGACTGTGCCCGGTTCC
>JAGQOC010000090.1 GCA_020427745.1 Phycisphaerales bacterium | reverse complement strand
TCGCGAGCGTGGTGCCCGCAGCGGTAAAAGCGGATACGGGTCGGCGGCGGAAGAAAACCGTGGACATCGATCCTGAATCCGGCTCTGCGGATCTGGAATCGCTGAGCAAGGGTGCACGGCGGGCATGGGAAGCGATCCGGGCGCTCGATGCCGGCGTGTTTCCGATCGAGCCGCGATTGTTGGCATCCCGGATCGAAGAGAAATCCGTCGCGAGCATCAACCGCCTGCTCGCTGCGGGGCTCCTTCGGGAAACCGAGGTTGAGGAGATCCGGGCTCCAAAGCTCTTCGATGTGCTCGCCCCTGACGATTCGGGCAGCCACACCCTGACGGCGACGCAGCTGGCGGTCGTCGAGGGGATCTCGAACACCTTTGGTTCGTTTCAGCCGCATGTGCTGCATGGTGTGACGGGATCAGGCAAGACCGAGGTCTACATCAACCTAGTCCGCCGCGTGCTGGAACGGGGCCAGCGGGCATTGATGCTCGTGCCCGAGATCGCGTTGACACCCCAGACCGCGGGGCGGTTCGTGAACACTTTCCGCGATGCGGGTGTGGCGGTGCTGCACTCGGGGTTGACCAAGGCCGCACGGAACCAGCAGTGGTCGCTCGCGGCCTCTGGTGATGCCCGCGTCGTCATCGGTGCGCGATCAGCGATCTTCGCGCCGCTGGAAGACCTCGGCGTGATCATCGTGGACGAGGAGCATGACGGGTCGTACAAGCAAGACCAGCTCCCCCGCTACAACGCCCGTGATGTGGCCGTCAAACGCGGGCATCTCGAATCGTGCCCGGTGATCCTCGGGTCGGCTACGCCGTCGCTTGAGAGCTGGCACAACGCCAAGTCCGGTCGGTACGCGCTGTGGACTATGCCAGAACGGGTAGGCTCAGGCACCATGCCCAAGGTCAAGATCGTGAACATGGCCCTGGCGGATGAGCGGATGAAGGCGCCCAAGTCGTTCGGGCACAACCAGGACTTCGCGATCGGGCGCTCGCTGGGATACGCACTTGAGCAGACGATGTCTGCGGGTCAGCAGGCGATCCTCCTGCTGAACCGTCGTGGCTTCGCGTCGGTTGTGGTCAGCTCCGATCGGGCGAGCGGCTGGAAGCTTGAGTGCGAGCAGTGCGACACGACGATGGTGGTCCACCGCGGCAGCGTTCGCCAGAGCGGCGGCAAGCGGTTTGTGCGTTGCCATCACTGCCTGAGCGAGCAGCTGATCCCCAAGGTCGATCCGATCTCGGGTAAGCCGGTCATCGAGCTGGGAGCGGGCACACAGCGGGTCGAAGACGAGATCGCGTTGCGGTTTGGCGAGTCGCTGGGACTCGTGGCTGGGGAGAACTACGAGCGGGTCGATGCGGACTCGATGAACAAGGCGAGCGATTACTTCTCGGTGCTCGATCGGTTCCGGACCGGTGAGCTGCGTCTGCTGCTTGGCACCCAGATGATCGCGAAGGGGTTGGACTTCCCGAATGTCTCGCTGGTCGGTGTGCTCAGCGCGGACACCGCGATGCACCTGCCGGACTTCCGGGCCGAGGAGCGGACTTACCAGCTCGTCTCACAGGTGGCGGGTCGCGCCGGGCGAGGGAGCACGCCGGGTCGGGTGATCGTGCAGACACTCAACCCCGGTGCAGCGAGCATCACACGGGCTGCCAGGCACGATTACGAAGGGTTCGCCCGCGATGAGCTGGGTGCACGCCACCGGGCAGGGCTGCCGCCGTTCATTCGTATGGTGCGGATCGTGATTCGCGACGAGCAGCACGATCGGGCGAATGCAAGAGCGAGGGAGATTGCCGACACACTGCGCGCGGCCGCGGATCCGAGGGTGCAGATCCAAGGTCCGATGCCCTGCACGATCGGGCGGATCGCCAACTTCTACCGCTTTGAGATCATGATGCTCTGCCCAAGCCCCAAGCCGATGCAGGATGCCATGCAGCAGGTCCGCAGCGAGGGGATGCTCAAGAGCGACTCACGGGTCGCCATCGATGTCGACCCGCTCTGGCTCATGTGACTCGGGCACGCCCTGGATGCGAACCATGACGCGTGTGCCCTTCTCGGGGAGCAGGTCCCGGTTGGCGATCCAGACCGGCTCGTCGACTTCGGCGAGGTGTGAGAGCGTCCAGCGTGGGGCGATGACCT
>JAGQOC010000089.1 GCA_020427745.1 Phycisphaerales bacterium | reverse complement strand
TCACCTTGGCGTGCGGCAGGATGAACCGCCGACCCTTCGTCCCCGCGGTCAGCAGCACCGACCCGCCCGAGTACGCCCGACCGATGCAGTAGGTCGCGATCGGCGAGGACAGGAACCGCATCGTGTCGTACAGCGCGAGCGTGTCGTCCACCGCGCCGCCCGGGGAGTTGATGTAGAAGTTGATCTCCTGATTTCGGCGTTGATTCTCGAGATACAACATCTGCATCATCACGCGGGACGCGGATGCCTGGTTGATCTCGCCGACGAGGAAGACAATCCGATTCTCGAGCAACAGCTCGTCAATCGTCATCTCACGGGTACGCTGGTAGCTGACCGAGGCTGCGGGCATAAGTCTTTCCCTGACAAGCGACAACAGTGAATTCAGGCCCCGGAACCGCCCGGATACGCTCCAGACGGGCAATAGGCCCGGTTCCTAGCATCGGTTATCCCGGTGCGGAGCATGATAGGACCAGCGCGATCGGATGCAGAAATCCGACCCGCACAAGATCCAATACCGTATTGATGATCCGCCCGGGGGCCACTACAGTTACCGCCCGGCTGGATGCAGGTGCCTGTGCCCCGAGGATAAGTCCTTTTCAATGCGAGATATCCGCGTGTCCACCGCTGTGATCAGTGACATCCATGGCAACGCCGTCGCTCTCCGCGCCGTCCTCCAGGACATCCGCGATCGCGGGATCGAAAAAATTGTCTGTCTCGGCGACATCATCGGGTACGGGCCCGACCCCCTCGAGTGTGTCGATCTCGTCAAGGAGCACTGCACCTGGGCGATCATGGGCAACCACGACTTCGGCGTCCTCTACGAACCGACGAACTTCAACCCGACCGCCGAATCCGCCGCCTACTGGACCCGCGAGCAGTTCGACGCGGAGCCCGATGAGGCCAAACGCGCGGAGCGATACAAGTACCTCGGATCGCTCCGTGTGCGCATCGTCGAGAATCTCTGCGGCGACGATGTCCCCGTGCTCGCCGTCCACGCGTCCCCTCGCCGACCCATCAACGAGTACATCTTCCCGGAGGACGCCGCCGACGCGCCGGACAAGCTCGAAGCGATCTTTGACCGCGTCGACCGTGTCGCGGTCGTGGGGCACACGCATGTCCCGGGGGTCTTCACCGACGAGCCCGATTTCTACCCGCCCACCGAGGTCGGCGAGAACCGGGTGTACAAGTTCCTCCCCGATGAGAAGATCGTCATCAATGTCGGATCTGTTGGTCAGCCGCGTGATCTGGATCCCCGCGCCAGCTACGCCGTGCTCTCGCCCGGACAGGTCGAGTTCCTGCGTGTCGAGTACGACATCAAGCAGACCGCGGAGAAGATCAAATCCATCCCCCAGCTGCACGACTTCCTGGGCGAACGCCTGTACTCAGGCAAGTAACCCGTCCACACCTTCCACACCGGCGTCGATGCTTCCCATGTCCAAACCAAAAACCGCGTCATTCCTCGTTCTTCTGCTCGCTTCGGTCCTCGGGTGCGTGCTGCCCTCGGTGCCCGCGGCTGCTCAGGATGAGCCCGCTGCAGTCGTCGACCAGTCGCAACCGGAGACGGTCAACGAGACTACCGAGGAGCAGTCCGCGCCGGCGGCACCGGCTGTGGTGCCCTACCGCGTCCGTGCAGTGAGCGATCCGGGCGATCTGACACCCCTGGGGGATCTGGACGACGAGTCCACGATGACCTTCATCGAGTTCACCCCGCTCGGTGCGGGCATCGAGGCACTCAAGCTCCCCAATGAGTATGTGACGACGGACAAGCTCGAGCATGTCCGTCTCCAGCAGCGCGTCAATATCAACTCCACCAACGCGGTCCCGTTCGCGGCCCTCGCGATCGAGATCAACGGCTCCACCGTCGGGCTCGCCAACGCAAACACCTGGCGACAGCTGAGCCCCGGTGTGTTCGAGGCGTTCGTCGAGGATCTTGATGGGAACCCCGTTGCACGCATCGAGCGCCGCTTCGCCGTTCCCAACCCGACCTCGTACAGCTTCACCCTCACCCAGACAGTCGAGAACCTGACCGATGCGCCCATCAGCACGCGGCTCATCTCGACCGGGCCGATCGACCTTGCTCAGGCGAAGTCGACCTACGCGGGCGATCGGAGACGCGTCCGCTATGGCTACCTCCAATCGCCCGCGATGCAGCAGGGGGACATGACCGTCGTCGTCGACGATGAACTCAAGAACCGATCGTCGCTGCTCGGCAAGCGGTCCGCGAGCAAGACCTACGCGGTCGCGGGACCCGTCTGGCCGACCGAAAAAACCAGAGAGAAAGAGCGACGGCTCTCCTGGATCGGGTTCTCCGATCGGTATTTCACGGTCATCGTCCATCCCCAGTTCGATCCCGCGACAATCACCACGCCCGAGCAGAAGCTGCTCGAGGGGATCGATTCCATCGATCGGCTCGTACTGAACCCCGCAGAAAAACCCAACGAGACCGTGATGGTCCTGCGTCTCAATGGTGCGACGGACACGATCGCGCCTGGGGTCCAGGTCTCGCACACACTCGGCGTCTTCGCGGGACAGCGCACCAAGCCCATCTTCAATGCCGACCCGCTCCTCCAATCGCTCAATGTCCCCGCGATGGTCGTCTACAACCTTGGCGGGATGTGCGCCCCGTGCACCTTCGGGTGGCTCACCGGCATCCTGATCAATGTCCTCCGGTTGTTCCACTCGATCTCCGGGGACTGGGCGATCTCGATCATCATGCTCGTGGTCCTTGTCCGCACCTGTCTGCACCCGGTCACCCGCTGGTCGCAGATCCGGATGCAGAAGTTCGGTGTGCAGATGCAGTCCATGGCGCCCAAGCAGAAGGCGCTCAAAGAAAAATACAAAGACGACCCCAAGAAGCTCCAGGCCGAGATGGGCAAGCTCTGGCGCGAGGAGGGGCTTAGCCCGACGGGCATGCTCGGATGCCTGCCCATGTTCCTCCAGTCGCCCGTCTTCATCGCGCTCTACGCGACGCTGTTCTTTGCCGTCGAGCTGCGCCACCAGCCCGCGTTCTATGGGATCTTCCAGAAGGTTACCGGGGGCAGCTGGCACTTCCTCTATGACCTCTCCATGCCTGACGGCGCAATCCCGCTGCCGTTCCAGTTCTCGTTCCCGCTGTGGGGGACGGTGAACTCGATCAATATCCTGCCGCTGCTGCTGGGTGTGGTGTTCTTCGCACACCAGAAGTACCTCACCCCGCCCACTCAGGCGACACTCACCCCCGAGCAGGCATCACAGCAGAAGATGATGAAGGTCATGATGGTCGTCATGTTCCCGCTCATGATGTACACCGCACCCTCCGGGCTCGCGCTCTACTTCATCACCAACTCCACCATCGCGATCTTCGAGAACAAATGGATCCGCGCCCACATGAACAAGCACGGCATGCTCGATATCGAGAACATCCGCGCCCAGAAAAAAGAAAAGGGCCCCGGGTTCCTCGCACGCATGGCCGAGGCCGCGGAGATGCAGAAGCAGCTGAAAGAAAAAGGCCCGCGTTCGCCCAACCCCGCTGATCGTCGTCACGGACGGCCAAGATAAGCACCGGGGGATCCCATGCCCACCGGTGGCACCATCGCGGCGATCTGCACCGCCCCCGGCGCGGGCGTCCGCGCGATGGTCCGCGTCTCCGGACCGGATGCCCGAGCGTGTGCGCACGAACTGTGCGGCTGGGAATCGCCGACGCGATCTGTCCGCACTGTTCGTTTTTCGCTCGCTGGCGCCGAGCTGCCGATGATGGGGATCTGGTACGATCGTGGCAAAAGCTACACCGGCGAGGACACGCTTGAACTCGCGTTTGTTGGCAACCCGATCGTCGCCCGGCGGGTGCTCGATGCGTGTTGCACGATCGATGGTGTCCGTCAGGCCGAGCCGGGCGAGTTCAGCGCCCGCGCGTACCTCAACGGTCGATTAACGCTCCAGCAGGCCGAGGGAATCGCGCTGCGGATCGCGGCGCAGCACGACGATGCGCTCAAGGCGGCGGCGGAACTCCTCGACGGCAGTCATGGGCGGACCTGTCTGCGCTGGTCGGATGAACTCGCCGGTCTTCTCGCGCTCGTCGAAGCGGGGGTGGACTTCACCGACCAGGAGGATGTGGTTCCCATCGCGCCGAGCGAGCTCGCGGAACGGCTGAAAATGCTGCTCGACGAGCTCGAGAACCACCTTGGATCCAAGGGCGGTCAGCTTGTGCGGACGGATCTGCCAACGGTCGTGCTCGTCGGAGAGCCCAACGCGGGTAAATCCACGCTGATGAACGCGCTGCTCGGTGTGAACCGGGTCATGGTCTCCGAGCGAGCGGGTACAACGCGAGACGCGATCAGCGAGAAGCTTGATCTCTCGCGTGATTTCCCCGGCGCGGATGCCGTGATGCTCACCGATCTCGCGGGGCTCGGGGATCGCGCCATCGACGCGATCGACGCGGAGGCGCAGACGCTCGCACGGGAACGAATAAGCAAGGCCGACGCGATCGTCTGGTGCGATCCGAGCGGGTGTTTCGACCAAGCCTCCATGAAGCTTCCGGTCGGAAAACCAACCATCCGCGTGCGCACCAAATCGGATCTTCCCGGCATGCAATCGCGCGGCGCGGATCTCAGTGTCTGTGCGCTCGAATCCGGGAATCTCGCTCCGCTCCGTCGGGCGATCGCGGACGCCGCCAGTGCGCGGACGGGCACGGGTGTCGGCTCGTTCGTGCCCCGCTATCGGCGTGCGATGCGCGAAGCCGCCGAGGGCATCGGCGAGGCGATCCAATCGCTCGACGCGGACGCGTCGTTCATCGCGTTGCCCGAGCTGGTCGCTTCCTCGATGCGTAGCGCCCTCGATGCGCTCGGTGAGCTCACGGGCGAGGTGACACCGGACGATGTGCTCGGGCGTGTGTTCTCGGGCTTCTGCGTCGGGAAATAGCGGGTTATCGAGCCCAGGATCTCCCAATCGCGTGCAAGCGGGTTTGCGGGATTTCTTGGTGAATTTGATCGCCGGCGATGCCCTGTGCGTGTCGCGCGTTTGGGGCTGGACCGATGCGCACAATCCGTGTTGTTCACGGATGAAGCCCTCCTGGGTGGCGTTGGGTTCGACGATTTTCTTGTGTCCGCCGGGGTTCTTCCGGCGACGAAGGAGACGAACCATGCCCATCCGACTCGGGGATCTACTGGTCAAGCACGGCGCCCTCACCGAGGATCAACGCGAGGCGATTGTTGCCCAACAAGAACTCATCCCACGCCCGTTCGGGGTCCTGGCGGAGGAGATGTTCGGGGTGTCCCCGGCGGATGTGGAGCACGCGTGGGCGGTGCAGTACGCCGCCATCGCGCCGATGATCGATCCGCAGGAGCACATCATCGAGCCCGAGCTGCTCGATATGGTCGAACGCCGACAGGCGTGGCAGTTCGGGCTGATCCCGATGTATACCAAAGACGGCGTCACCATGTTCGCGACCTGCACCCAGTTCCTCGCCCGCGCGCTCCGGTTTGTTGGCTGGCGGTTCGAGGGATCGTGCTCGTTCTCGATCTGTTCCTACGACGACCTGATCCGAGGGCTCAAGCTGCATTACCCGCTCGAGGGGCTCAGTGACGAGATGATGCACCGGCTTATCAACCGCCAAGACGCGGGAAAAGACGCGGCCTAACCCGAAACGGGGAAAGACTTTCCGCGACGAGTGGGGCTTTCAATCCGGAGGGCAACTACCATTGCCCCCATGCCAGAGATCGCTCAGAATCCATCCCAGTCCAGCGACATTGCCACCGTCTCCTTTGTGAGCTTGGGGTGCCCCAAGAACCTCGTCGACTCCGAGAAGATGCTCGGGCTGCTCGCTCAGGACGGGCTCTTCCCGGTTTCTGCGGAAGCGATGGGCGACCAGGAGCACGACGATCTTTCGCTCGCGGGATCCGAGCAGGATTCCAGCGCCACGAGCGGGCGTGTTACACCCGCGGATGCGGTTGTCATCAACACCTGCGGCTTCCTCGAAGCGTCGAAGGATGAATCGCTCGGCGTGATCAAGGAAGCGATCGCGCTCAAGAACCAGGGGCAGATCAAGCGTGTCGTTGTCGCTGGATGCCTCGTGCAGCGTCACCGGGCGAAGATGCTCGACTGGGCGCCCGGTATTGATGCGATGGTGGGCGTGTTCGATCGCGAGAATATTGTCAATGCCGTCCGCGGCGAGAAGGCTGTCCGCGAGAACCCGGAGGACGGCGCACCGAAGTACTGGATCAGCGCCAACGCGCTTGTCAGCGCTGAGAACAAGGGACTCAGCACGGTTGGGCTCACCGTTCAGGGCAAGGACGGCAAGGGGGTTGGGTACTACGAGTCGGACAACGCCCGGCTGCGTCTGACGCCGAGGCATTACGCGTACCTCCGGATCTCCGAGGGCTGCAACCAGAACTGCGCGTTCTGCACGATCCCGAGTATCCGAGGCAAGATGCGGTCCAAACCCGAGGACCGCATCATCGAGGAAGCACGCGAGCTGATGCGCGACGGCGCGTACGAGCTGCTCATGATCGGGCAGGACACGACGAGCTATGGCGACGACATCGGGACCGGGCTGAGACAGGTCGTGGGCACGGATAAGTTCCGTTCGGGTCTGCCTCGGCTGCTCAAGGGGTTGAGTGATGCGGTGAGCGAGGAGATCGGGCGCGGGTGGCTGCGGATGATGTACGCGTACCCGACCTATTTCAGCGACGAGATCATTGACGCGTTCGCGGAGCTCGCGGACCGCGGGAATCTTTTGCCGTATCTCGATATCCCACTCCAGCACGGCTCGAGCCGGGTGCTCGAGCTGATGCGCCGCAATGTCACACGCGAGCAGCAAACCGAGCTGTGCATGAAGCTCCGCGAGCGGATCCCGGGGATGGCGATCCGGACGACCTTCATCACCGGCTTCCCAGGCGAGACCGAGGCCGACCACGACGAGCTGCTGAGCTTTATCGAGGAAGTCGGCTTCGACGCGGTCGGGTGCTTCCAGTATTCCAAGGAGCCCGGCACCGTCGCGGGGCGGATGGAGGACGATCCGGAGCTGATGGTCCCGAAGCACATCAAGCAGCAGCGGCACGACGAGATCATGGCGCTCCAGCAGGGGATCGCGTTCGAGCAGGCGGAGTTCATGGCCGAGCAGTTCGACGAGCAGAACCCGACGACTTCCGGGGTCCAGCTCGACATCCTGATCGATCGTGCCACCGGATCGAGCGTTGAGCCGACCCCGGGCGTGACGGAAGGCGGGGATCTCTACCACGGGCGCTCATACTTCCAAGCGCCACAGATCGACTCGACCACGCTGGTGGTCTCCAAAGCCGAGCGATCGCCCGGCGAACTCGTCCGCTGCACGATCGTCGCTGCCGACGGGTACGACCTGATCGCCCGCCCGGTCGAGGAGATCGAACGCAAGGTCTCACTGAAGATCGTCTGAGCCCGGATCACGCCGAAGTCAGAGACAATCGCCCTGAAATAGGGCGATTGTCTTTGCACTGGCTCGGAGTGGTTGGCCGATAACCAGTCCATGATCCGCCCCGGACAAGTGATCGTGCTCTGCGCGTTGGCTCTTCTCACGATGGGCGTGGTGATGGTGCAGTCCGCCGGGATGCAGGTGACGCCGTTGAGCGATGGGATGAACCCGACCGAGTCCGCGGCGGTCTCGGGGGTTTCCGCCCAATCCCTGCTGACGAGCCGGACGAGTCTGTATCTTGTGGTTGCGTTGGGCGCGATGGTGCTCGCGTCGCGTCTGCCCGTGCGCCGGTTCGCCGAGCGTCTTGACAAGGTCGTCTGGTTCCGTCCCGGCGGGGACCTCGGGTTGTTGGTGATCGGATCGATCACACTTGTTGCGATCGTACTCAGTGTCTACATCCCCGGCATCCGGCGCGAGGTCAACGGCGCCACCCGCTGGGTGAATCTGCACCTGCCGGGGCTCGAGAGTGTTCAGCCGAGCGAGATCGCGAAGTGGACGATCATCGGCATGATCGCGTGGTACGCCTCGCGTCTCGCCTCGTACCCGAGCAACCGGTTGCATCGGTTCTGGTCGGGCTTGTTCCCCGCGGTCGCCGCGATCGGGGTTGTCGCGTTCGCGGTCGTGCTTGAGGATCTCGGCACCGGGGTGCTGATGGTCACCGCGTGCACGATCGTGCTGCTCGGCGCGGGCGCCCGTGTCCGCCACTTCGCGGCGTTTGTCCCGATCGGCGCGTTCGGTGTCGTGATGGCGATCATGACCTCGCCGTATCGTGTCGCACGCATCACCGCGTTCCTCGATCCCTACGCCGACCCCAAGGGCGAGGGGTACCACATGATCCAGTCGCTCGCGACGGTCTCCGGCGGCGGGGTGTTCGGACGCGGGATCGGGCACGGCTTGCAGAAGTTCGGGTATCTCCCGGAGGACACAACGGACTTCCTGTTCGCCGTCGTCTGCGAGGAGATCGGGCTGGTCGGCGCGATCATCGTCGTCGCCCTCTACGCCGGGATTGTCTGGACCGGCACACACATCATTGTCCGCGAGCGCAACACGCTGCTCAAGCTTGTTACGCTCGGGATCGTCGCGACCTTCTGTGTGCAGGCGCTCATCAACCTGATGGTGGTGACCGGGTTGGGCCCGACAAAGGGGATCGCGCTGCCGCTGATATCCAGCGGTGGCACGGGATGGATCCTCACCGCGTTCATGCTCGGGGTCGTGGTCTCGATCGATCGCACGCGCGAGCCCTCGATCGCGGAGGACTACGCCGATGAGTTCGCCGAGGGCTTCGCGGAACGCACGCTGCGCGACGGCGACCCGATGATCGCGGTTCCGGACCGCGCCCAGCTGTTCGGGGCGATCGCGGCAGGGGAGGAGCGGCCCGAGCCCGCGGAGATGCAGCGATTGCTTGTGGATCGTGAGGTCGAGTTCAAGCCGCGCGTGCGTGTGCGTCCGAAGCCCATGCAGACGGAGAACCCCGAGCGGATCGACCAGGAAGAGTACGAGCAGCTTTTGTTCCATGACGATTGATCGGCGGGGCGATCGCGGAGGGGTTCGATGAGCGAGAAGCCGCGTGCATACCTGTTTGTCGGCGGCGGAACGGGCGGGCACCTCTACCCCGCGCTCGCGGTCAAACAGCGGATCATGGAGATCGATCCGGCAGCGATCACACGGTTTGTGTGCTCCGATCGCCCGATCGATGCGGAGATCCTTTCGGACGCGGGCGTGGAGTTTGTTGCGGTCGCGGCCAAGCCGCTCGCGAAGTCCGCGGCGGGTCTCCGGGCGTTTGCAAAGGGCTGGCGATCGTCGATGGCGGAGATGAAATCGCTCGTGGCGGAGCTGCTGCCGACGCGTGATGTGGTCGTGGTGGCGATGGGTGGGTTTGTCGCCCCGCCGTGCGCGTGGGCGGCGCGTCGGCTCCGCGTCCCGATCGTGCTGGTGAATCTCGACGCGGTGCCGGGCAAGGC
>JAGQOC010000088.1 GCA_020427745.1 Phycisphaerales bacterium | reverse complement strand
ACCTACTGGCAGACCGAGACCGGCGGGCATGTCATCACCCCGCTGCCCGGCGCGACGCCCTGCAAGCCCGGTTCGTGCACGCTCCCGATGTTCGGGATCGACGCCGCCGTCACCGACGAGGCGGGCAATGTCGCCAAGGAAAACACCGGCGGGCTCATGGTGATCCGCAAGCCCTGGCCCAGCATGCTCCGCGGGGTCTACGGCGACCGCCAGCGATTCATCGACACCTACTGGAGCACCGTTGCCAAGGGCGACGAGCTCTACTACACCGCCGGCGACGGCGCCCGGCGCGACGAGATGGACAACTTCTGGATCATGGGACGCACGGACGATGTCATCAATGTCTCGGGGCACCGGCTCGGGACGATGGAGGTCGAGAGCGCCCTCGTTGCCCACGAGAGCGTCGTCGAGGCGGCGGTGGTGGGGATGCCCCACGAGATCAAGGGCACCGGTATCGCCGCGTTCGTGACCCCCGCGCCGGGGTTCGAGGCGTCCGACGAGCTGATCAAGAACCTCCGCGATCATGTCGCCAGCGAGATCGGCGCGATCGCCAAGCCCGACATGATCCGCTTCACCGCGGCGCTCCCCAAGACCCGCTCCGGAAAGATCATGCGCCGCCTGCTCCGCTCGATCGCGGCCGGCGACACCGAGATCACGCAGGACATGAGCACGCTCGAAGACTTCTCGGTGGTCGCGAAACTTGCGGAGAGTGATGAGGGATAATCGTCAAGCTGATTCCATGAATGCGAGTTCGAGTATGGGTGCTCTGAGGACTTTGAGATCCTTTGTCTTGCTCTTGGACTGAGCGATCGGCTCACGCCACCCTCTTGCCGGTCGTCTTGGCATCTCCCGATGCGTTCTCGCGTGAGCGGATCCGGCTGATGAGTCGGATCAGCGAGCGGATGCTCACCGCGGACTCCTGCGCCGAGCACGACGCATTGAGCGCCTGGATCACCTCCGACGCGGTCGTCGAGAGGATCGGGTAGCCGAAGCCTGTCCCGGACGAATGCAGCGAGTTGCAGATCCGCAGCGATGTGTCGTAGTCGTCTGCTTTGAGCGCCTGGTCGAGCTGCCTGGCGCAGCGAGAGATCAGACCGATATACACTTCGAGCCGATCGTTTGAGCACTGCTCGGGCCTGAGCGATGTGTAGATCTTCCCGGTCCCGTTCACGATGTCCATGTCCCGATCGAAGAGATCGCGGAGCATCACGAGCAATGTTGCGAGCTGAATCGGTTTGTGCAGTACCGTGACCTCACCCTTCGCGCCCCGGGTGAGGTCCTGGGTCGATGAGGCGGAGCAGAGCACGATGATCGGTCCGCCGTACCCGTTGTCGCGGAGCTGCGCAATAGAGTCGACGGTGTTGATGTCGGCGATATTGTCGGAGATGATGACGAGGTCGTAGAGGTTCTGTTGGACCATATCGAGCGCGGAGCCGACAACCTCGGTGTGCTCGCAACTGAAGTTCGCGTTCTGGATGAGCATCGCGACTGTGTCGATCTCGAGCGGGTCGCTGTCGATGTGCAATGCCGAACGACGCTCCGCCCAGAGTGTCTGGGCGTCGTTCGATGTCTGCTCAATCCTGACCTTCGGATCAACAAAGTGGCGGAGATCAATCGGGCTCTTGAACTCCACACCGGCTCGGTGGAATCCCTTATCCCAGTAGCTGCACCACGCGATCCGCCCGGTGATCATGACCTCCTCGCTGTCGATGGTCCGCAGACAAAGGGAGATGGGGGTGTCCTTGTGGGCGTACGCCTTGATGATGATCAACGCGCCGCCGGTGCTGATGTTGTACACGCCCGTCTGGCAGCTGATCCGTGAGCCGCCGAGCTGGTCGAGGATAACCGTCGCCTCGGTGTTGACCGGGCTGTAGCGGGGTTGCTTCCGCTGACTCTCTCCCCCGGATAGATCACCCTGCGAAAGCATCCCGAGCGTTGCATCGAGCAAGGCTTTATCGGTGGAGCTCAGGTTTTCCCCATCATGTTGACGCGGCATTGACGACATACGGGTTCCTTTTCAGACATGCAGGAGCACGACCTAATCACACAGCTTTGGATTGCTTTCTGCGTAGAAACCTCACCAAAGCGGCATTTCACCCAGAATCGGCACAATGTTGGGAGTTTTACCTCAAAACAGTCGTGTGCGTCCGTTTTCTTCTGCCGAGAGGAATATTTGTACACCCGACAGCCCGGATTGGGGGGGCGGCAGGGGAATACCCCCCCCCTCAATCAGCGGGCTGAGCAGGAGTGAAAACAAGGGAATACCCTCCTCACATGCTCAATCCAAAGTGCCGAAGGCTTCTCCTCTGTTTCACGCCCATCCTGTCGTTCGTTGTCCCCCCGGTCCTCGCTCAGGAACCCGGAATGTCGGAGCTCGACGAGCACTGGAGGCTCGATCGCATTACCCTCCGATCCGCCTCGGCGTACTGGGAAGACGACGGCACCTATGTCAATGTCTTCAACAACGAGGACCGCTACTACACCTCCGGGCAGGGCATCGAGCTCTCCTTTGATCCGCATTTCACCGATGAGCTCGCATCAAAGCTCGCCCCCGCCGACGACTGGACCGACCCGCGCTTCGGGCTTGGGCTCGCTCTCAAGCAGCACATCTACACCGGCATCCAGATCACCGATCCCAACCCTCCGCTCGATGACCATCCCTATGGCGGGTACCTCTACCTCGCCTTCAGCTTCCAACGCTCCCAGTCCAACGATGACAACACGGGCAAGCACGACCACTTCGAGCTCGATCTCGGCGTGGTCGGCGAGCGATCACAGGCCGAGGCTGTTCAGCTCTTCATCCACAACCTCTTCCCCGACAACGACACGCCGCAGGGCTGGGGCAACCAGCTCGCCAACGAGCTCGCGGTGAACTTCACCTACGAACGAACCTGGCGTTCGCGCAAGGGCAACATCGGCGGGCTGGAGTTCGACATGCTCCCCGCCGTCGGGTTCGATGTGGGCAATGTCTTCATCCGTGCGCGCGGGCGCACAACGATCCGTGTCGGCAAATCGCTCCCCGACAACTTCGGCCCCGCGAGCTTCCTCGGGCACAAAGACCACACCGTCTCGGTGTTCGCGGACCCGGGCCAAGACTGGTCGGTCTACGGCTACGCGACACTGGGCGCGGATATCGTTGCGCACAATATTTTCCTCGCCGGCAACACATTCGCGACGAGCCGATCAGTCGATATCGAACCATTCGTTGCCCAGATCACGGTCGGCGTGCTCGCCCGCTACAAGTGCATCGAGTTCGGTTGGGCCCAGACCTGGCAGACCATCGAGTTCGAGACCCAGCCCAACGGGCAGACCTGGGGATCATGGGTTGCGAACCTGGTGTTCGAGTTCTGAGTCCGCGCTACGATCGAACATGACCACCCCCCTTGTTTCTGTCATCATGGGTTCCAAGTCCGACTGGTTCGAGGTCATGGAGCACGCCGCGGCCGCTCTGGATGAACTCGGGATCGCGCACGAGATCAGGGTCGTGTCGGCGCACCGCACGCCCGATCTGCTCGTCGAGCACGCCAAGGGCGCCAAGGCACGGGGAATCGAGGTCATCATCGCCGGCGCTGGGGGCGCCGCCCATCTCCCCGGGATGGTCGCGTCCATGACCACCCTCCCCGTCATCGGTGTGCCCGTCATGAGCAAGGCGCTCCAGGGCGTCGACTCGCTGCTCTCTATTGCTCAGATGCCCGCGGGGATCCCCGTCGCGACCGTCGCGATCGGCAAAGCAGGTGCCCGCAATGCCGGGCTGCTCGCCGCATCGATCCTCGCGAACAAGTACCCCGAGATCAGCAGCAAGCTCGATGCGTTCCGTGCGGCGCAGACACAGTCCGTGCTCGACAACCCCGATCCCCGAAAATAGGAACCGCAGCGGATGAGCGCACACACCATCGGGATCATCGGGGGCGGGCAGCTCGCCCAGATGCTCGCCCAATCGGTCAAGCCGATGGGCATCAAGTGCATCGTGCTCGACCCGAACCCAAAGTCGTGCGCACAGTCCGACGCGGAGCTCGTCGTCGCGGAGTACACGGACGCAGAGGCACTCGGAACACTCGCACAACGATGCGATGTGGTCACCTACGAGTTCGAGAATGTGCCGGCCAAGGCAACGGATACGCTTGTTGGCCAGATCAGTGTCCATCCGAACCCCGAGGCGCTCCGCGTGTCGCAGGATCGGCTGAACGAACGCACGATGTTCGCCGAGCTCGGTATCGATACGCCCAGATACGAGGCGATCGATTCGCTCGATGATCTGTTCACCGCGCTCGAAACGATCGGCGCACCCGCATTGCTCAAGGCGCGGACGCTCGGCTACGACGGCAAAGGGCAGGTACTCGTCAGCGATGCATCGCACGCCGAGGAATCATGGAGCACGCTCGGGAAGGTCCCCGCGATCCTCGACGCGTTCGTGCCGTTTGTACGAGAGCTTTCCGTTGTCGCGGTTCGTGCCCAAAGCGGTGGGGTCGTGTTCTACCCGCTCGCCGAGAATGTCCACCGCGGCGGGATCCTGCGTGTCTCCAAAGCCCCGGCACGCGGTGTAAACGACAGGATCGAGAAGCAGGCCCGCGATGCCGCGACGAGTATCTTGAACCATCTCGATTATGTCGGCGTGCTCGCTGTCGAGTTTTTTCAGATCGGCGCCGGCGACGATGCCCGCCTCGTCGCCAACGAGATCGCCCCGCGCGTGCACAATACCGGGCACTGGACGATCGAGGGCGCACGAACCTCGCAGTTCGAGAACCACATGCGTGCGGTGATGGGCATGGAGCTCGGCTCGACCGACCCGATCGGCTGCAGCGCGATGGTCAACATCATCGGGGACGAGCCCCGACCCGGTGCGCTCGAAGCCGTGCCCGAGGCGCATGTGCATATGTACGGCAAAGCCCCACGCGCCGGGCGCAAGATCGGGCATGTGACCCTCAACACGCCGAACGAAACCGATCTCGATGCGTTGCTCGAACGGTTCACGCGTGTTGTTGGGTGACCGTTTCCGTGCGCACGATCAGAGGTTGTGCCTGACGATGCACCAGAGCGCCTCGAAGCCGTCCTTCCAGCCGATCTTCTTGCCTTCGCTGTAGGTCCGACCGGCGTAGGAGATCGGGACCTCGTAGATCCGCAGTGGGCGCGACTGCCCGGATTCGGAATCAATGATGCGTGCTTTGGCGAGCTTGGCGACGAGCTCGGGCTCGACGCCGAAGCGTTTCTCCGTAATTCGGATGTCGCGGATCGCTTCTTTCGTGAACGCCTTGAACCCGCACTCGATGTCGGTGAGGTTCAGGTTGCTCATCATGTTGCTCATGAGCGTGATGACGCGGTTGGCGATCGAGTGCCAGTAGTACAGCACGCGGTGGGTTTGCCCGAGGAACCTCGTCCCGATGACCGCATCGGCTCTGCCGTCGAGGATCGGCGCGAGCACCGGTGTGTGCTCGTTGGGGTCGTACTCGAGGTCCGCGTCCTGGATGATGAGCACATCCGCACCGTCGTCGAGTGCGCGTCTGATCCCCGCCGCGAGGGCCGCGCCCTTGCCCATGTTGTTGGGCTGGTGGATGGCGTGCACACCATCGCGTTCGGCGAGCTTGTCGACCAGCGGCCCGGAGCCGTCGGTCGAGCCGTCGTCGATAAGGTAGACATGGCGATCAACACGCGAGCCGTTCGGGAGCGCGGGCGGATCGGTCGCCATGAGCCTCTCGAACAGCTTCGGGAGCAGCGTGGCTTCGTTGTAGACCGGGATGATGATGGCGAGTTTCATCGGGGAATCGTATCCACCGAACCGAGCATGCCGACGATCCTCGCCTGGGCGTTGGAGATCCCGAGCGTGTGCAGATCCTCCGGGTCGACAAGCCGGCGCCCGTCGGTGTCGAGATCCGTGCGCGCGCAGCGGTGCACAGCGAACTCGATGATCCGGTGCGTGGTGACATGGGTGAACGAGCCGAGATGCTCGAGGTCATCGGGCGTGCAGCCCAACAGCCCGGCGGCGGCTCCGATCGATGGCATCGCGGCCTCGTCCTCGAAGGTCGGCACCTGGAAAAGCCCCGCCCACATGCCCTCGCCCGGACGCTGCTCGACGAGCAGGTGTCCGCGGTCGTCGGTCACGATCACCGACAGGCAGTGGTTCGTCTTCTGCTTCGCCCGGGGCTTGGGGGGCGGGACCTGCTCGGTTGTTCCCGCCTCGAACGCGGCGCAGTGCTCACGCAGCGGGCACCGCGTGCAGCGGATGTTCTTGGGCGTGCAGACCGTGGCGCCGAGTTCCATCATCCCCTCGTTGAATGTGCCCGGATCGTGCGCACACTCGGCGAGCTCCGTTGCTCGCCGCCACGACCATGCGATGGTGTCCTTGTCGGTTTGTGGCGATGGGTTGTTGTGGAGCCGTTGGAGCACGCGGGTGACATTGCCGTCCACGATCGGAGCGTGCTGCCCGAAGACAATCGAAGCAATCGAGCCGGCGGTGTAGCGTCCGATCCCCGGGAGTGATCTGAGCTTGTCGAGGTCGCTGGGGACGATGCCGTCGTGGTGCTCGACGATCGCCTGGGCGCATTGGTGCAGCATCCGAGCCCGGCGGTAGTACCCCAGCCCCGACCACATCGCGAGGACCTCGTCCTCGCTTGCGCTGGCGAGATCGTGCACGGTCGGGAACCGCTCGATAAACGGCCCGAACTTTTCGAGCACCCGCGACACCTGGGTCTGCTGGAGCATCAGCTCGGACACGAGCGCGTGGTAGGGGTCACGCGGCTCAGCCCGCCAGGGCAGCCCGCGGGCGTTGGTCGAGAACCACGACTCGAGGGCGTCGGTGATGGCTCGGTCGTTATGCACCCCTGAGGACCTCGGTCACGGCTTTTTCAACGGACGCCCACTTGGTCTCGGGGGACTTGCAGATCGAGACAAAGCCCGCGTGGATGAGGACATTGGTGACGCCGGGGATCGAGAAGAGTCTGGCGCCGAGCGGGTCATCGGCGGCGGCGTCGGCACTAAAGAAGGAGCGGATCTGCATCGCCGGCTCCGTGCGGGTGACGAACTTGCGGGCGTTGGGGTTGGGGGTCCGCTCAACGCGGACGACTTCGATCGGCATGACAAATCGTAGTTCTGCGTCCGAACCCCTGCGTGCTCCCCAAAGAACGGTTAGAATCGTCAGGCCGGCGTGTGAACACCCAACAACACCCGGACTTTCAGCACACGAGATAGAGGATCCGCGTGGTATCGTTCGAGCGATTCAATGATCTGCTGCACCGGCTGGGCTCGTACGCCTGGTGGGAGATCGCTGTCGAGATCGTGGTCATCTGGCTGGTTGTGTTCGCGGTCTTCCGGTTCGTGCAGGGGACTCGAGCGGCGCGTGCGATCAAGGGGCTGATCGTGCTGCTGATCTTCGGCGCGATCTTTATGCAACTCCTCGGGGACGAGCACCTCGAGCGATTGGGGTACCTGTATAACCGGATGCTCGCGGTGATCGCGATCGCGATGGTGGTGATCTTCCAGCCCGAGCTCCGCCGGGCGTTGATCCGTCTGGGCGAGACGAAGTTTATGCGTTCGGGTTACGAGGGAGCCGCGCGGGTCGCGGGCGAGGTCGCGCCGGCTTGCCGATACCTGTCCAAAGCACGCTTCGGGGCGATCGTCGTTATCGAACGGCGTGTTGGGCTCAAGGGCATCGCGGAGGTCGGGACGATCCTCGATGCGCACCTGACGGCACCGCTGCTACAGACAATCTTCTATCCCGGCTCGGCGCTGCATGATCTCGCGGTCGTGATCCGCGGCGACAAGGTGTACTCCGCGGGGGTTCAGCTCCCGATGGCGGGCCCGACGGATCTCCCGGATCGCACACTCGGCTCACGCCATCGTGCCGCGGTGGGGGTGACGAAGGACTCCGATGCGCTCGTGGTGGTGGTCTCCGAGGAGACCGGTCTGATCCGCGTCGCTCAGCGAGGCGTGCTCAGCGGCGCGATCGACCCCGAGGCGCTCGAATCCGTGCTTGCTTCGCTGCTCGGGCATGATGGGGATTCCGAGGACAGCATCAAGCCGGAAGCCTCGGGATCCACGGCGGTGGACGAGGGTTTCGCCGACGATGTGGGTTCGGATGAGCAAGCCCCGGCGCGAGAAGCGGGGGAGGGCGCATGAGCTCGAAGGGATTTCATCTATTCGGGGCGGCACGCACGGTCGTCCTCGTCACGATCATCGCCGTGCTGCTGTGGCTGATGGCGGAATCGCAGATGGTCCAGTCGCGGACAATCGAGGTGCAGATCGTGCTGGTCTCGCCCGCGGCAGCCGAGGGTGGAGCGGTGGTGCGTGCCTCGCCCGATGCTGTCTGGGAGCGAACGGCGGAGCTCACACTGCAGGGCGCAACCTCCGAACTGGACCGCGTGGTCCGCACACTGGGCGGGAAGATCGAGCTGCAACTCGGGCGGGAAGTCCCGACAACACCCGGGCGTCACAACCTTGATCTACGGTCGATCTGGCGTCAGCAGCCCGTGATCGAGGGCAGCGGTGTGACTGTTGCCGGGGTTGTTCCCGAGGAGGTCCGCGTCGAGGTCGATGAGCTGGTGAAGATCCAGATGCCGATTTTGGTGGAGCTCCCCGCAGGCGTCCAGGTGCAGGGAACGCCGCAGAGCGAGCCGGTTCAGGTGGAGCTGGTCGCGCCGTCGACAACGATCAATCAGCTCCAATCGAGCGGTGCGGTTGCTCGCGCGGTCGTCGCGTCTGAGCAGATCGAGCAGCTCTTTCCGGGTCGGACAGAGACGGTCCGTGGCGTGGAGGTGGGGGTTGACGGGCTCGCCGCGGGCGCGTGGGAGACCAGGCTATCGCCCTCGCGTGTCAATGTCCGGGTGCTGCTGCGTTCGCTGACGGAGACGCTCGAGCTGGGCCCGATGCCCGTACAGGTGCTCGTGGCGCCGGACGAGGTGGGGCGGTATGTGATCGAGATCGCTCCGGCGGATCGGGATGTAGTCGGGGTCAGCGTCGTCGGCCCAGGCGAGGCGATTGAGCAGATCCGGTCGGGTTCCGTGGTGCCTACGGCGTATCTGGCGTTGTCGCTGGACCAGCTCGAATCCCGGGTGACGAGTGCCGCGATCCGCGTCTCCGGGCTGCCCCCGGGGGTGCGGGTGAGCGGTGCGGAGCGGACGGTGCAGCTGACGATCCGTCCCGCTCAGATCACGGGGCGGGGCGAGGAGCCTGTCGGCCCCTGAGGGGTGTCTGGGTTGAATTCGGATCGCCCGAACGGGGAGACTTCGCGGGGGTGGTGACCTACCGTATGGACCCGTGTGAGCCCGCTTGTGGGCGGCGGATCGCGGGGGCAACGGAAGACCAGTTTTATTCACGAAAACCGCGCGTTGATCGAGCGATCAACCAGACGCCAGGGAGCGACCCGTGAAGATCAAGACCGACGAAATCGTCAGCGTCATCAAGCAGGAAATCGAACAGTTTACCTCGGAGCTTGAGATCTCCGAGGTCGGGCGCGTTGTCGAGATCGGCGACGGTATCGCACGCATCTATGGGCTCAGCAAGGCAATGGCCGGCGAGCTCATCGAGTTCCAGACCGACTCCGGCGCGATCATGGGCCAGGTCATGAACCTCGAAGAGGACACCGTCGGTGCGATCGTCTACGGCGACTACCTCAAGGTCAAAGAGGGCGACACTGTCAAGGCGACCGGCAAGCTGCTCGAGGTCCCCGTCGGCGAAGCGCTTCTCGGACGCGTCGTCGATCCGCTGGGCAACCCGATCGACGACGGTGCGCCGCTCAGCGGGACCGAGTCGGCGCTCGTAGACATCATCGCGCCCGGTATCGCGGCACGCCAGCCCGTGTCCGAGCCCATGCAGACCGGGATCAAGGCGATCGACGCGATGATCCCCGTCGGCCGCGGGCAGCGTGAGCTCATCATCGGCGACCGCAAGACGGGCAAGACCGCGATCGCGATCGACGCGATCATCAACCAGAAGCAGTTCTGGGGCACCAAGGACGCCGTCGTCTGTGTGTATGTCGCGGTCGGCCAGAAAGAATCAACCGTCGCGGGTGTCGTCCAGACGCTTCGTGACGCGGGCGCGATGGACTACACGATCGTCGTCTCCGCGGGCTCCTCTGATCCGGCACCGATGCAGTATGTCGCGCCCTACACCGGGTGCGCGATGGGCGAGCACTTCATGTGGTCGGGCAAGGAAGCCGGCAAGACGATGAGCAACGGCACGCCGTACCCCAAGCATGTGCTCTGCGTGTACGACGACCTCTCCAAGCAGGCCGTCGCGTACCGCCAGCTCTCGCTGCTGCTGCGTCGTCCGCCGGGTCGCGAAGCGTTCCCGGGTGATGTGTTCTACCTGCACAGCCGTCTGCTCGAGCGTGCGACCAAGCTCTCCGATGAGAACGGAGCGGGTTCATTGACAGCACTCCCCGTCATCGAGACGCAGGAAGGCGATGTTTCGGCGTACATCCCGACCAATGTGATCTCCATCACCGACGGTCAGATCTACCTCGAGCCCAATCTGTTCTTCTCGGGTGTCCGCCCGGCGGTGAATGTCGGTATCTCGGTCTCCCGCGTGGGTGGTGCGGCCCAGGTCAAGGCGATGAAGAAGATCGCCGGCTCGCTGCGACTGGACCTCGCGGCGTACCGCGAGCTCGAGGCGTTCGCCCAGCTCGGGACCGACCTTGATGCCGCCACGCAGGCGCAGCTCGATCGCGGTGCACGCATGGTGGAGCTGCTCAAGCAGCCCCAGTATGTCCCGTACCATGTGGTTGACCAGATCATCTCGATCTACGGCGGCACCAAGGGCTACTTCGACAAGGTCGCGCTGAACAAGGTCTCCGCGTGCGAGAAGGACATGCACGAGTACTTCCGCACCAGCGGCAAGGCGATCTGGGACGCGATCGACAACACCAAGACGATCGACGACGAGACGGGCAAGAAGCTCGACGAGGCGCTCAAGAACTTCATCGCGGGGTGGAACGGGTAAGAGCCCGCCTATTACCGAATACGGTTTCGATCAGCACGCACCCTTTGAGGTGCGTGTTTTTTTCTGGATCAACGCACCGTGTGCTGTGGGGGCCACAATATTGGCCATTTGTCTTTCTCCGCTGCTATTTCTGGATCCGGATCCCCGAGGATCTTGCAAAGGACACGGTTGTGCGGTTTGATGCGGGTGTGGCACACCGTTTGCCAACACATCGCCGAGGGGCGGTGTGTCCCGAGTTACCTGTGCAAGAAGGAGATGAACAATGCTGGGGAAAAATGCCATCGTCTGTGGGGCTCTTGTCGCGCTCGCCGGGTTGGCGGCGGAATCGGTGGCGGTGGTCCCGACCTACCGGGTAGATGTCATCGCGCCGTTCGATGGAACAACCGTCGTGGAGGGTGCGAGTGATGCGGGGCATGTCGTTGGGTGGGTTTCGGGTATCAACATCGGTGCCTATGTGGCGACTGTCGAGGACGGGATGACCATGCTCCCCTTGCTCCCGGGGTACACCTCGAGCGTCGCCTTGGATGTGAACAACAACGGTGTGGTGGTCGGCGCGGCAACAGGGACCGGGTTCCCGTTCGACGGCGGTGTGCCGACGGTCTGGGTCCCGGATGGCAATGGCGGGTACACCATGCATGTCCCCGAGCAGTTCGTGACAATCCAGAGCCCGATCGGTCCGCTGGCCGTGCACGGCGGGATGATCGAGGCGATCAACGATGCGGGTGTGATGGTCGGCTGGTCACGCTACCAGGGGTTCCAAGGCGGGCCGACCACTCGGTTCTTTATGGACGCGGCACCCGTGAATCTCAGCGATCTCGGGTTCACCGCGACGGTGCGCGACCTGAACAACAACAATGTCGCGGTGGGTGGAGATCTCGTCTTCGATCTCAACACCAACACGGCAATCGGGATGGGGGTGCCCGCGCCCGTGAGCACGGTCGGGTTCACGCATGTGCTCGGGTACGCGATTAATGATTCAAACGAGGTGGTCGCCGCGGCCCACCGGGCGACTTCCGGGAACGACGCGTGGCTGACCTATCTCCACGATGGCGAGGGGGCGTGGTCGGCGTTGAACCCCGCGCAGCTCGCGAGCAGGTATGTCGGTTTCTACGACAACAACAACCGCGGGGATGTCTCCGCGTCGGGCGGGGTGCTGTTCGCGGATGAGGGGGTTCTCTCGCTGGGGTATACGCCCCTGCTCGACCCGGCGGACGCGGACTGGGTCCCGGCGCTGGGCTATATCGCGGATGATCGTCGGGTGTACACCACCGCCCACAACACCGCGACCGATGAATACTGGATTGTCGTGCTTGTCCCGGACGGGGCTTGTGCCGCGGACCTGACGGGCGACGGCGAGCTCGATATCTTCGATGTCTTCGCGTATCTCGATTTGTACAGTGCCTCGGACCCGGCCGCGGATCTGACGGGCGACGGCACGCTGGATATCTTCGATGTCTTCGCGTTCCTCGATATGTTCAACGCGGGATGCCCGTAATCGAGCGAGCCCGCGATCGCAGGGGAGCATGGCTTTGATCGGAGAGATACCCGCCGAGTGAGGCGGGTATTTTTATGGAATGGTTTTCGGAATATCAGAGAAGAATATCCAATATAACATGCTGGCTTTTATTAGCCAATCTGTTTGGCCAGTTGTGGTTGATTGGCGGGTTTGGATGCTTCGTGGGCGGTGTTTCACGGTTTTTTCTGGATGTTTCGGTTTGGCACCGTGCTTGCAATGTGTGCTTGCGTTGCCGTGACGCCTGACCCAACCGGCACGGCGGCTTGTATGGAACGACTCTTTTTCATCCACAACCACAACTGGAGAAACACAATGAAAACGAAGAATCTGACAGCATGGACAGTACTCGCCCTCTCGGGCACCATCGCGATGGCGGCCCCGTCGTTTGACCCCGCGGTTTCGATCGCTGCACCGCAGCGCCCCTCGGGTGTCGCGATGGGCGACTTCGACGGTGACGGGGACATCGATATGGCCGTGGCAACGGACAACCTCGACAAGATCAGCATCTACTCAAACACGGGTGGTGTATTCGGGGCGCCCGTGAACATCCTCACCGGTGCCGGCACCGGTGTCGATGACATCGTCGCGTCCGATGCGGACGGCGACGGGGATCTTGATCTCGTCGTGATCCTCAACAACATCAGCACCGTCCGCGTGTATGTGAACACGGGCGGGGCCTTCGCGGCCGGCGCATCGGCACCGACCGGTGCCGAGCCCCGCGATATCACCGCGGGCGATCTCAACGGCGATGGCATCGATGACTACGCGGTCGCCAACCGCGACGACAACACCATCACCGTGCTGATGAACAACGGGCTCGGCGGTCTCACCGCGAGCTCGGTCGCGGGTGGTGACGAGCCCCGCGGCGTTGCGATCGGTGATTTCACCGGCGACGGTGTGGCGGATATCGCGAGCTCGGCGCAGCGTGACCGCACCGTGCTGATCCACTCGGGCGCCTCGGCGTTCGGGATTGTGCAGACCCTCCCCGTCAACCCGCTCACCCGCCCAGACGGCGTGGTCGCGGGTGATTTCGACGGCGATGGGCTGATGGATCTGGCCGCGGCGACCTCGGACGCTGTGTTCAATGCGGCTGCTGTGTGGCTCAATACCGGCGCCGGGATGGGTGGGCGTGTCGATGTGCTGACGAACGGGATCAACCCCGGATCCATCGCCGCGGCGGATCTCGATGCGGATGGTGATATCGATCTGATCGCGTCCAATACCGATTCCAACACGGTCAGCACACTCGAGAACACCGGCGCGGGGATCTTCGCGCCAGGCGTTGCGATGCCGACTGGTGTTCGCCCGGGGCAGATCGCGACGGGTGATATCGACGGCAACGGCGGCATCGACTTCGCGGTCTCCACACGCGACTCTGATGCGGTTTCGCTCTTCATGAACCTCAACGGTGTTGCGGCGTGCTCGGCGGCTGATCTCTCCGAGCCGTTCGGGATCCTCGATACCTTTGATGTGTTTGCGTACCTCGATCTGTTCAACGCGGGCGATCCCGCGGCGGATATCACGGGTGATGGGGTCACGGACATCTTCGATGTGTTCGCGTACCTCAATCTGTTCAACGCCGGCTGCCCCTGATGATTCCTTCCCGCGTTTGCGGGTGATGCATACCTGAAACCCCTTCAGCCCGCCGGATCCGGCGGGCTTTTTCGATCGGGCTTGTCGTTTCCATCGATAGTTCCCGCTACCGCTCCTGCGGCGATGCACTCGGACGCTCGATCTCCTCGCGTTTTCTCGATGTTTTCAGCACCGGATGTCCTTGAATAGAGAGCAGGCTCAATCGGCGCGGTCAGTGCCCGGAGGGTTCCTTGCCCCCATTTTCGAGCAAAAACCGTGTTTTTGTGACACCGGCGTAACTTTTTCCGAATTCTGCTTGAGCAGTTCCCCCTATCGGATACTTTTGTCTCTGAAAGTGCGCCCGGGGATGGATGCCAATGGTGCTTCGGGCGTGGGGATGCTTTGTTTCGAGAGTGAGAGAAGGAGAATTCGATGTCTGTAAACAGGATTTCGGTGTTGTGCGCGATCAGTGCGGCGACCTTGGCGGCAACTGCGGGCACCCCGATCGAGTGGGCGAGCCCGGTGAATGGGAACTGGAACCTCGCGGGGAACTGGAACCCCGCGATGGTGCCCGGGATGACCGATACCGCTCTGCTGGCGATGAGCGGGCCATACACCGTGAGCTACGACACAACCAGTTCCATCGCGGGGCTGATGGTCACCAACCCTAATGTTCAGCTGGATATCAACGCGGGACGGTTTCTGACAATGCTCGGAGACATCGACAACGACGGAACGATCGTGGTGAACCCCACAGGGGTGAATGTCTCGACGAGCCTCGACTTCTCCGCCAACGCGCAGCTGGATGGCAGCGGGCGGCTGGTGTTCGGGGGCATCGCAAGCAGAGCGCGGCTTCGTACATTCGGCGGCGCGGTGCTGACGCACGGCGCAGCACACAAAATCGAAGGACGCGGGCAGATCGAGGCGGAGATGGTGAACAACGGTTTGGTCGAAGCCGGCTTCAGCGGCGGGGAGATGCTGCTCATTTCGCTCGCCAAGACCAACAACGCGACGATGCGCGCGATCGGCGGCGGGATCCTGGACATCAGCTCCATCACCGTGACGCAGGGTGCTGCCGGCGATGTCTTTGCCGATGGCGTGGGCTCAGAGGTCCAGCTGACCAACGCGACGCTGATCGGCGGCGATCTCATGGGAAACAGCGGCGGGAGCGTCCAGATCCTCGGGGCGAGTGTTCTTGATGGTGTCCGTTTCTCAGGGGCGATGGATGTGCCCGCGGGGAACAATCTGCTCATCACGAACTCGATCGAGAACAACGGCGCGGTCACCGTGAATCCGACCGCCGCCAATGTGACCACCACGCTGCGTTTTCTCGATACGGGCTCGTTCAACGGGACCGGGACGCTGACGCTCGGGAATACATCCAGCCGGGCACGCTTGCAGGCGGAGTCGGGGATGACCATCACGAACGGGCCCTCGCACTCCATCGTTGGGCGCGGACAGATCGAGGCGATCATGGTCAACAACGGGACCATCCACGCCGATGTTTCGGCGGGGGAGATGCTTCTGAATCTTGAGCCCAAGACCAACAACGCGTTGATGCAGGCGACCGGCGGGGCGGTCCTCGATATCAGCGGCATCAGCGTGACACAGTCGGCGTCGGGCGACATTATCGCCGACGGCGTGGGCTCGCAGGTCGAGCTCACCAACTCCACCGTGATCGGCGGGGATGTGATGGGGATCAACGGCGCGGATGTCGAGGTCAATACCACCGGCACGCTCGACGGGGTGGTGCTCACCGGCGCGTTGAATGTTCCGGGTGGATCGAACCTCTTCATCTCGAACTCGATCGAGAACAACGGCGTCATCACAGTAAACCCGGCGCAGGCTAATGTGGTCACCACGCTGAAGTTCCTCGATTCCTCATCGCTCAACGGCAGTGGGACGCTCGTTCTGACCCAGACCACCTCCCGCTCGCGTCTGCAGGCCGAAACCGACATGGTGATCACCAACGGCGCGTCGCACACGATCCGCGGGCGCGGGCAGATCGAAGCGGAGATGGTCAACAACGGCACGGTCATCGCGGAGATTCCCGGGAGCGAGTTGCTGCTGAATCTCAACGACAAAACCAATAACGCGACCATGCAGGCCGTGGGCGGGGCGATCTTGGACATCAGCGCGATCGTCCTGAACCAGTCCGCGTCGGGTGAGCTGGTCGCGGACGGCGCGGGCTCGCAGATCGAGTTGTCCAACAGCACCATCGACGGCGGGTCGATGAGCGCGATCAACGGCGGGATCTTCGAGTCCCAGGTGTCTGCCCTGCTGCGTAATGTAGATTTCTCCGGGACCCTGGTTGTCCCGGGCGGGAGCAGCATCGCCGTGGGCTTCGGAGCCCTGAACAACGGGGTGATCGATGTGAATCCGACCTTGGCGAATGTGGCTACGAGTATGATCTGGGACGAGGAGATCATCGTTGGTGGCGCGGGGACGGTCCGTTTGAACAGCACCACAACCCGTGCTCGTCTGGTTCCGGGTATCGGTGTGACCCAGGGTGGGCTCGGCACCGAGCAACGCCTCGAGGGTCTCGGGCAGATCGCGATCGACCTCATCAACCACGGCACCATCGCGCCGGGGCTGAGTATCGGAACCATGACCGCAATCCAGCCGATCTTCAACTCCTCGGCGGCGGTCTTCGAGGCCGAGGTTGATGACACAGGCGCCGACCTGCTCGACAGCACGAGCACCATCGAGATCCACGGCACGCTGGATGTCTCGTTCATCAATGGGTTCGCCCCGACGGGGTTCTGGTCGCGCACCGTGATGGAGGGCTCGTCGATCACCGGGCAGTTCGATGCGATCAACGAACCCACGCCCACGCCCGGGCTCAAGTTCCGTTACTACAACACCGGGACCGAGATCCGCATCGGGGCGAGCTGTGCCGCGGACATCGATCTGAACAACGCGCTCGATGTCTTTGATGTCTTCGCGTTCCTCGACCAGTTCAACGCGCAGGATCCGCTGGCGGACCTGCAGCCCGACGGGGTCTTCGACATCTTCGATGTCTTCGCCTACCTCGCCGCTTTCAACGCGGGTGGGTGCGGCTGAGTTTCCGGGCGGATCATCAACCACCTCAAGAACGGGCTTCGGCCCGTTTTTTTTCATACTCCGGATGGTGATCGGACCTCCATCTGGGCGGTTTTGCCCAGATTCCGGGCATTCCGGGAGCATGAACGAACGGAAAGCGGTCGCCGGGGACTACAATCGGGGCCACGCGAACGCCGTGAACTCATAAGGAATAGACCATGCACGCATGCTCCAAGCTCGTTTCTGTTTGTTCGTCACTCGCCCTCGTGGCGGCCTCGGGGCTTGCGTTGGCGGGTGATACCGGCGTTCGCATCGCGACCTGGAACATCTCCAACTATTCGGGCGGGGCGCAGTCGCTCGTGACCACCGCGATCTTCGGCGAGTTCGAGGGGCGTTCGATGTCGCCCGATCTGTTCATCGCCCAGGAGTTTACCTCGCAGAGTGCCGTCAACGCGATGCTCGCGATCCTCAACAGCGCGCCGACGAGCCCCGGTGATTATGTCGCCGGCCCGTTCAACAACGGCCCGGATACCGACAACGCGATGTTCTACCGCTCGAGCAAGCTCGAGTACCTCGGCACCGCGATCCTCCCCGCTGATCCCGGCACGACGGGCTCGCCGAGGGATGTGAACCGCTACGACCTCCGCCTTGTCGGGTACGAGGGCGAGGGCGCGACGATCTCGATCTACTCCTCACACATGAAGGCGAGCTCGGATTCCGCTTCACAGGCGCGCCGGCTTGTCGAGGCCCAGAAGATCCGCACCGATGCCGAGGGGCTCCCGGTCGACCGCAACATCCTCCTCGGCGGCGACTTCAATATCCAATCGTCCTCGCAGGCTGCATACCAGTGGCTCATCGGTTCGCAGGTCAATAACAACGGACGCCTCGCCGATCCCATCAACACCCCCGGGAACTGGAACAACAACGGTGCCTTCCGGTTTGTCCATACGCAGGACCCCTCCGGTGCCGGGGGGATGGACGATCGCCACGACCAGCTGCTGATGGATCTCGACCTCGGTGATGGGCAGGGTATGGAATATATGGGCGAGTTTGGTCTGCCTTACTCGACCACGACCTGGAACGATCTGAATCACTCCTACCGCTCCTACGGCAACGACGGGACCAGCTACAATGTCTCGATGACCACCGTCGGCAACACGATGGTCGGGGTTGATATCGCCAACGCCCTTGTGCTGCTCGCATCGGGCGGTGGGCACCTCCCGATCGTGGCCAACCTGATCGTGCCGGGCGTCATCGACGCGGACGGCTCGATCGACTTCGGCACCATCCCCGCCGGGATGCAGAGCATGCCCTTTAGTGTCGGCAACGCCGGCGACATCGCGCTCTGGGGGCTCGATGGCATCAACACGATCAACTACACCCTCGAGACCGACGCCGGCATGAGTGTCGACGCGGGCTTCTTCTCCGATGAAGCGGGCGGGGCGTTCAACACGCACACCGTCAGCATCGACGCGACCGGGCTGCCCTTCGGCACCGTCATCTCCGGAGAGATCCGCGTGATCTCCGACGATGTCGATACGCCGTTGCTGACCATCCCGGTCACCGCGTTCGTCGGCGGGTGCTCGCCGGCGGACATCGCCGAGCCCTTCGGGACGCTGGATGTGTTCGATGTCTTCGGATTCCTCGACCTGTTCAATGCCGGGGACCTCGGCGCGGACTGGACCGACGACGGCGTGCTGGATGTGTTTGATGTCTTCGGGTTCCTCGATAGCTTCAACGCCGGCTGCCCATAAGCCCGGTTTCGGGACCCGGGGCGGGAATCTAGGCAAGCTCGGAATGTGAATATATAGGTCGCAAGGGGTTTTCTCTTGGTGGCTATCCCCCAGCTTGATACAGTTGGTCCGGAGTTGAGTCCAACCAGTTGTTCGTTGTCTGAGGAGTGACCATGCGACTGTCTCGATCGATCGTTGTCTGTGTGCCTGCTGTGTCTCTGACGATGTTTGCCCACGCGGGTTCACCGCTGTGTCCGCCGGCGTTCAATGACATCTGGTACGACGAGGGGCCGGTGGATATCCAGGACCCGGTTGACATCGAGTTCGGCGATGTCAACGGCGATGGGATCCTCGACATGGTGACCACCGACATCGAACTCGGCGCGGGGGTCCACTTCGGTGCCGGCGATGGGACATTCGGCGCACGAACCGACTACGCGATGGCGCCGATCATCCCCGACCTCGGCTCCGGGAACGGCAGGGTTGAGCTGGGCGATCTCAACGGCGATGGCGATCTTGATATCGCGGTCGTTGGGTTCGCGATCGACGAGGGGTTCGGCGCGAACCCCGATCTTGGGCCGCTGCCTGTGTATATCAACAACGGCGTGTTCTTTCGTCTGAACAACGGCGACGGAACCTTCGGGCCCGTCAATACCCTCTCTGGTGTTGCCGACACGCTCGATCTGACGATCGCCGATATCGACGGCGACAACGATATGGATATCGTCGCCATCGAGTTCGACAACTTCTTCGGGATGCTCGTCTGGAAGAACAACGGATCGGGTACCTTCGGTCCGCGACAGGATGTGCAGACCAATATCGGGTGTGTCGCCGTGGACTCCGGGGATCTCGACGGCGACGGTGATATCGACATCGCCATCGCCCGCAGCTTCAGCCACGAGCTGGATGTCCTTTTCAACAACGGCACGGGGAGCTTCTCGGTCCCCACCGCCTACCCGGTCAGCGGCGCACGCCCCGAGCGGATCCACCTCGGTGATGCCAACGGCGACGGCGATCTGGATATCGCCATCACGGTTGACACCGGGAACAGGCTCAATGTATTCACCAACGACGGCTCGGGCGGGTTCGGTGTGATGCAGAATATCACGACCGGCTCCGACCCCCGCGGTGTGCGATTCGCCGACATCGATGGCGACAACGATCTCGATATCATCACCGCCTCGGGCTCCGCCAGGACGCTCAACTACCACCTCAATGACGGTTCGGGGACCTTCGGCGTTCGCGAGTTCTTCAGCGCTGGTGGTGTGCAGGAGATCGATGTCGCGGACCTCAACAACGACGGGCTCGACGATGTGGGGATGAGCAACAATATCTTTAGCTCCGGCTACACTGTCCACCTTGCCGAGCCCGCCGGGTTCGGTTCGGACCGGGACGACTACTCCCCCGTCTCTGATCCGCTCACGATGTCGCTGATGGATTTCAACAGCGATGGCAAGACGGACATCGCGGTCTCGCGGTTGTCGAGCTCGACGCCCAATGTTGCCGTCATGGTCAACGCCGGCGACGGGACCTACCCGACCAAGATCGACCTGAGCGCCGGCGCCATCCCCTACCTCACGACCGGGGATGTCAACGGCGACAATCTCCCGGACATCGTCACTGCCAACCTCACCGGTGACAACATGAGCGTGTTCATCAACAACGGCGCGGGGGGATACAGCGGTGCGGTTAACACCTTCCTCGGCGATGCGCCGTCCTACCCAGAGCTCGGGGACATCGACAACGACGGCGACCTTGATTACGCCGCAACACGCAACGCCGCGGACCTTGTTGTGCTCATGTTCAACGATGGCTCGGGCTCGTTCGGCGGGCAGACCACCATCCCGGTCGCCGACTCGCCGTTCAGGCTGAAGATGCGTGATCTCAACGCGGATGGGAACCTCGACATCGTCGTTCCCCGGCGTCTCGCGGATGTTGTCGCCGTCATGCTCGGCAACGGCGACGGCACCTTCGGGGTGATGACCAACTACAGCGTCGACGAGGACCCCAACTCCGTGCAGATCGGAGACATGGACGGCGACGGCGACCTTGATATCGTCTCCCACAACATCCGCAACAACGGGTTGTTCGACGGCATCGACTCGCTCACCGTCCTCTTCAACGATGGCTCGGGCGTGTTCTCTGGCGCGGTCGATGTCTCCACCAGAGAGATGGATACATTCCATATCGGTGATGTAGACGACGATGGCGATCTCGATATGGTGGGCGCGAACAGCGGCATCACCGGCTACACCGTGCTGCTCAATACCGATGGCTCGGGCACCAACTGGTCCCAGACCACCTACCTTGATGGACGCGGCACACGCATCGCCGAAACCGCGGACATCAACGAGGATGGTGTCACCGATGTCATCACCGGGCAGGCGACCGGGTTCATCAGCATCCACTACGGCAGAGGCTGCGATTCCGCCGGATGCCCCGCCGACTTCACCGGCGACGGCACACTCGACATCTTCGATGTCTTCGGCTTCCTCGACGCATTCAACTCGATGGACCCGAGCGCTGATTTCACGGGTGACGGCTTGTTCGATATCTTCGATGTCTTCGCGTTCCTCGATGCCTTCAACGCCGGTTGCCCCTGATCCGACGCACCGGGCCCGGTCTTTGGCCGTACAATAAACGCCATGACCCGACTGCCCGCCCAGTTTGTTGACCGTCTCCGCCCCGGGATCCGCGACCAGCAGGTCTGCGTCACCGGCGGCGCGGGGTTCATCGGGGGGCATCTCGTTGATGCGCTCATCTCCCTTGGTGCCCGTGTCATCGTCCTCGATGATCTCTCCAACTCCACACCCAGCCATCTCGCGGACCTGATGGACCTCGAGCCCGACAAGATCCGCTTTATGCAGGGCTCGATCCTCGATCCCTCCGCGCTGTTTCAGGCCGTCGAGGGATGTTCGCTGGTCTTCCACCTCGCGGCGGTGGGCTCCGTCCCCCTCTCGATCGAGGACCCGGCCCGGACATGGGTCGTCAACGCGACCGGGACTATGCGCGTGCTCCAGGCGGCACATCGCGCGGGCGCCAAACGCGTCGTCTACTCCGCGTCCAGTTCCGCCTACGGCGACGCACCGGCGCTCCCCAAGGTCGAGACGATGGCCCCCGAGCCCATGTCTCCCTACGCCGCGGCGAAGCTCGCTGGCGAATCACTCTGCCGATCCTGGGCCGCCTGCTACGGGCTCGACACCGCGTGCCTGCGATACTTCAATATCTTTGGTCCACGCCAGGCCGCCGACTCCGCGTACGCCGCGGTCATCCCCGCGTTTGTGCGCAAGTTGCTCGGTAACGAGCCCCCGACGATCTTTGGCGATGGGGAGCAGACCCGCGACTTCACCCATGTCTCCAACGCTGTCGCCGCCAATCTGCTCGCCGCGACGCATGCGGAACCGATCGGTGGGCGTGTGATGAACATCGGCGCGGGGCGCCGAACATCAGTCAACGAGATCGCGCAGCGGATCAGTTTTATCCTCGGCACCACGCATCTGCACCCAGACCACCAGCCCGAGCGTACCGGCGAGGTCCGCGATTCGGTCGCGGATATCGGTGCGGCGAGATCGATCATCGGGTACGAGCCCGTCACCGATATGGAGACCGGGCTCGACTCCACGGTTCGGTGGTACAGCGAGCAGCACGCGGCCTCTGGTGACCAGAAGGGGCAGCGATCATGATCCGCGGCGTGCTCGACATCCTCGGGGGTCTCTACGAGATGCTCTGCATGGGCATCCGCTCACGCTTCAACCTCCGAGGCGATTACTGGTCCTGGCGTACACACACCGCGTTCCCCGATGGCGATCCGCCGCCCGGGCACAGCAAGCCCAGACTCGCGCTGGAGTACTTCATCTGGGCCCACCGGATCCGCAAGTTGCGCTAATTCTCCCCCGTTAAGGGGCAAAAATGAGCGATTGGTCAAGGATGATCGCCCGAGAGACCGATTTTCAGGGGAACAATGCACTGTCGGGTGGGTAGGATCAGACCTGACCGAGCACACTTGCACCGTCGACCCGGAGTCTCTCATGAGCGAAACCAAGTCCAACAGCTTCTCCCACGCCTTCCTTCCGGGGCTTATCCTCGGTCTCATCATCGGCGGTGTCGCCGGCGCGATGCTGCCGGACATGCTCGCGGGCAACAAACTCCCCGCGCCGACCGGCGAGAGCAACGGGGTGCACCCACGCGACGAGGGTGGTCCGGAGCAGCAGTCGATCGAGGAGATCATCGAGCAGGACGCCGCCGGGGCAGAACAGGGCGCCGAGGATGTGATCGACGACCTCAAAGAAAAAGGCGAGGACGCGATCGAGGAGGGCAAGGCGACCCTTGAAGAGGGCAAGGACAAGGCCAACGAGCTCCTTGAGGACGCCAAGAAGAAACT
>JAGQOC010000003.1 GCA_020427745.1 Phycisphaerales bacterium | reverse complement strand
GTCCATCACCGTGTCGGCGCCCCACCGCTCGGCCCACTGGAGCTTCTCGATCTCCTCCTCCGTGCCCGACGCGACCGGGGAAGCGCCCATATTCGCGTTGACCTTGGTTTTGCTCGCTCGTCCGATCGCCATTGGATCAAGGTTCTTCGCAAGGTGCGCCTTGTTGGCGGGGATGATCAGACGACCGGCCGCGATCTCGTCGCGGACCTGCACCGCCGTCAGGTGCGGCTCACGCTCGGCGACGCGTTTCATCTCCTCGGTGATGATCCCGAGACGCGCGGATTCGAGCTGCGTGATCGGCGCAAAGCCCTCGGGCGTCACGACACGGCGCGTTGTCCCGAGCGCATCAGTGAATGTATGCACATTGCTCCGCGTGTCATCATTCGCGTCGCATGCGTTTGTGATGATCTCAGCGGACCAGCCGTCCGGCAAGAAGTCCCACGCCGTCTTCGTACTCGGCGCGGGCATCCCGGGTGTGTCGGGGGATGAGAACATGTACGGCCCGCCGATATCCGCCTTGTGCGCGAACGAGCCCGGCGTCGGGACCTCACGATCGGTCCCGGGGTTGAACGCACCGTGGACAGGGAGCGGGTATGCGCCGTCCGGAGTCGCCGGACCACCAAGCACCGGTCGGAACGCGGCTTTCATATCGCTCGCGGATCTGTACTTCGTCGTCAACGCGACAGCTTTACCCGCGGGTGAGGTGATGGACAGATGGTCGGGCGTGGATTTGGGATAGGTGGTCATGCGCATTCGCCTCAGTGGTGATGCACCGTGGGTCATGCGCGGCAGTGTGATCCAACGAGACCGGATCAACTGTCTGCATTCCCTCCGCCGGTGCGAGCCGGATCAGGTTCAACGGGTGCTTCTCAGCGGCTCTTCGCCGCGCCCCGTGCAGTAACGGATTGTAGCACCCCGCGATCGGGACGAAAAAACCGCCGGGCGGAGAACCCGGCGGCCTTGTGGATGCAAGGAGAGGAGTACTTTGCGATCAGCGCCGACGGCGGGTCGCGACGAGACCGCCGAGACCCAGCAGAGCCAGCGAGCCCGGTGCGGGGATCGTGCCGAGGGTGACCGAGCCGAAGGGTGCGGTGTCGGTGAACCAAACATTCTCGCCCTTGACCTGAAGCCCCCACTGGACATGACGCCCGAGACCTGCGTCGGTCAAGAGGCTGAAGCTGAAGGCACCATCGACCGCGTCGATGAAGACCTCGTTGACGGAGGAGTAGTCCGGAGCGAAGTCGCGGATGAAGAGCCTTGCCTCGTGCGCGGCGGTGAAGGTGTTGGAGAGCACGACACCCTCAAAGGTGACGGTCTGCCCGGCGAGGGAGTCGTCATCGACCTGCTGGTAGAGGTTGGCTTCCATGATCTTGTTGCCCTGCGCGCCGGGGCCGCCGCCACCGATGTACCAGAACGGATCGGGGTCGCCGATGGTGTTGGGTGACATGGTGAGGGTGCCCGCACCATCGTCGAAGGACGCGTTGAGATCGGCGATACCCCAGGAGCTGCCGAAGATGAAGCTTGTGCCATCGAGCTCGAAGACATTCATAAAGCCGAGCCAGGGTGCGGAGGAGTCATCGACGCCGACGGTTGCGGCACCGGCGACAGTGCTGAGGAGTGCTGCGGAGCACACGGCGGTGAGTACTGTTTTCATTGGTGTTCTCTCTTTCTTTCCCTTGCAGGGGCGTAACAGTTACATGCAGTGATCGAGAAACAGTTTCAGTTGGTCGCTCATCCATCTGAAAATACGGTTTCGCCGACAGGCGTTGACAAGTATGACGGGGATCCATCGGCTGAACAAGCCCAATTCAGGGTGATTTTCAGAATTATCTCACCGCAAAACGACCTCCAGAGCACCGAACCGGTTTCTTGCCACAACAACTCGGATTGCGTTCACTAACTTGCCAATTGCTGGTTATTCGGACACGGCGAGCCACCTTGAGAAGATCATCTCCTACGAATGCGGGCACCGAATCCGCATGGAACCACGCCGCTGCCCCCATCTCGGCCTCTCTGAACTCAGCAGATGAGCATCAATGCTGGGGGGGGCGCGTCGCCGCTTGGTCATAGCGAGAGAACCAATCCGTTTTCCTCCCTTTGGACAGAACTCACCCTTTCTCACGCACCCAACGCTTCGATCCACTCCCGGATCGCGCGGATCTGCGCCGCCTCGAGCGGCTCCCCGTCATCCGGGGGCGGCATCAGATCCGGGTCGCCGTGCGGGAGCTCGATGCGGTACACAAGCTCGCTCGCGTCCGCATCGCCGCGTTGGACCATGTCCAGATCCGGGTCCAACACAAACTCCAGCGCGTCGAGACGGACATCGTCCTCCGGATCGTCGGCGTCGTGGCATTCGATGCAGAACTCATCGAAGATCGGCTGGATCGTGTCGAGATAGGTATCGAGGGACCGCTGGGAGATGCCAAACGACGCAGGGTCGAGTGCGGAGATCGGCTCGGGGGCCGCGACGAAGATCCGCACCAACGGGCGTGTGATGAAGCCCCTGCCGTGGGTGAGCTCGCCGCCCAGATGCCCCGTGATTCCAACAGTGACTGCAGCGAGAATCAGCAACCCGAGATACAGCCTTGCCCATATGTCGGATCCGGGTTTCCGAGCCGTGAGCAGCACGAGGCAGGAGATGAGCACCAGCCCGGCGCTCACGATCCCGAGGATCCGGTGGGAATCCACCTTTGCCGGTCCGCCGTAGCCGAAGACGAGCCCCGTGCAAACGGCGACGAGTGCGGCGACCAGCGCGATCGAGCACAGCGGGACCGCGAACACGCTCGGCCGGTACGCACCCGTCATCGCATCGCGCCGGAGCTTCGGCGCGAGCATGGCATACAACTCCAGCATCGCGGCGACGATGATCAACGCGATAGGGAAGTGCAGCACCACGAGGTGGGTGCGCCCAAAGAACTCGACGAGGTGCTCGAGCATGGCAGAGCGCGGGGGCTAGTGCTCTTCCTCAAACTCATCGTGCCCCTCTTTGCGGACAGTGCGGAGCGCATCATAATGAGCCGCGGCGGCATCTTTTTCCCCGAGGAGCAGGGCCCGGCAGAGCTCGTTGGCGGAGCCCACCGCTTCGGTCAGTTTCGCTCGCAGATCGCGTGCGAACTTCACCTTGTCGCCGGCGTACTTGGCGGCGGACCGCTCCGGGATCGGCGCCTGCTCCGCGGCCTCGATGCTCTGAGCGAGCAGGATCGTCACCTGGTTGGCGAGGAACGCAGCCTCATCACGACTCGCATCGTTGTCGAGCGTCTGCATCGGTCTGCGCATGGACTTGAGGTTCTTCCCCGCCTGTTTCATGAGGTCCTCGAACTCCATCCCCCCGGGCTGGGATGAGCCCGAGGTGCGTGCGAGCGCGATCGAGGGGATGGTGAGGGCGCTGGCCGCGATAAACGCCCGGCGCTGCAGATGCCGCTGCATGGATGGTTTCATGTCCGAATTCATTGGAAGCCTCTCTGCACCTCGGTGCGCGGAACTGCGATCGTTTCAATGCATACTCTCAGAACTCTTCAAGGGTTGCAACCCCACCCCAACGCCCGAACACCGGGGCTATTGCGTGTCGCCGGCGAGCATCCACTCCATCACGCTCGATTCGGGGAGGTCCACCACCCCAAGCTGACGGAGCATATTCAGGCACTGAGCCCGGTGATGCATCGAGTGGGTCGCTACATGGGTCAGGATCCCGCCCGCGGTAAAGCGGTAGCTCTGTCCGTTTCGGCTCGGAGTAAGCACCGCATCGAAGGGCTTGGCAAGGGCCGCCGCACGGAACTCCGCGGCGACCTTTCCGTGCAACGCCTCGATCTCCGGGATTGTGTGCCGCCCCTCCTCCAGGCGTGGGCGTCGCTCAGCCTCATTGAGCACATCCGTCCACCCACGCATCGCGCCAAGGTTGTGAACGAGGTTGTTGTGGATCGAGCCCGTGCCCATCTCGAAGGGGTGATGGAACTGCTCCTCGCTCAGGGATCGGCAGGATGCGTAGAGCTTGATATTCGCCCAGTGATCGTGGGCCAGAAGGACCTCTGCGGGATTGGTCGGTTGCATAAATACTCCATGTTCAACGAGGCAACATGGCCCCATTTCGGGATCTCAGAAACACTTGTATGCCCGATTCTACCTTGAATCACCCGGAGAAATCTGTAAGCTTGACCGACCAAGGAGAACCGACCATGCGGACCCCGTTCATCTCGATCATATTCCTGTGCGTCTCCGCCACGGCCGCGGATGTGGTCACCTATTCCGGGCCCCGGGACGCGACACGCGACCAGTTCAATATCGATTCCGATGGGCTCGCGTTGCTCGAGAACTTCGAGTCCTTCGGCGGCGGCGCGATCGTCGGGGATATGCCGGGCAACGGCGCACGCTTCGCCGAGGAGTACCCCGACGGATCACCCGCGCCGCTCCCGGTAATCCAGGCCTTCGCCGGCGCTCCCTCGGGGAGCCGATGGCTGGCGAACTTCGGGAACGGACGGCCCGCCGGGAGCGCATGGGTCGTCCGCCCGGACAACCCGGAGGACCTCATCTACGCGTTCGGGCAGGTCAATGCGCAAGGGGACTGGGTTCGTATCGAGGGTTTCGATGCCGACGACAACCTCACCGTGAGCGTCGATGCCCAGCCGATCGTCGCGGGCTGCTTCGCGGGCTTTATCGTGCGTGAGGGCGTAAGCAAGGTCGTCATCACACCGCTCGGGAACGGTGATTTCCTCAACGGCATGGACGATGTGCAGGTCTCTATCACACCGATCGATCTCTGCGATGTCGATATCAACTGCGACGGCGAGCTCGATGTCTTCGA
>JAGQOC010000087.1 GCA_020427745.1 Phycisphaerales bacterium | reverse complement strand
GAAGGCGGCGCACCTTGCGGATCGCGTGATTCTGCGTGTGGACGAGTCTGCGGAGCCCGATCTGCTGGAGCGTTCGGAGATCGATCAGCTGACGATCCTGACGGGCGCGGACGAAACGGCCGTCGTCGCTTCGTATCGCTTGATCAAGACACTCACGGCGTCGTGGGATTGGGATGATGAGAGCGCGCCGGTCCTGCGGATGGCGGTTATGGGCGGCTCGCGGGCGCAGTCGACGGACGCACGCGCGAAGCTGACGCGTGCGGTGGAATCGTTCCTTGATCGTCCCATCGAGATCGTGGTCAGCGCCCGAAGGATCGACGCGACGGGGACGATGAACCTCTATCGCGATGATCTCGCGCACCCCGCGACGCATATTCTGGACGGCCTGATCGAGGGGTCGCTCGCGGCTTCGGACGATGCGCCGGTGGACTGGGGTGATGTAGATTCCGATGAGCCGATCGCGGCGGAGATGAATGATCGCTCGCCGATCGACCTGCTGCGTGAGGATATCGATGCGCTCGAGACGCTCGAAACACTGACACGCCGGGCGCGTGCGGAAGCCATCACGCCCGCTCGCGAGGCGAAGCGGGAATCCCGAGCCGCGGAGCGGATCACGCAGCGTAACGATGCGCTCTGTGGCTTGATCCCGGGGCTCAGCATCCTCGAATCGCGTTGCCCGACGGCACCCGGCGTCGAGCTCGCGACAGATCGCCTGGGCCGTGTCCATATGGTGGTCGATGACCGCGGGGCGGATCCGTTGGGACGGCTGATGAACGCGAATGCGTGGGTGCGGGATCATCTGCAGCTGCTGATGCGTGCGGAGGATTCGATCGCGATGCCTTCATCGGATCCGCTCGCGGACACCGAGCCGACGATGCATCTGCTCGCGGAGCGTCCGCGTGAGGTGATGAGTGTGTATCCGACAAGCGTGCGTGTGTACGCGATGGCGACTGTGCAGGCCGGGGGATCGGTTGTGCGTGTCGCGACGCCGATCAACTGATCGGATGTTTCGCAGAAGTTGAATCGCGGGCGGCTGAGCGATCAGGCGTTGTGGTTCGTATCGTCGGTGTGCTCGAAGACGCGTGTGTTGCCCTCGAAGGAGATCGCGTCGATTGGCAGGCGCGGCGGCTGAGGCATCTGGTATGTGCTCTGCGGCTCGGGCTGCGGGGCTTGCGTGGGCGCGATGGTGGCGTTGATCTCTTTGATCGTCTCACGGGCGGCTTCGACGGGCGAGGGCGCGGTGAACTCCGCGAACGATTCGGTCCGCAGCGGCACGCCGACTTGTTCGGCGCGGGTGATGAGCGAGCCGAGCCAGACGCCGGCCTGCTCGACGCGCTGGGTGAGCTTGTGCAGAGAACCGTCGAGGAGTGCCTGGAGCTGCCCGGACTGGTTGGTGAGCCGATCTGTGGCGCGTTCGGCGAGCGTGGACGACGCGTTGATTGCTTCGCGGAGCGCCTTCTGCTCGATCTGCAGGTGCCCGAGCTTTGTGGATGCGAGCTCGAGTTTGTCCTCGAGGTCCGGTCCGATGTCGGCGATGCGGGCGGCGGCGAGCTGGATCGGGCCGGTCAGTGCGTCCTTGCGGTCCTCGAGTGTGTCGAGCTCGTCGGCGGCATCAACGAGCCAGCGTCCGAACTCGGAGCGGGCACCCTCGGCCTGTCCTCGAAGATCCTCGAGCTGGGTGAATACGCGATCGATCGCGGCGATCTGGTTCTCGGCACGCTGTACGAGCGATTCGATCCGCGCGAGCGGGGAGTCGTTGAAGTCGGGGTTCGCGGGGTCGATGCCGAGGGTGCGCATCGCTTGTTCCGCGGCGTGGGTGAGCGGCTCGATCGATGCAGAGAGCGACGCGATCCGTTCATCGGTCATTCTGGACGCCTCGTCGACGCGCTGCGCGAGCGAGGAGCCGACGCTGTTGGCGTGCGAGAGCGATTTCTCGAAGCTCTGCTCGAGGACATTCTTGTTGATCGCGGCGCTGCGGTTGAGCTCGTTCATGGATGTGTCCGCCTGCAGAACGGCCTCGGCGATGCGTTCTTCGATCGAGCCGAGGTGTTGCTTGGCTTGCTCGAGGGCGGCGTCGAGGAGCGATGCTTCGGACTCGGCTTTGGCGGCGGCGGCCTCGGCACGCTGCTCGCAGGCGGCGATACGCTCCGCGGCGTTGGCGATCATGGTCTCGATCTGAGACTCCGCCCGCTTCATGCGTGCGGCGATGACCTCGTCGATCTGAGCGTGCAGCGCCTTCGCGTCGGGGAGCTGGTCGCGGACTTTATCGAGGAGTTGGTCGGTACGGTCGGCACGCTCGTCGATCATGCGGAGCATGCGGACGCCGGCCTGCAACCGATCCGCGAGTGTGCGTTCCGAGTCCGCGGCGCGGGTGATCATCTGCTCGGCGTCGGCGCAGAAGTCTTCGAGTGTCCGGGATTCGTCCGTTGCTTTCGCGATGATGCCCTTGAGCATGTCGGAGTAACGCCCGAACGCGCCGGCGTCGAGGACACGGGGAGAGAGGAACATATCGTCGGCGGCGGGCAGGGTGCTGCTCGGTCGCTGCTCGAGGATGGAGCCGTTGACCGCGATCGGGCGGGGGAGCGCCTGGGTATTGGTCGATCTGCTGGTTTCGGTCTGGCCCATGGCGTGCTCCTTGGATCGCTCGATCGCTGGGGTGCGATTTTTGGTTGCTCTGAATGGGGAGTTATCGGCCGGGTATAGCGGGCTGCTGCAGATTCCGCCGGTTTTTCGGGGTTTGATGCGGATAGACTCATGGGTGAGCAGAAAATCCAACAAACCGGTCGATCTGCGTGACAACACGCGTGGTGTACGCCTTCAGCGGGCGATGGCCGACGCCGGCGTTGCATCGCGCCGCGGGTGCGAAGAACTCATCGAGGGCGGGCATGTGACGGTCAACGGGCAGCTCGTGACCGAGCTCCCGGCGTGGGTGGATCCGGAAGAGGATCGGATCGTGGTCGCGGGCAAGGTTGTGCCGATGCCCGAACGCAAGGTCTATGTGATGCTCAACAAACCGCCGCGGACGCTGAGCACGGCCAAGGACGAGCCGGGCGCGGATCGCAGGACGGTTGTTGACCTGGTGGATCATCCGGCAGCATCTCGACTTTTCCCGGTCGGGAGGCTGGATTATGACACCATCGGGCTGATCCTGCTGACGAACGATGGGGAACTGGCAAACCGTTTGACACACCCCAGATACGGGGTGCCGAAGACATACCGGGTGGTGGTCAAAGGAACGCTCGACGAGGAAGCCGCCAAGGAGATCGAGCGGGGGATCTTCCTCGCTCAGCGAAAAGCAGGGCAGACAGTGGGGGGTTCGAGGACGGCGCATGTCGAGATCGAGATCCTCGCCAAGGAACGCACGAAAACGGTGGTCGAGCTGACCCTGCGCGAGGGGCGGAATCGGCAGGTGCGTCGGATGCTCGCGGCGGTTGGGTACCCGGTCCAGAAACTCGAACGCGTCGCGATGGGCCCGGTCAAGCTCAAGGGGCTCGCTCGGGGAGAATGGCGCGAGCTGACGAGGCACGAGATCCAGGATCTGAAGCGTTCGGCGGCGAGTTCGGGGGACCCGAGCGGGAAAGAAGGGCGATCCGGGGGCGGGAAAAAGCCGAAGATGCCGTATGTGGCACCGGGCGTGGCGGAGATGCCCCCGAAACCAGGGGTTCGCAACCGGACGATCAAAAACGCGATCAACAAGGCGAGGCTGCCCGTGACCCCGAGGCTCGAGGGGCGCCCGACCAAGAGAGACGAGTAGCGTGACGAGCACCAAGCCAGCCAGATCCGTGGACGACCCCCAGACGCATGCGGAGGAGGCCCGGCGGGTGTGGGTGGTGACCAAGCTGGGGGTGCTCGGGCTGTACCGCTCGCAGATCCCGCGGATGGCGGCGGCGCTTGCGTACCGGACGCTGTTCAGCATCATCCCGGTGATGGTGATCGGGCTGCTGATCTTCCAGTCCTTTGTGTCCGACGACCAGATCGACGCGGGGGTCCGGCGTGTGCTGGACTTCGCGGGGATCACGCAGATCAGCGTGGTTGAGCAGTCATCCATCGAGGAAGTCCCGGATGGGGCGGATGGTGGGGTCGGCGGGAGCGAGGATCCGTTCGCGATTACGGACGGATCCGGTGAACTCGAGGCGGTGATCACGGACCTGATCCAGCGGGTGAATAACTCGATCGAGCATGTGCCGGCGGGGTGGATCGCGGTGATGAGCGCGATCGTGCTGATCTACGCGGCATTGTCGATGCTCATCGAGATGGAGCGATCGTTCAACCAAGTATGCGGTGCGCCGCAGGGGCGGCCCTGGCTCAAACGGTTGATTCTGTACTGGACGATCCTGACGCTTGGCACGCTGATGCTCGCGGCGACCTTCTTTGTGGGTGATTCCTTCGCGAAGTGGATCATCGCTCGCGCGGGTGCGGACTCTTGGTTCGGGGCGGTGCTCGCGGGGTACGGCGTGAGCGTGCTGATCTCCACAGCGCTCTTGGTGGTCGCGTACACGACGATCCCGAATGTGCGGGTGCGTTTCCGCTCGGCGCTGACCGGTGCGTTTCTCGCGGCGGTGCTCTGGGAGCTGGGCAAGTGGGGGTTCACCGGGTATGTGCGGAGCAGCACGGGGTACACGAAGTTTTACGGATCGCTGGCGTTGCTGCCGCTGTTTTTGTTGTGGGTCTACCTGACCTGGGTGATTGTCTTGCTCGGGATGCAGGCGGCGCACGCGATGCAGCACTTCACGAAGCTGGTCGAGGCGGGGATCCGCGGGCAGCGGGGCGAGCATACGGAGGTGTCGCTGATTGATCCGCTGATCGGGCTTGCGGCGGCGCGGGTGCTTTGCGAGCGGTTCGAGGACGGGAAGCGGACGACGCCGAGCTCGCTTGCGGAGTCGCTCGGGATCGATGCGTCGGTGGCGCGGAATCTGCTCCACGCGCTCGAGGACGCCGGGATCGCGCAGGAGGTTGCCCGGGGGGAGGAGACGGTCGGTTGGGCGCCGGCGATGCCGGCGGCGAAGATGGTGTTGGGGGATGTGCTGCGTGCGGTGTACCGGCTGGATGGGTTCCGCGGCGGGGATGGCGTGGGGCGTGTGCCGGAGCGAGTGCGGTCGGCGGTGTTGCAAGCTGTTGATAATCAGACGGTTAAAGATCTGGCGGCGAGCGAGCGTGCAGCGAAGAGTTGAGCAGAAATGCCCCGGGATTGCGGGAAAAGCGGGGGACGGCGCCTAAACTCCCCGCCCATGAAAGTTCATCAGCTTACCGAGTTCTCGATTTATCTCCAGCAACGCCCGGGCGAACTGGCGGGCGTTCTCGATGCGGCGACGGCGGCGGGCGTCGATATCTTCTCGATCTCGACGACCGAGCACCTTGATCGCGGGTGCGTGCGTGTGCTGGGTCGTCCTGAGGAGGCGCTCCGTCAGGTGTGCGAATCGCTCGTTGAGGCGGGCATCGGCCCGGTCGTCGAGTCGCCGGTGGTCGCGGTGTCGATCACGGACCGCCCCGGGGTGGTGCGTGATCTGACGGTGTTGATGGCGGACAACCGGATCAATGTGCGCTACTGCTACCTGATCCCGGGCGACCAGGCCTATCCGCACGCGATGTGCGTGTTCCGCTTCGACGAGCACGATCGGGCGATGGAGGTCATCGAGCAGGCGGACATCCCGGATATCGCCTCGCTGGAGATGCCGGGCGATGTGGGCGGGGAATCGGCGGCCTAGGACCGGGTGATCGTCGGGCGTATACTTGTGCGAACGACTTTGGGATCATTGGAGAAGCATCATGGGCGTCGAGACCGCACTTGCCGGGGACACGATTCTGACCACGCAGCTCAAGCGTGTGGTGAACTGGGCGCGTCGCTCGAGCATGTGGCCGATGCCGTTCGCGACGGCTTGCTGCGGGATCGAGCTGATGGCGACGGCGTCGTCGCGCTACGACATGGCGCGGTTCGGGATGGAGCGGATGAGCTTCTCGCCCCGTCAGGCGGACCTGATGATCGTCGCGGGGCGGATCGGCGTGAAGATGCTGCCGGTGCTACAGCGGACCTACGAGCAGATGACCGAGCCCAAGTGGGTGATCTCGATGGGGGCGTGCGCCTCGACGGGCGGGATCTTTGATACCTACGCGACGGTGCAGGGGTGCGACCAGTTCATCCCGGTGGATGTGTATGTGCCCGGGTGCCCGCCTCGTCCGGAGATGCTGTTCGAGGGGATCATGGCGATCCAGCGGCACATCGATTCGGAGGGGATGCCCCCGATGAGCGGCGGCAAGCGTGCGCCGCTGGGGATCGCTCTGCAACCCAACCACAATGTGAAGCCTCAGCCGGTGAATCTTGGGGTTGGGGTGAGCTAACGGCTTTGGATTGAAGCGAGTTTGAGATAGACCATTCAAGATTGTCGTTGGCATGTCTGTGGTACACTGTAGGGGAGGGTAAGGCTCTCTTCGAAAGGGGTGCGACTATGGAGTTTCTGCGGTATCGTTTGAGTGCATCGGTTTGTCTGTTGATTTGTTGGATTCATCCTGCGTTGGGGGTTGCTGGTGATGACATTGGTTTGGGACGCGGTGCGACGCCGCAGTTTGTCAATCACAGCTTTGAGACGCCGCTCGTTCCCGGGAATGGTGTGTGGTGGTCAAGCCCCACGGAGTTTCCTGGGTGGAATGTGCTGACCGATATTGCCACGACTTTTAATCTGCACGGCTCGATTTGGGCGTCTCAGGACGAGAATCAGCATATCGAGTTTGATAATTCAGGTGCAACGCTTGAACAAACTTTGACGGGCTTTGATGTTGGGACAGAGTATGCGGTGGTTTTCGGCCTGACCGGAAATCCGGATCGTGAGCGGGTGTACAGGGTTCGATGCGATGTCCTCGACTCGGTTGCAGTTGTGGCGTCTGGTGAGTTTGAAGCGAGTTCGATCGGATCCACGCGACCAACAATTATGTGGAAAGATCACGCGGTCGAGTTTGCAGCCACAGAATCTTCATTGACCATTCGGTTTACCCGGACGGACACGACGGGGTCTGGATATGGTCCTGACATGGACAATGTTCGTATGGTCCGTTCATGTGATGCGGATTTTACATATGACGAGGTTCTGGATGTGTTTGATGTATTCGCGTTTTTGGATGCGTATGCAGCACACGACCCGCGAGCAGATTTCACAGGTGAAGGGATCTTTGATATCTTTGATGTCTTTGGGTTTCTCGATACATTCGCGACGGGTTGTCCGTAGCCAATGGATACCGAGTACAAAAACCTGATCACCCTTCTGGAATCTGTTCGATGCCTGCCTGAAGCGCCGCCCAGATTTTGTGCTCGTCGGGCTGGGGACTGACGCGGAGTTTGACAATTGAGCGGTTGTCGGATTTGCTCTCGGTGATGAGTTTGATGCGGATGTTGATGGGTTTGAAGGTGGCGAAGCCGTCGATGATGTGCATGGCTGCTTCGTAGTGGTTTGCTGATGTTTGTTTTACTTTGATCTGTGCGGGGTCGATCGGTTCGTTGCTGTCCCTGCCGACGCCGAAGGCGGACATGAGCCCGTCGTAGTAGAGGTCGAGGATCTCTTCGATGCGGTTGGTGCCGGGGGTCGGTTCATCGAGTGTCATCACGATCGCGTAGGACCAGAACTCCTCGGAGTCGGGTTTACGCCAGCCGGGCGGGAAGCGGAGGTCTTCTTTGCCCGTTGGGAGATCGGGCGCGAACCCCGGGGGGAAGTCGATGGTTTCGGAGAGCCAGTCTTCGGGAAGGACCGGAGCGGGCGATGTTGCGCTCGCGTGTTGATCGTGCGGGGTAGAGCACGCGGCGAGTGAGGCCGCGATGATGAGGGCGACGATACGGGCGTGGGGTTTCAAGTTGCGTGCTCCGTGTGCTTCGGTGTGGCTTTGTGATCGGTGTTGGTTGTACCGGGTTGCGTGTGGGATGGTTTCAAGGGGTTGACCGGATTGTTGCTGGAACGGTTTGTCAGGAGTACTTGCGAGTATTCTCTCGGCGCTCAGCGCAGCAGCTACCGCTACTGGATCTATTCGATGCCTGCCTGGAGGGTTGCCCAGATATGATGTTCCTTGGGCTGGGGCGCGCGGGGCTTGATGATTGAGTGGTTGTCGGATTGGCTAATGCTGTAGCCGGGCGGGTTGTGCCGTGGCTTGCTTTGGTCGGGTGGCCTTGATCCGTGCTTGAGTTTGGGTATGGAGCGGGACAGAGCGGGTGGCACGCTGGTTGCAATGTGGGTCCGCGGATCTGTCTGATTGATGTGGCATTGCCGGTGTTCGGTGGAGCACTCGTTCGGGCGGATGAGCAAAGGAGCGGACCATGAAATGGTGTTCAGTTGTTGCGGTGCTTCCGGTGTTGCTTGCGGGAAACTCGGCGTTTGCGCAGGTCGAAGTCCCGGATTTCCGATTGCGTGCGGATTTCCGCACGCCGAATGATGGGGGCTGGGGCGCGAACGAATCTGTTGGTCACGCGGAGTTCCGTGTGCAGTCTCGGTTCTTGCAGGTGTACTACGGCGGGGTGTCGCGGAACGATGAGTACAAGTTTAAGGTGCAGATCGATTTCCGGGATATCTCGGGGTTCGCGGAGCAGTTTGATTCAAGCGTGTACAACTCGGACTTCGATGTGTACATCAACAACGGGTTTGTCGGGCGTGTGTTGATGGGAACGGAGGCGGCTGGGCTCGCGGAGCTGGTTTATGACAGTCGGCACCCGAGTTTCCCCGAGCTGCCGTTGCCCGAGGCGTTCCCGGATGTGGTGAGCGAGTTCGATCTGGTGAGCGTGTACTTTGCGTTCGGCGAGGTGCCGGCTGTCGGGGATCCGGCGGTGCTCGGCGTCCCGTTGTTCGAAGCGGAGTTGGTCGAGGAGTTTGCTCGCGGCGACGCGAACCAGGACGGGAAGGTTGACGAGGACGATTACGAGATCTTGGCGAGCAACTACGACCCGTTCTACCGGTTGGGCGAGCATGTGGGCCCGATGCTCGGTGATTTCACGGGCGACAACCTCGCGGATCTCGGGGACTACGAGCTGCTGGTGGCGAACTGGACGGACAGCCATGATGTCCCGCCGGAGCCTCAGGCGGTCATCGGGCTGTGCGATGCGGACCTGGTCCCGGATGGGGTGCTGGATGTCTTTGATGTCTTCGCCTATCTCGACGCGTTCGTGAGCATGGACCCATCGGCGGATATCACCGGGGATGGCGTGTTCGATGTGTTTGATGTGTTCGGGTATCTCTCGCAGCTCAACGCGGGCTGTCCGTAAGGATTGGAGCCCGGCATGTGCTGAAAGAAAAACCCCCGCGGAGGCGCGGGGGTTTTTGCTGAACGGATCGGGAGGGATTCGAACCCTCGGTACAGGTTTACCCTGTACACCGGATTAGCAATCCGGCCCCTTCAGCCTCTCGGGCACCGATCCATCGCGGGTTCGCTGTGCGAGCCGCGGGGGTGAGCATAGCGCCGGTGGGGGTGCTGAACAACGCCTGTGGCGGGGTTGGGGGGGCGGATTTTCGGTTGGTGGTGTGTGGGGTTCGTCGGCCCCGTTTCTGCGTCAGTCGGCTCCTTCGCCCTCGGAACCGGGGTTCTGGGTCTCGATCATGTTGCGGAGGTACTTGTTCTCGCGCCGGGTGGCTTCGAGATCGAAGACGAGGTACTTGACGGAGAGTCGGAGGTGGTCCAGGGATTCCTGGAGATCGGCGATGGTTTTCTTCATCCGCTGGTGGCGGGTCTGGGTCTCGGCGGCGAGGGCCTCGAGCTTGGGTCGGTCGGACTCGGGGAGGGTGTTGATCTGCTCGAGGAGCTTGGTCAGTCGTGTCTGGAACTCGTTCTCTTTCATCGCGGGTCTCCCTTCTGGATATGTCGCGGCTCTCAGTGGCCGCATGGGATATCCGGTTGCACTCGGTGGGCCAGCGGTGCGTGCCAAACGCGGGCTCCGGCGGTGCGTCCGAAAAAATCCCCTCCGTGGGGTCCGGGCATTCCGTTTTGGTCATCCGTGGGGGGTTGGGCGTGCCCCGCGTGTCCGTCTGCGGGGGGTCCGGGTGTGCCGGGTGATGCCCGGAGTCAACGCGGGCGGTGGAGGCGTTGCAACGCCTGTTGTCCGCGGGGCGGGGCGGACTGGGCAATCTGCACAAGCTCATTCCGCGGGACAGTATTGGCTTCTCGGACGACCTTGGACAGGTGGGTGTCGAGGTTTCTTGCGAAGGTGGAGAAAAACTCTTCGAGCTGGTGTCGGTTGAAGCGGGAGAGCGGGTCGGCGAGCGCGGACTGGGCCGCGGCCCAGTCGATCAGGGGGGCACCGGTGGGCTCGAAGCGGTAGAGGGCGAGGGTTGCACGCAGGCGGTCTGCGGGGGAGGCGAAGGGGTCGGTCGCGGAGCCCGGGAGACGGGTCATGATCTCGCGGATCTGCTTTTCGTCGGCGTCCGCGAGCGGAGAGATCGAGTCGTTGGCGGAGGCCTTGGGGATTTCGCGGTTCGTAGAGAGGGGCTGGTCGGTCGCGGGTTTGAGGTCGACGAACCCCGTGGAGATGGTTTTGAGCCCGGCGCGGTCGAAGCGGATAGCAAGGCGTTGGCAGGGGGTGCCCTCGTGGTCGGTCATCGCGGTGGTGGAGACGATCCCGACGCCCCATTCGGGCTTGAGCGGGTGGATGACGCGGTCGCCGATCTGGAACTTCCTGGCGGGGGTGGTGGGCACGGGGATATCCGGGGCTCGGGTGTTGCTGGGCGGGGTGGTCGATGAGCGGGTGGGTGTCTAAACTATGCTCTGGCAATGCACAAACGCGATTTGCGGGTGTGCGGGCTACAGACCACAGCCAAAAATCCACAGAGGATACTAGCAGATGATCGAAGCGTTGAAAAGTGACGAGATCGTGGAGAAGGTCGGCGGGAAGTTTAAGCTCTGCGCCCTGATCCAACGCCGACGCGTGCAGCTCCTTGAGGGGGCACGCCCGCTCGTTGAGCGGAACGGTCGGACGGATCTCGAGCTCGTGGTCGAGGAGATCCTGCAGGACAAGATCACGATCGAGATGGTCGAGGGTGGGGGCGTGAGCGAGCCCGAGCCTGCGCTGCTCTGAGCCTGGTCGAGCGATCGGGGATTGATGACGAACAAAGCGGATGACAACACCGATTGGTTGAGCCCGGCGGCGCTGAAGCCGGTGTTCGATGGGCGGTCGGTCTTGGTGTGCATCAGCGGCGGGATCGCGGTGTACAAGGTCTGCACGGTGGTGTCCCGTCTCGCCCAAGCGGGGGCGGATGTCACGGTGTGCATGACGAAGGCGGCGACGGAGTTTGTGTCGCCGATCACTTTCCAGGCGCTCAGCGGGAACCCGGTGTACACGAGCTCGTGGGAGCATATCGAGTCGAGCGATCCGCAGCACATCGCGCTGGCGGATCGCTGTGATGTTGCCTTGGTCGCGCCGTGCACAATGAACACACTTTCGGACCTGGCGCATGGGAAGACGGATTCGGTGGTGACGCTGATTTTGAGTGCCGTGGATCGGAAACGGGCCCCGGTTGTGCTCGCGCCGGCGATGAACGATGGGATGTGGAGACAGCCCAGTAATCAGCGGAATGTGGAACAGGCGATCGCGGACGGGTTCACGCTGGTGGGTCCCGGGGATGGGTGGCAGGCATGCCGGCATGTGGGGACCGGACGGATGAGCGAGCCGGAGGAGATCCTTCGGGGGCTTGCGTGTGCGCTTGGCAATGGTGGGGGAGGGGCCTAGAGTCCCGGGCATAATTTCTGCTGGAGCGGTGGCAGAGCGGTTGAATGCGCCGGATTCGAAATCCGGTTCGGCCTTCGGGTCGACGGGGGTTCGAATCCCCCCTGCTCCGTT
>JAGQOC010000086.1 GCA_020427745.1 Phycisphaerales bacterium | reverse complement strand
TCGTCGCGCTCGTGGGCGAGCTCGACGATCGTCGCGTCCGGGATTCGGGTGTGCTTGTCGCTCATTGGGCTTGGGGCATCGGAGCGTGCGGGGATCAGCTCGCGAACTGGGCGATCGCCTCGTCCGCGGTGTCGTGGATATTGAAGAGGCTGTTGAGCTGGGTGATCACGAAGATCTCGTAGATCTGGGGATCGATATTCGCGAGCCGGAGCTGCCCGGATTTTTCACGGATCTTTTTGTTGATCGTGATCAGTGCGCCGAGCGCCGCCGACGAGAGGTGGTCCACATTCGTGAAGTTGATCAGGATCTGGGGCATCGCCGCCGCGTCGATCAAGCCGGAGATCTCCTCGCTGATCGCCTGGATGTTGACCTCGTCGAGGATGTTGCGGTCGACGAACTCGACCTGCGTGATCCCGTTGCTCTCGGTGATGCGGAGTCTTGAATCGGACATGGTGTTCTCCGTGTGCGTGCCCATCGAGACCGGCGGGCGTGTGCAGAGTATAGAGCGGGGGGAGCCCGCGGGCACTCCGTGGAACGGGTTGCTTTTCACGGGGAATAAAAAAAGGGCGTGCCGATCGGCACGCCCTTGGGTTCAGATGTGTCCTGCTCAGCCTCCGAGCTGGTCGAGTAGCCCCGGGTAGTTCCGCTCTTCCTCTTCGTTCTGGATGAGGATGGTGGGCTTGAGGAGCACGAGCAGAGTCTTCTCTTCCTTGGTCTCCAAGCGGTTGGAGAAGAAGCGGCTCAGGATCGGGATCTTGGAGAGCACCGGCACGCCGGTCTCAACCTCGAGTTCCTCCATCACGCGCTGCCCGCCGAGCAGAACGGTGCCCTGGTCGGGGATGGTGACCGTGGTGCGGAGGTCGGTGGTCGTCACGAGCGGGACCTGGATGACACCGGTTGCGATGCCCGCGTTGCCGCCGCCCACACCACCGCCACCGGCGGCACCGGTGACCGAGATGTTGTTGTCCGCGTCAAACTCGAACGCGGACTGCGAGGTGCGGATCGTGATGGTGACATAGCGTCGGTCCGCGGAGACCACGCCGTTGACATCGACAAGCACACCGGCGCTGATCGTGGCGATCTGCGGGTCGAAGGCGACCGACGAGTCGGAAGCGATCGGGGTCAGGTCCGAAACGAACGAGGTGGTCGTCGCGACGGTGATGTACGCACGCTGCCCGTTGGTGAAGGTCAGACGCGGCGCGGTCAGCGAGACCGAACGCTTGTCCGCCTGGGTTGCTTCGACGAGGAAGTCCACCTGGATATCGTCGAGGAATCGCCCGGAGACACTGAGCGCGGGGTTCAGGTCGAGGATGGTCTTGGCAAACCCGCTGCCCGCGGCCAGCGCGTTGGTGAGCCCGAATGAATCCTGCGCACCGCTGATGATGGACCAGTAGTCCGGGCCGAGCACGGTGCCGTCCGGCAGCGTGCCGCCGTTGGCCCCGGGGCTGATGACGGGCTGGGTGATCGGTCCGATGGTGTCGGCAACCCCGTCGCCGTCGGTGTCAATCGGGAAGAAGCCGCCGCCGGAGACATTATCAAGCAGGCGTCCGTCCGTTCCGAAGTAATCGGAGGGGAGGAGCGACGGGTCAACAATGCGTGCGAGCTGGAACTCGGAGTTGTTGGCGTTGAAGTAGACATCAAGGTCGAAGCCGATCTGCTCGAAGAAGTCCTGGCTCACGAGGAGGAACCGGGTCTCGACATTGATCTGCATCGCCTGCTTCTCGCGGAGCTTGTTGAGCAGCCCGATGATGGCGCGGTGGTTCTTGGGGGTGGAGGTGATCACGAAGTTGCCGTTGAGCTCTGTGATCGCGCTCGTGTCGCCGCCGAGGTCCGCCCAGCCATCGGGATCGATATTGGCCTGGAGGAGGTCGACGATCTGCTGGACGCGTTCATCGCGGTCGATGAGGTCCACATCCTGCCCGCCCTGCGAGAACGGGCTCTGCCCGCCACCGCCACCGCCGCTGGCGCTCTGGATGGCGCTCTGGAGGTTGAACTGCGGGGCGTTATCGAAGTTGGGGACCTCGAAGATCAGGTCGCGGATGTCGTAGATCTCGAGGACGGTGTTCTTGCGGAGCACTTCGTCGGAGGCGATTGTCAGGATCCCGTCCTGGATCGCCCAGCCCGCCGGCAGGTCCGGATCGGAGACCTTGGCGATCACGCGGTCGAGCAGGGTCGCCACGGTGACATTCTTGAGGGTCAGGTCCACCGGGGAGTCGGGGTCCACACCGATGTCGGCGAGGGAGTCCCAATCCACATCGATATCGATCTGGGTGGTCGTGCCGATAAACGCGATGACATCCTCGAACGCGTTGTCGGAGAACTCGACGGGCATCCGTGTGTCCTCGAGGGTCGCGAGGACCGCGCGGTTGGCCTCGGACTCGGCGAACTCGAGCGCGTCGCCACGGGCGAAGCTGATCGCGGGCCAGTCGTCGGGGTAGCCGACGATGCGTTCGGGGGCGATCATCGCCTCCTCATTGGCCAGATTCTGGTGGACATAGCTGATCTTGCGATCGTTGACCAGGTTGAGGTATTCACGGTAGATGATCGTGTCCTCGATGATGTCCTTGAGCAGCAGCCCCGAGGGGTTGTTGGGGTCAAGGAAGAGGATCGAGTTGACGACCTCGAGCGCTTCTTCGTACTTGAGCTCCTGCTGGAGCGCGCGCACGCGGTTGATGCTCTCGATGATCTTGGTGTCCCGCTCGGTTCGGCGGTTGGCCTCGAGCTCCTGCGTCTGCGCGAGGCGTTTGGCTTCCTCCTCCTGCGCCGTGCGGATACGGATGTTTTCTTCCTCGCTGTTGATGGAACTGATCAGCGAATCGATCTGAGCCATACGCTCTTCATAGCGGGACTCGGACATCACGCCGCGGGCGCGTCCCACGGTCAGGCTCGCCTGGGCGGCCAGGTTGCGGGCGGTGTCGGTGTCGCCGGTCGAGAGGGCTTCGTTGGCCTGCTGCATGAGGTTGGCGAAGGTCGCCTCGGCGCGCTGGAGCTCGAGCCCGCGATCACCGATGGTCTCATCGAGGATGTCGCCCTCGGGGCCGCCGGAGGCACCGGTCTCGATCTGGATATCGATCCTGCGTTGGTTGGCCATCGCCCGGTCGGAGGGGTTCAGGAATGCGCCGTACTGGTCGAGGACCTTGGTGTACTTGCTGAGCGCGTCGCCGAGGCGGCGTTCCTCGTAGGCGCGGTTCGCCTCACCCAGCAGGCTCTGGGCCTCGAACTGGCGGGCTGTGTCCAGCAGGTCCACCGGGGCGGCGTCCTGAACATAGGTGTTCGCGGGCCGGCTGATCGTCTCGTTGGAGACCGAGTTGCTCTCGGTCGGAACAAGATCAACAAGCTCGACCTCGATGGGCTCATAGACCGGCTGGTCCTCGGGGTCACCGACATAGGAGCCGGCGCGTCCGGAGTCCTGCGGCGCGTCCTTGGTCGAGCCGGTGAGCCATTCGTTGGTGAGCCCGCTCTCGGGGGCGAGCATACCCATCGCGGGGTTGCTGGTGCCGAACGCAACGGAGCCGGACTGCTCAAGCTCGCTCAGACGGTTGCGGTACTTGGCGAGCGTGCGGGTCTGCTCGGTGGTCATGTCCGCGCCGAGGCGACCGACGCGTTCGACGATATCTTTCGCCCTCGGGTAGTCGCCGGCGTTGAAGGCGTTTGCGATGTTATTGATGGCATTGCCCATCAGCGGCGAGACCTCGTCGCGACGCATCTGGATCAGCCCAAGGATCGCATCGGCCGACGCGAGCTGGTCGGAAGTTGCCTTCGCGGATTTCTTGACGGCGTTCGACTGACGCTCGGCCTCAACGAGGTTGTCGCTCGACAGCGCGAACTCGGCCTTCTGAATGAAGATATCCAGACGATCGGCCTGACGGATCTGACGCTCGACGCCCGCGAGGAGTTCCCAGAGGCGTTGACCCTCGGCGTCGCCCATCGCGGCGCCCGCGGGTGAGTCCTGCAGAGCAAGCAGCAACGCACGCCCCTGGATGAGTTTCCCGTCGCTGATCATGCCCGCGGCTCGATCGAGCACCGCGTTGGTGTCCCCGACACCGGTGGTCGGTGCGTTGGTCAACGCGGGGGCCGCGATCAGGGTGGTGGTGGAGACGCCGGCGAAGGCACAGGCCGCGGCGAGAAGCGTCTTGACGGAAAGGTGTGTCGAGGGTGACATCCGGATCACTCCAATACTGCTCGTTGAACGGGTGTTCGCCCGTCTTGGGTTTCAAAGATACCGGGCATTGATGCAATGCCGAGTATCCCATGCGTGTTCGTGGACAGTTCTGCGTCGTGCAGGTTCGTTCACAGGTGCAGGGACGATACCGGGGTGGACCAGAAATCGCAAATCCATCTGTGAATGAGTTTGTCCCCTTTTTTCGTTTGTCCGCGTCCTCGGAAGCGGGGCCGAGGGGGGTGAGACCGACTGTTGGATGTTCGAGCGGAACAATCCGCAGGTTCCATCGTGATCCCGACAAGCGTGCAATCTTTCTCTCTAGTGCGCTCGGATCGACAGATCGAGAACAGGAGCTATCCGCTGTTGGGGCGAGGACTCAGCCGCTAAGGGGGAGTGCGATGAGGACTTGCTCGGCAGATAAGTCTTTGGTTTTTATGCTTTTAAGTTCTTTTTTGGAGCTGGTCAATCCGTCAAACGATTCCTTGGTCATCCGGTTGGCGCTGACGACGATGATGTCGAGCCAGGAGCCAGAATCGGGGGTGATGGATCCCACGCCGACCTGGGTGAGCTCCTCCGCACGGCGCATGCAGTCGGCGACGAGGTAGACCTCACAGTATGAATCGTTCGGTTTTTGCTCGGAAGCGACGCGTGCGACACATCTCCAAATTGTGCGCCCAATTTCTTCGTCTTCGTCATCCAGATTCGTATCCGGGTCCACATTCAGGATGAGCTGCCACTCATCGCGGACCCGCTCGACGATCTCGTCGGGCCCGAGCAGGTCCGGACGATCGTCCGGCATCAGGAGCACCGAGCGGTGTTCGTGCGCCGCAGCGTCTGCGCCCGCGGGCTCGTCGATCGGCTCGAGGTCGAACGCCGCGAGCAACTTGTCAACCTTGGGTTTCTCTTCAGGCGTGACACGGACGGTCACGATCTTGTGCTCGTCGACAAACGCGTAAAAGAACGGCTCTTCGGAGACCGCGCCGAACCCAACCATGCCGTCCTCGAAGAAGAACGGTCGATAGTCGCGGAGGACATTGGTGATGTGCTCCTTGCCGACGGGCTCGTAGGCGATGTAGGGGTCGATCTCGCGGTACTCATCGTGACCGATGTAGTCGAGGATGGGGAAGACCCGCCCCGGCATGAGCGCGAAGAGCTGCTGCCAAAGGGCTTCGAGCCTGGTGATCGGGACGACAATGTCGTAGACATAGCGGTCGGGCCACGCCTCCCAATCGCCGGCGTCGTCCTCGGAATCCGCGGGCTCGAACTCCGAGGCGTACCCGGGCAGCGGGACCATCGGCTCGACGGGGTAGACCCCGAGCGGGAATGGGAAGCCACTGACGGTGACGCGTTCGATGGATGGATCGGTTTGGCAGCTGGGCATGGTACTTGGCGGCATTGTACCCGGGACGCGTGGGGATACCGGGCTATCGTTGATGATGAATGAACCCTCTTTGAACGCCGGGCTCGACGGGAATACATCCCTCGAATCGCTGATCGCCGTCGCGGTGGGCAACAGCCGCACCCAGATCGGGAGTTTTCTCCGCGCGGAATCCACCTCGCACGCGTCGCTCGATTCGCACGATACCGATGCGATTGTCAAGATGATCAAGGACCGGGTGCTGGGTTTCGAGGGAGTGAGCGAGCCTGCGATCGTGATCGCGGGGGTGCAGCCCGCAGTGATCGACGCGGTGCAGTCGGCGTTCGCGCCGGGGCGGGTGGTCCGGCTCGGGGTGGATCTCCCGATCGATCTCCGCCACACGCTGAGCGAATCGGGAGAGAAGACGGTTGGGCAGGACAGACTGCTCTGCGCGATCGGGGCGTTCCATCTGTACAAGCAGGCGTGTGTCGTGGTGGACGCGGGGACCGCGATCACGGTGGATTTCGTGGACGGCGAGGGCGTCTTCCACGGCGGGGCGATCCTGCCGGGCATCACGATGATGCTCGCATCGCTGCACGAGAAAACCGCGGCGCTGCCGAAGCTGAAATACACGCGGATCGATGCGTCGTCGAATGAGCCGGGGCGTCAGACCGACACCGCGATGATGCTGGGGGTCACCGCCGCGGCCTGCGGCGCGGTGCGTTGGCTCACGGAACGCTACGCGGAGTTCTACGAGGGCTATCCAAAGATCGTCGCGACCGGCGGGGACATGGGGATATTCGAGGACGACGAGCTGGTCGAGACATTCGTTCCCGATCTGCAGCTCATCGGGCTCCGCGTCGCGTGCGAGCGGGCGCTGCAGGACAACGGCGACGAGGAATGAACGCGACCCATTCGATCGAGACACCGATCGGCGGCACGGGCGCGATCGCGATGATCCGTGTGCGGTCCTCGGCGATCGATGCGGCAATGGACAAGCTCGGAATCGGAACCCTGCCGATTGGGAGCCTTCGGCTGTGCGATCTGCTCGGGATCGATTCCGGTGTTGTCGCACGCTGGTCGGACGATTCGGTCATGCTGATGCCGCACGGCGGCGCCGCGATCGTCCGAGCGATCTCGGGCAAGCTCAATGAACTTGGGATCCCGCTCGCGGACACCACCGGCGGCGCGTATCCGGAGGCGGATGACGAGATCGAATCGAGGATGCTCGGCGTGCTCGCACACGCAGCGAGCCCGCTCGCGGTGGATCTGCTGCTCGACCAGCCGCGCCGTTGGCGTGCTCCGCACGATGGGCTCGCGGACGCTTCGTTGCTCGGTCGGTTGATCGAGCCGCCCATCGTGGTCGCGGTGGGGCGGGCGAACATCGGGAAGTCCTCATTGCTCAACACGATCGCGGGCACCCGGGTCGCGCTGGTCGCGGACCAGCCCGGCACGACACGGGACCATGTGGGCGTCGCGGTTGATCTCGCCGGGCTGGTGGTGCACTGGGTCGATACGCCGGGCATCGACGAACGGGTCGCCGATGACGAGTCGGTGACCATCGCGATCGGGATGGTCCGGCAGGCATCACTCGTTTTGCACTGCACGGACGCTTCGGATGCACACAGCATGCTCGACGAACGGATCGCCGCCGCGATCGACGGCTCGACACCGGTGCTCCGCGTGCTCACCCGGGCGGATCAGGGCAGGGGGGCGGGCGGCGACACGCCGCGGACCTCGGCGATGAGCGGCGAGGGGGTCGCGGAGTTGGTGCGGGCGATCCGCGATGATCTGGTCCCGCCGGCGGTACTGGATGATCCGCGTCCGTGGCGGTTCTGGGGGGATTGAGCCTTTTGGACCCAGCCCGACTACGATCTTCCCCCGCGCCGCGGGACCGATTGCACGCCTTTGGAGTATGTTTTTCTATGGACGACCGCCAGACACAGATCCGTCAGGGAGCAGGGCTCGAGGAATCGCGGGTCAACCACGATCTGATCGACTTTCTCAACAAGTGGAGCTCGCCGGTGCTCTTCGTGCTCGCCGCGGCGGCGGTCGCGTGGTGGGGCATGCAGATGCTCGAGAAACGCAAGATCGCGAAGATCGATCGGGCGTTCGGGGATCTGGACGCGGCGCTCACGGGCGGCAACCCCTCCCCCGATTCGCTCCAGACACTCGCGACGGAGTACGAGGGTGTCCGCGCGGTCCCGGAGCTCGCGCTGCTGACCACGACCGATGTCTATCTCGGCGCGTTTATCCGGGGCGTCGAGCCCGGCGCCCAGCTCAACCCCGCGACGGGGCAGCCGGTGGACGACGCGGACCTGCTCGACGAGACACAGCGTGGGGCGTACCTGACCTCCGCCGGCGAGCTCGCGCAGCGCGTGCTGACGATGACGGAGGGCAACGAACAGAAAGCGATGCTCACGATCCAGGCGTTGATCCGACTCGCGGTCGTGGCGGAGGGCAAGCGTGACTTCGCGGGCGCCCGTGCGAGCTACACACGCGCCGCGGAGGTCGCCGAGCAGAACGGGTTCCCGATCCTGTCCTCGTTCGCGAGCCATCGTGCGGACAATGTGGATTCGCTCGAGGGGATCAAGGCGCTGCCGACGCAGGCGGAACTCAAGGCGCTGCCGGGCGAGGCGGTGATGGACATGGATACGCTCAACGAGCTGCTCAACTCCTCGATGCCCGCGATCGAGTCCGATCCGAGCGGTACGGATGAGATCGATCCGACGCCAACCGAAGAGCCCGCCGCCGAAACACCCGCGACCGGGTCGCCGTGAGCCCGGAGCGTGAGAGCCCGGACGGGTTGCTCACACCGGGCGGCAAGGTCGATCCGGACGCGGTGCACGCCGCGTATACCAAAGCTGATTCCGAGGGCGACGACGGCTTCGTTGCGCGTGTCTCGTTCGAGATGCTCCGCGACCATAACACGCGTCTGGATAAATACCTGACCTCGCGTGTTACCTACATGAGCCGCAACCAGCTGCAACGCCTCATCGAGGACGGCGGCGCGACGGTCAACGACAAACCAGCCAAGGCATCAACCAAGCTCCGGCTCAATGATCGCATCGGGCTGGTTATCCCGCGCCCGCCTTCGGGGGAGATCGGTCCCGAGGACATCCCGTTGACGGTGCTGTTTGAGGATGCGCACATCATCGTGCTCAACAAGCAGCCGGACATCATCGTGCACCCCGCGCGGGCGGAGAACTCCGGCACCATGATCAACGCGCTCGCGTTCCACTTTGCGCATCGCAGCTCGGGCGAGCTGTCCACGGTCGGTGAAGAGTTTGCCCGCCCCGGCGTCGTCCACCGGCTCGACCGCAACACCTCGGGTTGTATCGTGTTCGCGAAGACGGACCAGGCCCATTGGAAGATGGGCAACCAGTTCGAGCAGCGGACCGTGAACAAGCGGTACCTTGCATTGACACACGGGCATGTGAAACCGGACACGCAGACGATCGATCTCCCGCTGGGCCCGCACCAGTCCAAGGCCAAGGGGATGCGTGAGAAGCGGGTGGTCCGTCACGACGAGCTGGGCAAGCCGAGCATCACGGTCTGCCGGGTACGCGAGCGGTACACGATCGGTGGTTCAAGCTATTCGCTCGTCGAGCTCGAGCTCAAGACCGGACGCACCCACCAGATCCGCGTGCATCTCTCGCATCTGGGTCATCCGATCGTCGGAGACGACATGTACGGCGGGAGGCCGTTCGTGGATGGCGAAGCCAAGATCCTGATCGATCGCCAGACCCTCCACGCGGCGCTGCTGGGCTTCGCACACCCGATCACGGGCGAGCCGATGGAGTTTGTCGCACCTCCGCGGGACGAGATGCTCGCGCTGATCCGCGTGCTCCGAGAACAGGCCCAGGTGGAGCCTGTGGAGCTGAACGGCACAATCCCGATGTCGAAGTTCGGTCTTTAGAAGGAAAGTTTGTCAAGATCTCCGAAAGTCCGGGTAAATCTCCGGATTCGCTGGTCATCGAGCTGTTTCTGTGGTCTTTTCCATCCGATCCACCGCCCAATGAACGGGCGGGGGCTTTGTTCAACTGGAAGGACAGTAGAGATGAAACTCAAGACCGGAACCTCACTCATCGGGCTGATGCTCGCCGCCGGAATGGCCCAGGCGGGCACATCGAGCTCCATCGTGTGGGATGATTTCGATAGCGATCCGAACACCGAGCTCGGCGGGATCGCGGCCCATTCGCAGGCGATCTTCTCCGATCCATTCTCGCAGGGGGGAACATTCGCCCTCAACACAGGGATCGCTTCGACCGGGGATATCGGCGCGATTGTGTTCAGCTCGGGCATCGGGACCGATATGTCGGCCAGCTCAAGCTACGGGGGAGCGGGCACGACCCCGATCTGGGATTTCACGGCGCTCAATGCCGATGCATTCGAGATCGACTTCCTGCTCGTCGATCTCGATTTCGATCTCGAGCTCACGCTCTCGAATGCCGACGGCGAGAACGCGACCGGGACGATGACCGTGCTCGCCGGCTTGGACCAAACCGTGTCGTTCTCGCTCGCGGGGCTCAGCGCGAGCTCGGGATACGACGCGTCGCAGATCAGCTCGGTGAACTTCGAGTTCAACCCGCGTCTGGGCATCACGACCTCGCTCGATTTTATCGCCACCGAGATCCGGCTCTCGACCATCCCCGCTCCATCGTCGCTCGCGATGCTCGGGCTCGGCGGGCTCGCCGCGACCCGTCGGCGTCGCTGAACCTGAGTTGACGAGTTCAATCCCGAAACACAGAACCGTCCCTTGTGGACGGTTTTTTATTTGGCGTTTGCGAACAGCCCCGCGCCCGCGTGGAGCGATTCGTGATCGAGGAGCCATCGCTTGCGGTCGAGCCCGCCGCCGTAACCGTGCAGTGTGCCGTCGCTCGCGATCACGCGGTGGCAGGGCACCACGACGCTCACCCGGTTCTGCCCGTTGGCGAGCCCCACGGCCCGAGCGCCGCCCGGGTTGCCGAGTTTGGCCGCGAGCTGCCCGTAGCTCGTTGTCTCGCCGAATGGAATCTTGCACAGCGCGTCCCAGACCTTGAGCTGCCACTCACTGCCCGGCGTGTCGAGCGGCACGGTGAACTCGGTCAGATCGCCGGCGAAGTACGCGTTGAGTTCCGACTCAAGCTGGTCGAGCAGCGGGTGACCGCCATCGATCATCGGGGTCCCGAACGCGGCCTCGAGCTCGGTCTGCTCGCGTTGCTTTCGCTCGGGAGATCCCATCTCCAGCAGGCAGACGCCGCGGTCGGTGGTCGCGCCGCGCATGGGGCAGAGCGGGGTGTCGAATGTACGGGCGATGAGTGCGGGCATAACACAAGAATACCCGGGCGGGGCGTAGGGTTCGCACCGAGCTGGTCGTGGTTTGTTTAAAAGAGTAGTTTTTTATTCTCGCCGAGGTTGTGTGGAGATAGTCTTGGGTCGTGGTATGCCTCCCCATGAAGTGTGTAGAATAAATCATGTCCGAAAAACAGTTGCTTAGTGTAGATATTGAAATAGCAAATGTGTTTAAGCTAAAACCTAGGCAAGACTTAGAAGATTATGCGCCTTTCGATATTTCTGTGGCGGCAACCGGGTTCGCTTCCGGTGAGTGTAAGGCTTGGTTCACTGTTGATCGAAAGCAGCGACCCAAGCGATACATGGCACGCGAGCAAGCAGCGCAAATTTTGGAGTATTTGTCTACACTGCAAGATGAGGGTGTGCGTGTAGCTGCTTGGAATGGGGTCTCGTTTGATCTTCGATGGATCGGGCATGTCGCAAGGAATATGAAGCTTGCAGGACAAGTAGCTCTCAGATCATATGACCCAATGTTGCAGTTCTTTTGGGCGAGAGGTTTCCCCGTGAGTTTGGCGAAAGTCGGAGAAGCCATGGGGGTTAAGCAGCAGAAATTAATGCATGGTTCTGAGGCCCCGTTGCGATGGAAAAAAGGTGATCACAAAACCGTGATAGAGTATGTCATTGGTGATGTGCAGATAACGAATCAGGTTGTCGAAGCAATCGAATCGGCTCGGTGTATCCGCTGGATCAATACCAGAGGGGATAAGTCGCGGCAGCCCATTACTGAGCTGCTTCCCGCGTATCAGGTTTTACGACAACCCTTTCCGGATCAGAGTTGGATGGATTCGCCGATCAACCCAAAGAAGTTTTACCGCTGGATTCCGAAGACAGTTCTTCGGAAAGCTCAGATACGCTAAAACCTAGTCATCCGATTTTCTCCTGCCCACCCATGTACTTCCGCAGCGGCGTCGGGATATTGATCGACCCGTCGGCGTTCTGGTGCATCTCGAGGATCGGGATCAGGATGCGTGGCGAAGCCGCGACGGTGTTGTTGAGCGAGTGGCAGATTGTGGTCGCGCCCTTGCCCTGGTCGCCGCCGGCGCGGTAACGCATGTTCAGCCGTCGGCACTGGTAGTCGTACAAACGACTCGCCGAGTGCGTCTCGCCGTACTCACCGGTGGGTGATCCGTTCTCGTCCTCGTCGCCGCGTCCGGGCATCCAGCACTCGATGTCGATCATGTCGGCGTTCTTGGTGCCGAGGTCGCCCGTGCAGCACTGCAGCAAGCGGTGGGGGAGCTCGAGCGATTGCAGAAGATCCTGAACAAAGCCCATCATGTCCTTGTGGTGCTGTCGGCTCTTTGCCTCGTCCGCGACATCGATCACGACCTGCTCGACCTTGTCGAACTGGTGGATGCGGTACAGCCCGGCCGTGTCCTTGCCCGCCGCGCCGGCTTCGCGCCGGAAGCAGGTCGAAACAGTCACATACTTCTTGGGCAGTTCCGCCTCGTCGAGGATCTCGTCCTGGTGCACACCCATGAGCCCGACCTCGCCGGTGCCGGTGAGGTACATATCCTGCCCGCCGCCGCGGTTGGTCTCGTTGACCTCGTAGGCCTGGTCCTTGCCGCCCGGGAAGAACGCGGTCCCGATCATCGCCTCCTCGCGGACCAGCACCGGGACGCTCATCGCGGTGAACCCGTTCTTCTCGACCATCGTGTCCAGCGCGTAGCGGAGGATCGCCTGATGCAGGCGCATGCCGTCGCCCGTGAGGACATAGCTCCGCGAGCCCGCGATCTTGACGCCGCGCGGGAAGTCGACAAGCTTGTGCATCGCGCAGAGCTCGATGTGCGTGCGGGGTTTGAAGCCCTTGTTCTGCTCGAACGATTTGCTCGCGTCCCACCAATCCGGCGCCCAGGTGCTCAGCTCGATGTTGTCGTCGCTCGATGCGCCGACCGGGACATCCGCGTCCGCGGGCTGCGGGATGCGCAGGTGGATCTCCGTGATCTGTGGATCGATCGCGTTGATCTCCTCGTCGAACGACTGGATCTTGGCTTTGAGTGCCGCGGGCGCGGACTTGATCGCCTCGACCTCCGCCTCGATCGCAGCTTTCTCCTCACCCGATGCGCTCTTGAGCTTGCCCATCAGCTGCCCGATCTTGGGGCCGGTCTCTTTGGCGAGCTTGTTCTGTTCCGCCTTGAGCGATTCCTGCTCGCTCTTGAGGGCGCGTTTGCGTGCGTCGAGTTCGATGAGCTTCGGGATATCGACATCAACGCCCTTTTGTTTGGCGCCATTGATGAAATGCTCGGGGTTTTCACGGAGTGACTTCAGGTCGATCATGGCGGAACTGTAGGGTGCTGTCGGCGTATATGATCGGGGATGCGGTCGATTTCGTGGAGGTGCGTGCAGTGATGGATACCTGGATCAAGCTGGTCCCCGAGGCATCGGGGATGACCCCGGTCGTCGTGCTGCAGACCCCGCTGACCATCGGCCGCCATCCGGAAAACATCTGCCAGCTCGAGGGCGAGAATGTCTCTCGTTTTCATGCGGTGATCGAGTTCGTCGTCGCCGCCGACGGCGTCGCCCGCCACCGTGTCCGCGACCTCAAGAGCCGGAACGGGGTCCGGCTCAACGGCGAACGCGTGGAGGAAACATTCCTCTCCCCGGGCGATCGGCTGGGGATCGGCGCCCATGAGTTCATCGTCCAAGCCGGGTAGCGAACGCCCCGGGCCGATCGGTGCAGTACCATACCGCGTATGGACCCCGAGCCGATCGCATCACCATGGATAGTTTTCCCGATCGCGGTGATCCTCTTGATCGCGGTGGCGGGGCACATGATCGCGCTGCGTGAGCTCCCCGACGGCAAGATGCCCGAGTCCCGCAGACGCATCCGCATCGCGACGGGCTGGGTCATAATGTTCACGATCCCACTCTCAGCCTACGGCTTCGGGGTCGCGAGCACCGCGGAGCCCAATGTCTTCGTGCTTGTCTGGACAACCGTCGTGCTGCTGATCGGGAGCGTGCTTGTCCTCGCCGTGATCGACATGCTCAACTCCGCGCGGCTCAACCGCACCGAGCGGGACGAACTCAGCCGCGAGCTCGGACGGATCCTCCGCCGAGACGCTTCGGAGCGTGAGGATGACTGAGCGTCCGACACGCTTGCCGGCGATGCTGACCAAGCCGATGTCCTGGCTCTACGGGCTCGGCGCTGCGCACAAAGCCCGGGGGTTCGATCGAGGGCGTGGCGTGGTTCATCTTGATCGCCCGGTGATCTCCGTCGGCAACCTCTCCGTGGGGGGGACGGGCAAGTCCCCGATGGTCCACCACATTGTGCGCACACTCATCAGGCATGGGCATTCCCCCGCGATCGCGATGCGGGGCTACAAGGCAAAGCCCGGGACACTCGGCGACGAGGGCATGGAGCACCGGGTGCTCTTCCCAGAGGTTCCGATCGTCGCCCAGCCGGACCGTGTGGCGGGGTTGCGTGCGTTGTTCGCAACCGACGCCGGAGCGAAGGTCGACTGCATCGTGCTCGACGACGGTTTCCAGCATCGACGCATCGCGCGGGATCTCGATCTCGTGCTGATCGACGCATCGCGTCCGCCGGACCGCGATGCCCTGCTGCCCCACGGGTTCCTGCGCGAGCCGATCCGTGCACTCGCCCGCGCGGATGCGTTCGTGCTGACCCACACCGAGTTGGTGGACGCCACGGAGCGCGATCGGATCGATGGTTGGCTGAAGGGCGCGACCGGGCACGCATCAATCGCCCATGCTCGGCATCACTGGTCATCGATCGAGGTTCACGAACGCGGGGAAATCAGGACCGAGCAGCCGGGCTGGTTGAAAGACAAGCGGGTGCTGGTGGCATGCGCAATCGGAAATCCGCGCGGATTGATCAACGGGGTGCAGTCGCAGGGGGGGCGGGTGATTTCGAGTTTCCTGCTGGCGGATCACCGAGCGATTGCCGGCGAGCAACTCAGAGCGTTTGTTGCCCAGATTGCCAATCAACAGCCCGATCTGGTTCTGATGACAAGGAAGGATCTGGTCAAGCTCAAGGGGTCACTAGGGGAGATCCCTAGCACCATCGTTGTTCCTCGGTTGGAACTGGCTTTTGATCGGGCTGAGGGAGAGGTGGAGGCCGAGCTCCTCGGTGTCTTCCGCCCGGATTCGACCCGGGCATGAATTGCGCTTGGGGAAAAAGGTGAAATTTTGTGCCTTATTTGGGTCCCCGAGGGGGTGAATTCCGTGGTCGTCCGAGAATAGATGACTTACGATATCACGAAGGGGTTTTTGCACCCAGGCATCGTTGGGGATGGATGAGGGGCAAAGAACAACCACATTAACTGTTACTCGATTAGGAGTCTGGAGAAACCATGAAACACACAATGTCAAACCTCACCAAGTGTTTGTCGGCGGGTGTCCTGCTCAGCGCCATGCTGGGCGGCTGCACCACCGAGAAGCTCGCCGACGAGAATCACCACGATACCACCGTCGAAACCGCGCCGATCAAGGATCCGGATACCGGGAGCAAGAAGAACAGCTGGGGCTACTACTCCCCGCGTCTGGGCGCCAACGAGGCCGCCACCAGCATGGCGTTCCCCACCGGTGACCCCAAGACCAGCGCCCTGCTGCTCCATCAGGTCACCCCCAAGCAGGTCCGCAGGGGCGAGGATTTCGACTTCTCGTACCATGTCACCAACCTCACCAACGCAAACCTCCAGAATGTGCTCGTCAGCATGACCTCGGCGAGCAACATCGCGGTCAGCTCCTCCGAGCCCGCGGCGTCGCGTTCGGCGGGCGGGATGAGCTGGGCGATGGGCGACTTCGGCCCGGGCGAGACCAAGCTCATCAACATCAAGGGTCACGCCGACAAGGTCGGGACCGCCGGGGACTGCATCAGCGTCTCTTACAACAACTACCTCTGCGCCACGCTGCAGGTCGTTGAGCCCGCGCTCGCGCTCACCAAGACCGCGACCGCATCGGCACTCAAGTGTGACCCGATCATCCTCCGCTATGTTGTCAAGAACACCGGCACAGGCTGTGCGGACAATGTCGTGATCAAGGACACCCTCCCGACCGGCTTGACCCTCGCCGATGGCTCACGCAATGTGAACATCCCCGTTGGTCAGCTCTGCGAGGGCGAGTCCAAGGCCTACGAGGTCAAGGCGGAAGCAAACGGTCGCGGCACCTTCGAGTCGCCCGCGGTCGCAACCGCTGATGGTGGCATGTCCGCCAATGCATCCAAGACCACGACCGTCATCACCGAGCCCGTGCTCGCGATGACCGCCAAGTGCTCCGATGCTCGCTACCTCGGTCGCAACATGACCTACAACTACACCATGACCAACACCGGCAACGGCGCGGCGGCATCGTCCACCGCTTCGGCCTCGATCCCCGCGGGCACCACCCTCGTCAGCGCAAGCAACGGCGGGCAGGTCTCGGGCTCGAATGTCGTCTGGAACCTCGGTGACATCGCTCCGGGTGCAACCCGCGAGTTCTCGATGGTCGTCCGTGCCGCTGTGGCCGGTGATTATGTCTCGACCGTCAACGGCAACGCCTCGTGTGCCGCCACCGCTTCGGATCGCTGCTCGACCCCGGTCGAAGGCATCCCCGCGATCCTCCTCGAAGTGGTCGACATCGAAGACCCGATCGAGGTCGGTTCGAACACCACCTATGTCATCACCGTGACCAACCAGGGTACCGCACCGGATCGCAACATCCGCGTCGTGTGTGATCTCCCGGGCCAGGAGTCGTTCGTCTCCGGCACCGGCTCGACCGCGGTCTCCGCTTCGGGCCAGAAGGTCTCCTTCGCTCCGGTCCCCGTCCTCGCGCCGGGTGCCCAGGTCAGCTGGCGCATCATCATCAAGGCCAACGCGGCCGGTGATGTCCGCTTCGCGACCGAGATGACCTCGGATCAGCTCACCAGCCCGGTGAACGAGACCGAGGCGACCCGCCTCTACGAGTAAGCAGACCCGTCTGCGGACTCACAAGAGTCGGAATCATGATTCAGGCGACGCCCCCAAACGGGGGCGTCGCTTCTTTTTGCCAACCCTTCATTCTTCTGCAATCGTTCGGTCGATAGGGCGGTATAGCGTTCTCGGAGGATCCCCAGTTCATGCACGCCGTCGCTCCGTCCAAACCCGATCATCGCCGATTCCCGCTGGTGATCCTCGCGAGCTCCTCGCCGAGGCGCCGGGCGTTGTTCGAGGACGCCGGGATCCCCCACGCCGTGCATCCCAGCGGCGTCGATGACGGGCTGCTCCACTCGGGGCGTGTCCACCCGCAGCAGTGGGTCGGTTCACTCGCGTACTACAAGGCATCATCGACCGCCCAGACCCTTGATCCGGTGACCCGCGCCGGCTCGGTGGTCCTCGGGGCGGATACGGTCTGCGTGCAGGATGACCGGATCATCGGCCAGCCGGTCGATCGCGCCGACGCCGGGCGGATCATCCGCACGATGATGGGAAGAACCCACGATGTGCTCACCGGTGTCGCGCTTATCGATCCCGAGACCGGGCACCGAGAGATCTTCGTCGATCGCTCCGTCGTCACCGTTGGCGAGCTGACCGAGGAACAGATCG
>JAGQOC010000085.1 GCA_020427745.1 Phycisphaerales bacterium | reverse complement strand
ATGCGGTAGCCGGAGACGTAGGGCGGTGCCTCCGGGTCCTCGAGCACGACGCGGCGCAGACCATCGAAGTAGTAGCGATCAAGCTGGGAGTCGCTCAGCGACTCCGCTCGCTTGTCAATGAGCGAGTCGAAGTCGATGTCCTTCTTGAGGTCGAGGAAGTACTGGCCGTTCTCGGCGTTGACGCTGAGGAACTGTCCGTTGACCGTCTTCATCGTGTCCTTCAGAACAGACTCGATGACGGTGCGAAGAAACTCTGCCTCTTGCTCCGGGAGACCTTCAATGAAAACGCACAGGTCATCGCGTAACTCTTCGGCGGTTGCACCGAGCTGGGTGTAGATGTCCCCGGTCGTAAGTCGGTGAACCGACAGCGCGTGGATCAATCGGCGGGCGGCTTCCTTTCGCTGCGGCTTGGGGAACGCCTGGTCGATTCGGTCTTCGAGGACTTTGCTCTTGTCGATGACCGCGCGCACGGTGGGGTCAGAGCGCAGCGTTGGGTTTTCTCGAATGTCCGACCAGTAGGAGTCGTAAGCGATGACGCCGGGGCGGTCCTGCGGCACCGCGGTGTCCACGATGCCCTTGATCGAGCGGCTGAGGGTCTTGAGTATCTCGCGCTTCTCGGCCACGGTGACTTGTTCAAATGTCTTGAGGTACGCGGGATGGACCGGGAAGAGGTCGACAAAGTCATCCATCCGCTCATTCATCGATCCGTAAAGTGGCGTGAACGGAGCGAGGTGCTCTCGGATCAGTTTCTTCTGCTCCTCGTTCTTGCGCAGCAGTCGGCGCGAGACGACGAAGGCGATGTCTTCGCGGACGATCAACAACTGCTCGAAGCGTTGGCTGACGCGTTTGACCGAATCGGCAACGAACTGAAACCGTGGGCTGTCAAAGAGCGTTTCCTGCACGCCGGCAATGAAGCGGAATCGCGTTGTCTTGCAGACCTCGCCGAGTTCGCGAAGAAAGCCGAGGTCGCGGACTAACTCGTGATCCTTACGTCCCCGAAGATAGTCAAGCAGTTCGTCCAACACAAAGAGCAGACCCGAGTCGGGGTACTTCCCCTCGAACGCAGCCATCATCTCGTGAAAGTCATCCTTGTTGCTCGTGACTTCGTCGTAAGGTGGAAACTGGTACTGCAGTCCGCACGATGTGAGCCACTGTTCGATGCGCTGGCAGATCAGGTCTCGGAGCGGGAGTTGTGTGGACGGCGCTTCGGCGCGGATGACACTGAAACGTCCGGCAACACTCTTGGCTGATTCCGCAACGTCGGAGTTCTGCAGGAGATCGACCAGCTCGCTTCGCTCTGCCAGGGCGGAGATCACCGCCATGAGGTGGCTCTTGCCGGTGCCGTAATTGCCGACGATCAACAGCCCCTTGTTATCCGTGGGCGCATCGAACTGAAGCTGCGTGAAGACGATGGTCTTCAGCAGCTCACCCATGCGGTCGGAGATCACAAAGGTCTCGACGAGCCGCTTGGCCGCATCGACTTTGTCGGCCGCGCGCAGTTCGACGACTGACTCGATGGGATCAAACTCGATGAGGTCGCTGTAGTTCATGGTCTTTGGCACCTTTGACATCAAGGGTCAGATCGCCAGCAGCAGGGCATCGGGTGAATGAAAGACACGTGAATCAGGATGACCGTTGCCCCCGTAGAACAGGTCTTGATTCACAATCGTTCCTGGCCAGCACGCCACAACCGTTCGATTGCGAGCGGAGTCCTGAAGCAGCTTGAGCGGGTCGAGTTGAAGGCTTGGCAGGAAGAGCACTTCGATGTTGTCAACAAGAACCGAATCGCTGCTGGCGGCGTCTCGCAGAAGATCGCCGAAGGCGTCGTTGGCGATCACGGGTCGTTGTCGCACAGGCTCCCCGATAAGCCGTTCCGTAAGTGAGCTGCCGACGCAGAGAATCTGCTCAGAAGAGTCCGCCGCAAACTCGCTGAGGACTTCGGTTTTGCCGGCATCATGCTCGCCGACGAGCAGCACAAGCCGCACGTACCGATCTCGTGAGTCAACGACTAACTGGCTAAGGCGCTCAACGAGTTGGTTCATGGTCGCCCCCACGCTTTGCTCTGTCCCCAGGATTGGGCCGCAGTTCTCCGGGTGAAGAACTGATCCAATCGTCGATCGCTTGCTTATTGAATCGCCAATGCTTACCGACTTTCTGTCCTGGCACTCTGCCCTGTTGTGCGAGCTTGTAGAGAGTCGACTTGGATACCTTCAGGTAGTCCGCTAGCTCGTCGATGGTCATGACTTCTGATGTCGCCACGGATAGCTCCCGGCCCGGCTCATTGGGGTGCGGTAACAGACTGCATATTAGCGGTTCTTGGCAGTTGTTGCGCAGCTATCGAGAGGATCTGACAGCGTATTGTCGCGACTGTTTTGGCGGAGGTGCCGGGAGTCGCAGAGGGGTTGCACTACAAAACCGGAAGGCCCTGCACTACATAGGACAATTTTCGGCCCCGTTGAAGTAGTGCGACTGAAGACGAGAGCGTTCTTAAATACCTTTTCAGAAAGCATTTAAGGAAAGCGGGCGACGCGACTCGAACGCGCAACATTCAGCTTGGAAGGCTGACGCTCTACCATTGAGCTACACCCGCGTGTACGGCCTACCCGATCGCTCGGGCGGGTGAGTATATCCACTCTGGAGAGGGCCGTCATCCCTCGGGGGTCCTTAGAGCACCGGCCCGAGCAGACGGGCGGCGTTCTCCAGGAAGCGTTTGAGATAGGGGCGTTTGTTCCAGGTCTCGAGATCCAGCTCTGTGGACTGGGCGATGTAGTTGTGCTGGAGGTCTCTGAGTTGGGTGGAGAATGGGCGGTCGTAGACGATCAGCGAGATCTCGAAGTTGAGCCACAGGCTGCGCATGTCGAGGTTGACGGAGCCGAAGATGCTGGCGTGCTGGTCGATGGTGATGCTCTTGGTGTGGAGAAGGCCCCCGGTGAACTGCTGGATTTTGACGCCGGACTCGAGGAGATGGTCGAAGTTTGATGCGCCCGCGAAGCGGGCGAGCCTGGAATCAATCTTTGCTGGGACGACAAGGGTGACCTCGACACCCCGGTGGGCGGCGGTGCAGAGGGCGGTCTCGAGGGCCTCGTCGGGGACGAAGTACGGCGTGGTGAGGATCAGCTCGTGCTGGGCGGAGTAGATCGCGGTGAGCAGGATTTCGTGGATGGCGCCCGGCTGGTGGTCCGGACCGGATGGGAGGACCTGGATGTGTGCCTCGCCCGGGTGTTCTGTTTCACGCGAGTACCTGGGCAGGTCGCAGGTGTGCGCGGATTCGACGGACCAGTCCATCTCGAAGACACCGCCGAGCGTGGCGGCGGCGGGCCCGGTGATGCGGGTGACGGCGTCGATCCACATCCCGGTGCCGGCGTGGCGTTTGAAGAACCAGGGGTCGACCATGTTCTGGCTGCCGGTGTAGGCGAGAGAGCCGTCAATGACGATGATCTTGCGGTGGTTGCGGAGATCGCCACGGACAATCCAGGACTTGAGGAGCCCGGTGGGGAGGGTCGCGAGGAGCTCAACGCCGGACTTGCGGAGTTTGCGTGCGAGGCGACCGCGGAGGAACGCCTTGCTGCCGACGGCGTCGGCCATCGCTCGGCAGCGTACGCCTCGTTCAGCGGCGCGGATCATCGCGTCGACGACTTCCGCGGCGCGACCGTCGTTCTCCCAGATGTAGAACGCGAGGTCGCAGGTTTTCTGGGCGGCGTTGATGTCGGTGATGAGCGCGTCGAAACTCGTGTCCCTTCCCCAGATAAGCTCGATCTTGTTGCCTTCCTGTACTGGGTATCCCAGCAGGGATCGGGTGTGTCGTCGGATCGGATCCGTGGTGTCCTCGGGGTCGTCCTTGAGCGATTGAATCTGAGCGGGGAGATCGTGTTGCCAGTTTCTGAGAGAGTCGACGCGATCGCGGATGCGTGCGCGGCGGTGGCGTCCGAGCCAGTGCTCGCCGATGAGGATGTAGACGACGACGCCAACGAAGGGGATACTGAGGACGACCGCGATCCATGCGAGGGCAACGCCGACGGGCGGGCGGCGCATCACGACGCGGAGGCTGATAAGCGTGACCACGCTCCAGTGAAGGGCGAACGCGATGGTGCTGAGCGAGAAGAAATCCATTGCTGGGGCGCTGGCGGCGTTGTGGATCGGTCGCGGAGTGATGAGGTCGGCGTGTCTGAAATAGCCCCGCCCGGATTCGAACCGGGGACCAAACGATTATGAGTCGCGCGCTCTAACCGCTGAGCTACGGGGCCGACTTTGGGTACTTTAGACCCGCTGTCCACGGGGCGCGGGTGGTCGGCATTCTGGGGGGCGGACGCTATACTTGGGGATGACCACCACGACCATGAGCGGCTCGAAGATCGAAGCAAAGAACTCCATCCTTGATGCGATCGGCAACACGCCGCTCGTGAGGCTGAACAAGATCCCGGAGCCCGGGTCTGCCACGGTGTACGCCAAGTGCGAGTTCATGAACCCGGCGGGGTCGATCAAGGATCGGATGGCGTCGTATATCATCGCGAAAGCCGAGGAGGAGGGGCTGCTCAAGCCCGGCGGGACGATCGTCGAGAACACCTCGGGGAACACGGGGATGGGCGCCGCGATGACCGCGGCGGCGAAGGGATACAAGGCGGTCTTCACCATGCCCGACAAGATGTCGCAGGAGAAGATCGACGGGCTGCGTGCGTACGGAGCGACGGTGATCATCACGCCGACCGATGTGCCTGGGGATTCGCCGGATCACTATGTCAATGTCGCCAAGCGGATCGCATCCGAGACGCCGAACTCGTTCTATATGGACCAGTACCACTCACAGTGGAACATCGAGGCGCACGAGCTGTCGACGGGCAGGGAGCTCTACGAGCAGACCAACGGCGGGCAGGTTGACGCGATCGTCATTGGCACCGGGACGGGCGGGACGGCTTCGGGCATCGGGCGGTACTTCAAGAAGATGGGGGCCAAGACGCTGATCGTTGGTGTCGATCCATTGGGATCCGTGCACTACAGCATCTTCCATACCGGCGAGCCGAGCACGCCTTATGTTTACAAGGTCGAGGGGCTGGGCGAGGACATCGTGTGCCGGGCGTTCGATCCGAGCGTGATTGATGAGATGCATCAGGTGAACGATTATGAGTGCTTTACGATGGCGCGTCGGCTGGTCCGCGAGGAGGGGTTGTTCTGCGGTGGATCGTCGGGGGGCATGGTGCACATCGCTTGCGAGGTTGCCAAGCGGCTCGGGCCGGGCAAGAGCGTGATCGCGATCTGCCCGGATTCGGGGACGCGGTATGTGACGAAGTATCTGTCCGATGAATGGATGAAGATGCACGGGTTCCTTGAGCCGGACAAGGGGCTCGGGCTGATCGAGGATCTGGTTGATCGCTCGCGGACGATTATCACGACGAATGAGGACGCGACGGTGGGGGGGGTCATCGAGCTGCTCCGCGCGAACGGGATCTCGCAGGTGCCCGTGCTGGATGCAAGCGGTAAGCCGACCGGGATTATCCATGAGGTCGATATCCTTCGGGGATTCCAGGACGGCTCGGTGACGCCAAGCGCGAGGGCGAAGGACATCGCGAACCCGATCGGTGGGCTGCTGCATCCCAAGGCGCGCGTCGAGGAGCTCTACGGCGTGTTTGGTGCGGACCAGGTCGCGGTGGTGATCGATTCCGGGCAGATCCTCGGCGTGATCTCGCAGATTGACCTGATTGAATACCTTGCCAGGCACAGATAACCCACGCAGTTTAAGGGACTCCCCATGCATGTGAACGACTCGCACGACTTTGCCACCCGCGCCATCCACGCCGGGCAATCGCCTGATCCTTCGACCGGCGCGATTATGACGCCGATCTATCAGACCTCGACCTTTGTGCAGAAATCGCCGGGGAAGATTGTCGGGGAGTATGACTACTCCCGCGCGGCCAACCCGACGCGGGCGGCGCTGGAGGCGAACCTTGCGAGCCTCGAGGGGGCGAGGCACGGGCTGTGTTTCTCGTCGGGCGTTGCCGCGACGGGGGCGGTGCTGCATCTGCTGAGTTCGGGCGATCGCGTGCTGCTCGGTGATGATGTCTACGGCGGGACGAACCGGCTCTTCCACCGTGTGTTTGCGCAGCTCGGTATCGAGACCACGCTGGTGGACATGACGGATCTGGACGCGGTGAAGCGCGCGATCGATGATCGCGTGAAGCTGATCTGGTTGGAGACGCCCACGAATCCGACGCTCAAGATCGCGGACATCGAGGCGGTGGGGGGGATCGCGAAGGCGCACGGTATTGTGCTCGCGGTGGACAACACCTTTGCGACGCCGTACCTGCAGAACCCGCTCGCTCTCGGCGCAGACATCGTGTGCCACTCGACGACGAAGTACATCGGCGGGCACTCGGACTCGATCGGCGGGGCGCTCTTGACGAACAGTGACGAGCTCCATCAGAAGCTGAAGTTCATCCAGCTTTCCGAGGGTGCGGTGCCGGGCATTATGGAGTGCTTCCTGCTGCTGCGTTCGACGAAGACGCTGCATGTGCGGATGCAGCGCCACTGCGAAAACGCGATGGCGATCGCCGAGCACCTCGACCGGCACCCGATGGTTGAGCGGGTGATCTATCCGGGTCTCGCGTCGCACCCGCAGCACGAGCTTGCGAAGAAGCAGATGCCGGGCTTCGGCGGGATGATCACGATCTACCTCAAGGGCGGGCTCGAGGAATCGAGAACGATGCTCGAGAATACCAAGCTCTTCGCGTGCGCGGAATCGCTCGGGGGCGTCGAATCGCTCATCGAGCATCCCGCGATCATGACGCACGCGTCTGTTCCGGCGGAGCATCGGAAGGTCCTGGGGATCGACGACAATCTCATCCGGCTCAGTGTCGGCATCGAGAGCGTCGACGACCTCAAGGCGGACCTTGACCACGCGATCGCGGCCGCGACCAGAGCTTGCGGCTCGGCGTGCGGGTGCGCGGGCTGAGAACGGACTACATCAGGTCGTCCATCGAGAGCGAGCCGGCGGCGAGCTCGGTCACGAAAACTTCCGCTTCGTGGGCAAAATCTTTGCCCTCTTTGTCTGCTTGGAGCAGCCGGCGGACGAGGGCGCTCCCCACGATCGCGCCGTCGGCGTGTTTGGTGACCGCTGCGACATGCTCGGGCGTGGAGATTCCGAAGCCGCACGCGATGGGTGTCTTGACGCTCTTGCGGATCGCGCGGACGCGGTCTGCGATGTCCAGCGGGGCGTCGGAGCGTTCGCCGGTGATCCCCGATCGGGCGAGGAGATAGACGAATCCGCTCGACGCTTCGGCGATCGCGCGCGCGCGGTCGTCGGGTGTGGTGGGGGAGACGAGGAGCGTGGTGGTCAGCCCGTTTGCGCTGCACGCCTCGATGAGTTTGGTGGATTCTTCGAACGGGACATCGGGGAAGATGCAGCCGTCGAAACCCGCTTCGCTGGCTTTCTTTGCAAAAGAGTCCGGGCCGCCCATCGCGACGACGATGCTCACGGAGACCATCGCGACGAGCCCCATTGTGAGATTGTTGCGGACCGACGCGACTTGCTCGAAGACTTTGTCGGGGGTGATGCCGCGTGCGATGGCGTCATGCATGGCGGCGGCGATGGTGGGGCCGTCGGCGACGGGATCGGAGTAGGGGAACCCGATCTCGACGACCGAAGCGCCGGCACGCTGGAGGGCGGGGAGCAGGGTGACGAGCGAATCAACGGTGGGGCTGCCGGCACAAACAAACGGGAGGAGGGCGCCGTGACCGGATTCCTTGGCGTTCTCGAATGCGGCTTCGATTCTGTTCATCGGGTGATCACATCCGTTACGGTTTGGAGCCCATCGGTCAGTATCCGCGGGCCGTTCTCGGTGATGAGCACATCGTGCTCGTAGTGGACGGACATGGAGCGGTCGGCGGTGTATATGGGCCAGTCCTTGTGTTTCTGGAAGATCTCCCCTGTGCCGACGCCGATCATGGGCTCGACGGCGATGAGCGTTCCGGGCTCGCAGGGCTTGAACCCATCGGGCCACTCGCCGGGGTAGCTGGGGACAACATTGGAGATCCACGGCGGCGCGTGGAGTTTGCGGCCGTAGCCGTGCCCACCGAGCCCGCGGATCATGTGGAAGCCGTACTTGTGTTCGACGATGCTCTGGACGCGTTTGGCCCAGTCCATGTAGGTGTTTCCGGGGCGGAGTTCCTTGATGCCCTCGGCGAGCGATTCCTTCCCGGAATCGGTGAGGCGTTTGGTCTCGTCGTTCATTGGGCCGAAGACATAGGTCCACGCGGCGTCGCCGATCCAGCCTTTGTATTTGACGCCGATGTCGATTTTGAGGATATCGCCCGTTTTCATGGGCTCGGTGGTGTAGCCGGCGGTGCCGTGGACGACGCAGGCGTTGACGCTCAGGCATGCCTGGGAGGGGAAGGGGGGGAGATTCCCCGGGCGGTATTTGTGGAAGCAGGATGTGCACCCGAGGTCTTGGAGTGAGCGGAGGACGAAGCCGTCGATTTCCGCGAGTGTCTGTCCGGCGGCGAGGAACTCGGCGAGGCGGTGGTGGACCTCGACCACTTTCTGGGCGGCGGCGTAGGCCGCGTCGACATCCGTTTTGGATTTGATCATGGTGCGCATAGACTTGCATGATAGGGGGGTGCACGGCTGTTGCCCCGCGGGATCTGGGGAAGAAAGGAAGCATCACGAGGATGCGGGTCGCGATCCTGATGAACCCGAGATCCGGGCGGAACAAGGCCGAGCGGCTCGCCGATGAGCTCGCACGGCTCCTTCGCGCCCGCGGGCACGGCGTGACACTCCGCGATGTGCACGGTCCGGATGAGCCCATGAGCGGGACGCTCTCGGGCTGCGAGCGTGTGGTCGTCGTCGGGGGTGATGGCACGGTGCACCATCTGCTCAGGCCGCTCTGCGATGCCCAAGTCCCGGTGTATCACCTCGCGACGGGGACGGCGAATCTGATCGCGAAGTACTTCCGGTTCTCACGCAATCCCGCGACCATTGTCGGGGATCTCGAGCGGGAGCACGAGCCGGTGTGTCTTGATGTCCCGACGGCGAATGGGACGCCGTTCTTGATCATGCTGAGTCTTGGGATGGACGCGTCGGTGATTCACCGGTTCGAGGCGTCGCGGACGACGAGCGGTGGGTATCGTGCGTACTTCGGGCCGACCCTCCGCGAGCTACTCTCGCCTAGGCCTGCACGGTTGTCGATTGAGCACGGCACTCACCAGGGCACAATGATGGGTCGGCCCGGGGGGCTGATGGTCGCGAACATGCCCTCGTACGCGCTCGGGATCAATCCGTGCGCTGATGCGGATCCGAGCGACGGGCTCATCGATGCACGGATGTATCGAGCGGGCACCGCGATCGGCTGCGGCTTCCGCTTCGCGCTCATGCGTCTGCGGCTCGGCGCGGGCAGTACATTGCGGACGCCGAGCATCCGCATCCGCACGATAGATCGTGCGTGCGCGGTCCAGATTGATGGCGAGAACCCGACCGGGGTTGTGGGGCTGACGGATGGTTTTCTGCATCCCGGCGGGGAACTCGTGGTCGGGTTTGATGGTGGGAAGATCCCGCTCCACGGTGTTGGACGCGGATGAATGGGCGTGGATCGCAGAGCCGGATCTAAAGTCCGATAATATATCTTCTGTAAAACAGATGCTTGGGCGTACTGCTGGACGTGGATATTGATTTCTGGCACAATGGTCGTGTTCACCCGGCCGGTATTCATTCATCGAACCTCGCGGAGGCCGCCATTGCTGATTCCGCTCTCCCAACGCGTCAGGCTGCTGACTCTTGTGTTGATGACTGCCATCATCGGCACTTTCCCCTCGGTCTGCCTTGGTCAGCAGCGTCCCGCGGATGGGCTCACCGATGAGCAACGCGAGGGCATGGCCTACCACCTCTCGCAGATCGATCCGACCGTTCGCAATGCGTATCTCGCGGCTCGTGTGATCGATCTCGTTCCCGAGGGGTTCGAGTTGGTTCTCGATCGCAACTATCTTTACAACTCACGCTCGGTCGCTCAGTACTTCCGGAAGGGGAGTGCCGAATACCGGATCACCCTCCAACGCGAAACAGATGAAAGCGATATCAAAGACGCTGCGGATCGGTATGCGAAGTGGTTCGCGCCGGAAACGAACAATGTTTCCAAGTTCCACGAGAAAAACATGGGACTCGGCGAGGGGAGTGTTTGTGTTACCATCCGGTTTCCTGGGTATACACGGATCGTCGAGGCCTACTCCGGTCGCTGGACCCTGACCGTGAAGCAAATCGGGATGATTGGCTCGGACGGATCGGCAAGGTATCTGGTGGATTCGAGCCAGATCGCGTATGAATCCGAAGAACAAGCGATCGAAGAACTCAAATCCGTCGCGACTTCGATCTGGTCCAGAATTCGGCCGGTTAACGCCCCGCCGCAAGATCCGCCCGCGGCGACCCCCCCTACCCAGGATCCGCCGGCGGTTGTTGAAGTACCCGAACCAGAGCAGGTCGCGGAATCCGAACCGGAACCCGTCAACCTGAGCGAACAGGATCAGCAGTATCTCGATCTCATCGAACAGATGGACGGGATCCTGCGTGATGTTGAGCAGCCGCTTCAAGAACGCCTCGCACAAATCCGCCTGCTCACACAATCTCAGGAGAAGATGCGCCAGCAGATGCGGGAGCTCTCCAAACTCCGTGCATCGGTCGACGACGAATCGTTGAAGAACAAAATTCAGGAACGGATCAACAACTCGGCGCCCCTGCTGCGAGAGACCGCGAATGAGATCCGGGAAATCATCGCGGAAACACGCGAGATCGCGCGGAAGGCGCAGACCGAAATCCGTGCTCTCTTTGATAGCGAAGGGTTCGGCGATCTGTATCTGGCCGCCATCACCCGGCGTGAACTCATCGATGCGCGCGTCCAGCTCCTCGAGGCCCAGATCGCGTTCAACTCGGGCGATCTGGACGGAGCACAACGCGCCGCAGACTCAATGCGATCAAACTTCCGACTGCGTGGGCACGCGTCCTACATCGATGGAATGGCGCTCCTTCAGCAGGGCAAATCGCTCGATGCGCTCGCCGCGTTCCGGAACGCGAGGCAGTACGGCACACAATCCCCCGGCGCGGGGTTTGAGGCACTCGAACGGCGCACCGAAATCCATGTGCTTCAGACGCTCAAAAGACTCAGCGCAGAAACCTCGAAAGCGTTCGACGATGATCTCACCAACTGGATCAAGGACAAAGGCGAGCTCAATCGGGCCCCCGACCAGACAACCTTTGAGTGGATGGTTGCGCGGTTTCTCAAACGCCCGTGGTACGACACGATCGGGGGCGTGAGCGGAACCGGGATCGCGGAGGCCGACGAACGCGGGAAGGAAGTCGGAATCGTCGCGGACGAGATGGCGGTCAACCAGATTGGGCTGAACTTCATTATCGCGTTGCGCGACGATCTCTCGCTGAGTGAGATCCAGAGTTTATCGACGAATGAACTGCGGGAAGCCGCGGCGAAACGATGGGGACGAGAGCTCCCCGACGACCAGATTGAACGGATGCGGAATGCGATCCACCATGCGTTCCAGATGCGAGAGATGAGGGCGCTCGCGGACGAGACCGCGCACCTCGATCGCTCCGCGTTCACCGGACGATTAGCGAATCAGATCGAACTGCAAGATCGATGGTCAACCGCCGCGGAAGTCGCGGCGATGGGTGCCAGCATGGTGGACAGCTGGACGGTCATCACATCGCTTGCGCCATCCGCGAAACTGAGCTTTGCCGGAACCGGGCAGCTGGTCCGTGCTGCGGACGCATCGGAACGGTTCAAGAACACGGTGACCTTGGGGGAGTGGTTCGCCGCGTCGCGCCCCGTGGAAGGAGCGCTTCAGCGTCTGAACGAGACAAACGCGGGGCGTGCCGCGATTCGTGCAGCCGCGAATGTCCAGGAGTTTGCTGACCAGGGGGTGCTCGAATCCGTTACTGTGGCGGGCGCAAACATGGTGCTCGATTCGGGCGTGGCGTACGCCGCGAAGGAGTATTTCGGGCAGCCCGGCGAGATGCTGGTTGATGCGTTGACAACGCTCGGGCTCACGAACCCGGAACTCTACCGCAATGCGCTCGAGAAGATGACCCGTCAGCAGGTCCTCGACTTCGCGGAGTCCATGGGAAAGAGAGCGCTTCAGCAACGATCACAGCTCTCAAGGCTCGACGCTCTTGTTGAAGAACTGCCCGCGATCGGAACCAACTCCTCAGATCTTGACGCGTTCCGGGGACGGCTCGGCGGTGCGGACCTTGATCCGGACTTTGTAGATCGAATCGAAGGACTTGCTGCTGCGGTTGAATCCGGGAATGAAGCGTTGGTTGCGCAAGCGCATCGTGATCTTGATCGGTTACGAGCGCGTCAAGGGTATCTCGCGGAACAAGCAGAAGCCGCCGCTTCGCGCCTCCGTGAGGCCGCGCCGACCTTGACCAACCCACCCCCCCTGCTCGACCCGGGAACTGACTCTCCTCGATCTGAAACACGCCCCGCAGACGCGATCGGTGATCCGCTCGGAACGCGCCCCGTCGAAACCGTTCGCGATCCCGCGACACGCCGGAGTCCGTCCGCGGTTGAACCGATCGGGGACCCGCTCAATCCCGAACCTAGGGGGACCGTTCGGAATCCCGCGACGCACCCGGCACAGACCGTTGATCCGATCGGTGACCCCCTCGCGATCAATCCGAACCCTGCAACGCGCCGGAACACGGCGAACGCGGATGAGCCGATCTCAACCCTGAACCGTCCGCGAGATCTCTCTGGAAACACAGCGGGTCAGATGTCCGATGCGGACAGGCTCCTCTCCGAGGGACGATTCTCTGAAGCGATCGAGTCCTATCAACGCGCGATCACCGAACTGCCGGACGGGCATCCTCATCGGGCCCGGCTTGAGTCACGGATCGAAGTCGCACGCGAAGCGATCGTGGATCAGCAACGGATGTCCGAAGCGTTGACAACGGCTCCCCCACTACCCGAAACGCCGACCATCTTCGATCAACCGAATGGGCAATCGGTGATTGAGCGTGTTGTCACATCAACCGACCAACCGGGCAGGTGGGTTCCCGTCGGGAACGAGATCCCGAGCGCCGCGGGCACGGCATCCAAACCAAGGTTCGTGAAAGATGCGGCGGGGAATAATCTTGCGGTAACGAAAACCGCCTCCGGCATGGCGGGTCACCCGGAAGGGCGTGCGGAAGTACTTGCCTCACTTGTCGCAGAACAACTCGGGCGACGCACACCTCGCGCGAGGCTCTCGAACTTCACGGTCGATCTCGATGGAAAGACGCAGCAACTGGTGATCACCGAGCTGATGCCTCAGGGGATCGAGCTTCGGGATCTGAACCCCACCACCGCCCAACTCCTTGCACGCAAAGACGCGATCACGGAAGACTTTGTCTTTTCGATGTTCCTTGGGGACGGAGACCGACATTTCGGCAATCTCCGGATTACTCCGGACGAGCAGATGATCGGCTTCGATTACGGGCTCGCGGACATCCTCCCGACTCATCCGTACCGGCAGGCTGCGATTCTCGAAACAGTCCGCCCGATGTATGACGATGCGAAACGCACACTCGACGAACTGATTGCAACACCCGGAACACCCCAATCGGAGATCGACCGTGTGCGGCGCGAGCTTTCTGCGCTGCAGATACGAACGCTGTACTTCAACCTAGAGAGCCCCGGAGGTATCCCGATGCCGAGCGATCCGGGATTTACTGAGTTCGTCGAGCAATCGATGAACATGCACATGACCTGGGGATCGCGTCAGTGGACCGACCATGATCTTTTTCATCGTTCGATGAGCTTCGAGGATTTTGGGCCACACATCGAACGGCTTGAGGACGCAATGAATAAGCCGGGCGTGCTCGACAAGATCGTTGATCAATCCATGCAGGGGCACCCGGACATCGAGTACACGCGAGAGCTCCTCAAGAAACGCCTCGAGGTTATGCGGGAAGTCTTCCGGGCGCGGTACCCATCACGGGTGGGTGTGCAGTCTGGATATTTCTTCAAAGACACACCGATGATCCATACGCCCAGGAGGGCAGCAGCATGAGAGTCGTCTCCTTTCTGTTGATTATGATCGGTATCTTCTTTTCTTCCCCCGTCGATGGTGCAGAGCCGGCCGTTTCATCGGGGATGACCTATGGGCGTTTCACGCCGACCTCAATCACCAAGGCCCGTTTTCAGAGGCTCTATGAAGCGCTGAGCACCTACCGCGAGACATTCGACGCGATGCCGAGTTCTGTGACAGAGCTTGTCGACTTTGGGTACATTGATGATATCAAGTACCTTGTTGATGCGCGGCATCCCATCTTGGCGAAAGCACCCCTCGGGCAGGGCCCCGCGGAGCTTGTTGACCCATTCCGGGTTGTCCCTGAATGGCGAGATGGCGCAATCGCAACGACTGATCTTCCCCGGGATGGGAAGTGGATCATTCTGAACAGCGACGGCACAATTGATGTTCGTCCGGTCGACCCTCGCTGGCTGGGCCGGTACACACCCAAGCGGGTCTCCGACGATCGTCTGGAGTTGTTCCTCGATCACCCCGCGAGCCGATTGGGTGCGGTGCTCTCGACCGGGTCAACGGATTCAGGGCGGACCGGGCTCGGAGTTGATCGGATTATCCCGGGATTTGTGCAGAGTCGGGTTGATTTCCGCCCGGACGCGGATCTCATGCCCGGCGATCTCATCCTGACGATCGACGGTAAGCACTTTGACTCACTCGAGGCATACGACGAGCACGCAAGGTCTCGTCCACCCGCAACCTTCTCCGCATGGGAACGGCCGATTCTTGAAGTCATCCGGAACGGCGAACTCCTCACGGTTTGTGCGCTCAATGTGTGCGGTTCGTTCCCGAGCTTCAGTGCAACAGAAGATGTGTACCGCATGGCGATGATCTGCACGAGTGATACAGGGCCCGGTGCGATCCGCGCGGATACGGAACAAACCGAGGAAGCCGGCTTACGCATCAAAAGGACCATAACGGATCACACGGGAGCGTACATTCAAGCCGACGACATACTGCTTCGGATAGACGATGAGCCCGTATTGAGCTATTTGCCCAGTTTCTATCCGATGTCCGTCGGCGAAGAAATCACACTGACAATCGAACGAGACGGACGGATTCTGAGTATCCCGTTCCCGCTTGATACCGCGTACGAATATTCTGTCACACGGGCACTCGATGAGATACAAATGGGGCAGCTCGATCTGAGAGCGGTCCAGGCTCGAAGAGATCCAAACCCGGAACATGTCGGGATCGATCTCTGGATTATGGGCATTCATCAGTCGCGGGGTTCGGACTCCGCGATCAGTGAGGCCGAACGCCTGTTTCGTTCGCTCCAGGACCATGATGGCCAGTTCCGATTCGGTCATTTCAAAGCGTGGATCGGTGAGCTCCACCGGTCGCACCGGTACACCGAAGCTCTTGATCTTCTCGGCGATGGGTCACGGTGGTTTGATCGCCCCGACGATCGAGCCGAACTCTCCGTCCTGCGAACGCAGACGCTGATTCTCGCGGGGCGAGTTGAGGATGCGGTTGAGTTTGCGAAGCGGATCCCCTTGGACACCGACCGGTTCAGGGAAGCGGCCTTTAACGCGACCCAGAGGATTATGAATGCGGGATACCCTGAGGCGGTGCTGGATATCGCGATGGTTTATCGGCGGGCGATCCCTGACGACCAGGAACTCGCCACTGGGATCGAGATGCTCCAAGAGCATCTCCAATCATTGGAGGATGCTTACTACAGAGACTAATCCGCCTCGGCGTTCGCCGCTTGAGCAAGCAGTTCGTCCGCACGCAGCACGCGGCTGTGGGATTCTCCGAGAGCAGCAACGAGAGCGGGGCGCGCGATATTGAGTTCTCCGCGAGCCTCTTCTGTCCGCCCGAGGGCCAAATAGCATTCCGCGAGTTTGATACGGAACGATGCAAGAACCCAATGCTCTTTGGGGAGAAGCGAGCCCGCCATCGAAACTGCTTCGTGAATCAGTGGCAATGCTGTTTCTGGATGTTTGCGTGCGATGTGCAGTGCACCCGCGTTGTGCAGAACCATTGCCAGCCTCATACTCGGATCGCCCGGGCTCACCCGGAAGATCTCGATCGCCCTTGAGAACATCTCGGAGGATTCATCCAGTTTCCCCCGCTCTCGGAGGAGATCCCCAAGATTGTTCAGGGTGATCCCGACCCGCTCATGATCCGGTCCGAAGACCGCGATTCGCCGATCCAGCAGATCCCGCTGGAGCGACTCCGCCTCATCCCACTTTCCAAGATCGACCAGGATCTCCGCGCGATTGCTCAGGCATGCAAGAAGATCCGGATGATTCTCGGAACGATACCGGAGGAGAATCCGCTCCGCCTGGGCATAGTGGCTTAACGCGTCTTCAAACCGCTCCAGTCGCTTCGCGTTCACCCCCATGCCGATCAGGATCTGTCCGCGGAGACGGCCTGCGGACTCGGATTCGTCCGAATCCAACAGAGCAATCGCCCTTTGGTAGTGGGCGAGGGACTCTGCATGCATCCCCTGGTCGTGCAGAAGAATGCCGCGTTGATGCGTGAGCTGAGCGTGCAGAAAATTCGCTCCTGGATCCGCATGTATTGACTCTGCGATCGCATCCGCCTCGTCGAGCATCGCTTCCGATTCACTGAATCGCTGAGTAGAACTCAGTACATGTGCGAGCACACACATTGCTCCGGCGATCTGCTCCGGCTTTCCTTCTTGCTGATTCTGTAGTGCTTCGATGGATGATCGGAGTTGTGTTTCTGCCTGGGCATATGCGCCAAGGCGTGTATAGGTTTCTCCGAGCGTGCTCTGGATCCCACCCCGAAGATCCGCGAACTCAGCAAACCGCTCAGGAGCACGATTGGCAGCAACATCGAGCAGATCGATTACCCGCATATCCGGGCCGCTCATCCCGGGATCCACCTCCGAGAGCAGCTCCTCGAAAAAATCGGTCACTGATTGTTGCTTTTCCAGTTCGGTGTCTGCTTCGATGCGGCGTTGTTCCGCGACTTGGAGAGCCGCATTCGTGCGAAGAACTCCGACACTCAAGGCGGCGACAACCCCGAAGACGCCCAAGATCGCCACGCACCCGACGGCCACACCCGCATGATGACGGCGGACAAACTTCCGGAGTTGGTAGACTGCGCTCGGATCCCGGGCCATGATCGGCTTGGATTGAAGAAACCGATTTATATCTGATGTCATCGCGTCGACTGACTGATACCGACGATCCGGGAGCTTTTCCAAGGCGTGCATCACGATCGTGCTGAGGTCCGGATCGATCTTTACAATCTTGGAAGGCCTTTGCGGTTCACTCTCTCGGACCGATCGGATTGTTGATTCAACCCCCCCACTGGTGTCGTGAGGGAGTCTTTTGGTCAGCATCTCATAGAGGATGACGCCGAGGGCGTACACATCCGTGCGGACATCGATCTGATCCGGATCGCCGGCGAGTTGCTCGGGCGCCGCGTATGCCAATGTGCCCATAAACTCGCCGGCGACTGTTCTGGACATCGTCGCGGCCTGATCGATCTCCGACTTGGCAAGGCCGAAGTCGAGCACGGTCGCATGCCCGGAAGGACTGACAAGGACATTGCCGGGTTTGAGATCGCGGTGCAGCACGCCTCGTTGATGCGCCGCCTGAACACCTTTGCAGATCGACAGAAACAGTGCGAGCACACGATCAACCGTGAGATGTTGACACGCGAGATACTCATCGAGGGCTTTTCCCTCTATGTATTCCATCGCAAAGAAGCCACGCCCATCCCGTGTTACTCCGCGATCCAGGATAGACACCACATGCGGATGGTGTATCCGTGCGGCGAGATCCACTTCGCGTTCGAACCGGGCCCGCTGGCGCGGGGTGGAGACCGATCCATGCAGGAGAACCTTGATCGCAACAGAACGCCCGGTGGACTCCTGCGTCGCGTGGTACACGATCCCCTGCCCACCCCGGTGGATCTCGTAATGAACCGCGTATCCGGGGATATCGATTGAGGCTTGAACGGCAGCCATGCGAATATCCGTTGCGAGCCCATCGAGACTGTTCAGTTCATCCAGCCGAGATTGGCATTCCTCGCACGACTCCAGATGTGATTCCACTTCCTCCACGGACCGCTCGCCCGCGTTGGTCGCCGGCGTACGGGTGCGGAACCGTTCAAGATCTCCGATAGAAACGCACTCACTCATCCTGTTCCGATCTCGACTGCGTCCAGCGTTTCACGGAGTTCGCTGAGCCGTTTGAGTGCGCGGTATCGGATCTGGTAGACCGTATCACGGGAGATTCCGAGTTCATCCGCAACTGTCTGCGCGGGGACTTCCTTGATCGCGACGAGCTCGAACGCGAGCAGATGCGTGGGGTTGAGCTCTGATCTGAGTTGATGGAGGCACGCATCGAGCAGATACCGGTCCCAGTCCGTATCCCATTGGGTACGGGCGGATTGTTCATCGGGAATCGCCGAGAAGAAAGTGGTTCGCCCCGAGACCACGGGGGCTTGAACAGGTGAACGCCCGGCGTCGCGTCGGTGAGATCGGATGGACTGGTACGCGATCGTGAACAGCCACGAACCGAGCCGACCGCGTGATCGGTCGTATCTTCCCGCGCGATAGGCCTCCACAAACTTCATCATGGCGTCCTGGGTCGCGTCCTCTGCTTCGGTGCTCGAGAGCCCGCAGTTCTGGGCAAACCGGATCAACGGCAACCGGAACCGATCCGTAAACTGCGTCCACGCAAAATCTTCCGATTCTCGCAGACGCTCGAGCATGATGGTGGTTGTCTCCCACTGCACGCGGGCGAGTATATCACGCTCAAATTGGATCCGTTCTTCAGAAAACCGCCTTTGCGCAACAAGAATCCGGTTTTTTCTTGCGAAATTGATGTCAGATCCGGCTTCCTCGCGGCCATACATGTGCGGTCTCGGCCGCTCGCCACCACACGAGGAGCACAATTATGATGAACGAATCGATCAGTACACGAGTTGGTGTTCTCGCTGCGATTGCCGCGACAGCTGTCGCATCGCACGCGGGGGGAATCGAACTCCAACCGGGCGACCTGCTTGTTTCCGCCCGCAATCCCCTCTTTCTACGCCCGGATGTGTATGTGATCCGCGCAGACGGGCATGTCGTCTCGGGCGGATTGTTGACCGGAGAGTTGATTGGCACCCCGCCTCAACTCCCGCCGGCGACGATGCTGGAAGACGGCGCGGCGGCCCTCTCCGCGTTCTCGCCGAGCAATAATCAGATGTTTTACTTCAGCGTCTTCAGCGACGGGGGACTCGAAGGGGGACCCGCGTTCACCGCCCCGCTTGATCCCGGCATGGGGATCGAATCAACGATTGCGGCGCAGCAGCTGTTCAGCAGCGCATCGGGTCTGCAGGACTATGGGTACATGGCGGCACGCCCCTCGTATGCCGTGGGCCAGCACCCGTTCCGCGCGAACCACCCCTCCTTCTTTGACGATCCGCTTCTTGGTTTTTTGGATCCGATCTTTGGATTTGAAGATCCGTTGCTTGGCTTTGATGACCCGTTGCTTGGATTCACCGCCAGCAGCGTAACCGTCGCGTATCCACGACTGGGGAGTTTATTCGATCTCGGTGTCACGGGCGGGTCAATCACGGCCGCGATCGCGTACCCGCGGGCGTGGTTTATCGACCCAACAACCCTGGACGCGTTCGACGGTGTGGACGGCGAATCCCTCGGGATCTTCGCGGGGTTCCTTGTCCTCTCGGAGGACGCGGGCGGTGGGCCGGGATTGTACCTTGCTCCGCTCGATCGTCCGTCGATCGAGAATCGGGATGTCGAACTGTACCAATACGCGACAAGCCCGATCTTCTCCGATCCGGAGCTCGTGATCGAGGGGATGCAGGTCGATCCCGTGATCCCGGGGCAGGCTTACCTCTGGGGTATCAACTCCGGGCGAGCGAGGGGTGTGCTCGAGCCCGTGATCTACCGGCTCAACACCGACCGGACCATCGAGCAGATTTCGCTCATCCCGGGCTCATGGGATCTCACAGAGATCACGGACCTCGTCGCGGCCCCTGACGGGATGCTGTATGTCGTCGACAGCCAGGACAGCGGCGACGGTCAGATTGTCCGCATCAATCCGAGCAACGGGGATGTCACCGTGCTCGCGCAGGGCGGGAGTGTCTTCATCGATCCCCACAGCATCAGCGTTGTTGTGGAGCCGATCCCGACCTTCACGGTGAACACCACAGACGACCTCGTGGATCCGGTTCCCGGCGACGGCATAGTGAACAACGGGTTCCAACGCTCGTTGCGGGCTGCGATCATGGAGGCGAACGCAATGTCGGGTGCCGTGAATATCGTGGTGCCCGCCGGGACATACACGCTGACCCAGGAGACTTCCCTCAATACGCCGTATGGTGACGAGTTCCATGATCTCGATATCGCGGGGGACATCCGCATCGTTGGCGCGGGAGCTGGTCAAACAATCATCGATGGTAACGAGCTCGATCGCGTGATGCAGGTCCATCCGGACTCCAACCTGTTGATCCAGGGCGTCACGATCCGGAACGGATTCTATACCGGCAGCGGCGGCGGGATCCGCGTGGACATGGGATCGATTACGGTGCTTCACTGCGAACTCACGGAGAATCGCGGTGCAGGGATCCTGATCTACGAATCCCAGGCGGACATCTTCGACACACACATCCACCGCAACAACTCCGGGACCGCAAACGGCGGCGGGATCGCAACGGGTCGCTCGGATGTCGTCGTCGAGGGGTGCTCGATCGTCCAAAACCGCGCCTGGAGCGGCGGCGGGATCGTGTCCCGATTCGATAATCTTGATCTGATCAACTGCACCATCAGCAGCAACGACGCAACCATCAACGGCGGGGGTATCATCTTCGAGAACTCCCCGGGTTGGCAGGCGCGCATGCGCAACTGCACCGTTGTCTACAACCAGGCGGACACCGGGGAAGACAACGGCGTCGGCGGGGGTATCTTCTCCCTTGTTTTCCCGGGCGATCCAACACCGATCATGCAGGAGTGCGTCATCGCGTGGAACGAGACCGACTGGATCGGTGTCGACGATATCAACGGGAAGATGGTTCTGGGCGGGAACAACTGGGTGTACGCGGCCGACAATCTTGAAGGCTCGGGTGATCTCGGCGGGCTTGTCACGGATGTTGATCCTTGGGTCCGCTCGCAACGGATCAAGATCGGGAACACGGAGGTCAACATGCCCCGCAATAACAGCCCGATTGTCGATGCCGGCACACCCGCGGGGAAGCTCCTCTCCGACCAGGTAGGGAACGCACGCCCATACGATACATATGGCAACGGTGTCGCGCTGCCGGATCTCGGCGCGGTCGAGCGTCAGACCCCGAACTGTGTCGCGGATATCAACGACACAGGAGTGCTCGACATCTTTGATATCTTCGCGTACCTCACATTGTACGAGAATCAGCACGCAACCGCGGATATCACGGGTGACGGGATATTCGACATCTTCGATGTCTTCGCGTTTCTCGCGGCATTCGAGGCTGGTTGCCCGTGAACTCTGACTCCTCGGCCTGGCGGCTATTCGCTCGGTGTGATGTCCTCTGACTTTGCGTAGAGCACACTCAGCCCTTCGTAATCGTGTGCAACCATGCCCGCGATGCGTACAGGGCGTGCGACCATCGCGAGGACCTCGTCGGAGAGTTCGGTTGTGCCGTCGATGACAAGCAGGTGGTATCCGGTCGTGCCGTCGGGTTGTGTGGTGGCGATCATCGGGGGGAGATGCCCTCGTAAGCACAGCACGGCGCACGATCGGTGCCCCTGCCCGTCACCCGGTTTCATCGCCCCGAGGTAGCACTTGCCGTCCACGATCTCTCCCTCGACGACAACGGCTCGAGAGACCCCACGCGGAGGAGAGCGTTCACCAACAGCGGAGATCATCGTGATCGCATCCCCGTCGTCCGCGAGTTCGATCAATCGGCGCCCGTCACGATGCAGTTCCCACCCACGGACTTTGACCACTGAACGATCGAACGGTGCGAGCCGGTCGTGGGCACCGTGCTTCCCGATTGAGACAACCAGCAGCGGATTCTGGAGGTCGTTGTCGGGGATCAGCATTGGGTAGGGGTGCATCGTGAAGGTACCGGTCCAGGACTGCTCGTTGCCTGTGTTCCAGACTGCATCGCCCGGGTTCCGCATGACCATCGCGATGACCATGGCGACTCCGAGGATCCAGAGTGCGAGCAGAACAACGAGTGTGCGCACAAACCGGCGGTGCTCGACCGGCATGGGAAGGTAACCGACATAGAACGGATCGCGATTGTTTGACTGCTCATCCATCACGGCCGTCCTTGCTTATGTTCGCGGGTTCGATCTTGGTTCCCGGCGGCTTGGGCAACGGATTGAGCAGCACATGATCGCCCTCGACCCGCAGCTCGTAGGTTGGGATCTTCTCCGTATACGGCGGCGGCGACTGCCCGCACCCCGGGAGGTACTGGTAGCCGTGCCACGGGCAGGTGATGCACCCGCCGACGATCTTGCCCTCGCCGAGCGGCCCGCCCTGATGCGCACAGACATTGCTGACCGCGGAGAGCTTGCCTTCGTATCGGAACACCGCGACGGACCGGGCATTGTCGAGATGCACGATTCGTGCACGATCTTCCGGGATCTCCGCGACAGGGCCGACATCGATCCAGCCGCTGGTGTGGTCGAATGTTTTTCGATCCTGCCTCCATGCTCTGATTCCCGCGGCAAGATGGAGTCCCGCGACACACAGCACACCGATCCCGAGCAGGATCGCGTAGACAGATGCCGTCTCCGACCGCATCGCTCCGAACGCGACATGGAGCACCACGAGGGCGTACGCGATGTACACCCCCATGTGCAGGGTCTTCCAGAAGGATGCGCCAAGGTTCGCGAGCCAGAAATCGTGGCTCGTCGCGGCCATCACGAAGAAGATCACGAGCGCCACAAAGCCGAAGAACTCGTATGGAACACCGCCATCCCGGTATGCGCCGGCGAGAACGGCAACCAGCGGGTTCTGCACGCCAAACCCGCCGTAGTAGCCGACGACAAGCAACGCGTGCAGGGATGCAACACAGAAGAAGGTCACGCCGAGGTGCCGACGATTGTAGAGCAGCGCGTTCATCCGTGGCGTGAATCGCGCAAGCGGGCCGATGCACAGGATGACATGCAGCAGCACGATCGCGCAGGTCCCGAGCGCACGGATCGCGAGGATGGGGGGCGAGATCGCGTGATCCCCACGGAAGACGATCGAGCCAACAGCGAAGAAGGTCAGCAGGTACGCGAGCACGGATCCGAGCACGATGAGGTCGTAGATCTTTTTGTGCGGGTTCCACTGGACGAGCTTGTATTGGTTGGTCATCCGCTCCCCCCCACTCCTCGCAGCACGGCGACAACCACCCAGAGCAGGGCGGGGGTGAGGATGATCCATATCACAAGATGGGCCCGGCGTTGGACTCGCTTCATGGAGAGACGCTCCGAGCTGCGAACCATTTGATGAGCATGATCGGCCAGAGAGCGACGGACCCAGGGAACATCAGCAGCCGGGCACTGAGCGGCGAGGATCGCATGACGGGATCGATGCGTTGGATCCCGAACGCGACGAGCGGCACACTAACAAGAATCCCAACAAGGGCATAGCACGCCAGCACCAGCAGGATGAGATCGAGCATTCCGCTTCCCATACGCCAATCACAAAGTCGACTCGTTGGCAGTGTATTCGATCCCGTGTGCGACTGCGCAAAAGAAAAGCCGCGGAGGGGTGCTCCACGGCGTTTCAAGTGACCCCAGCGGGATTTGAACCCGCGTTCCCAGGATGAGAACCTGGTGT